>NZ_JAAMOX010000001.1:1536779-1873559 GCF_011758565.1 Lysinibacter cavernae
AGCGACCGACGCGATCGCGTGGCTCCGTGTCACCTCCATACCCTCGTGGATGTTTGTCGTCTCGACAAGCACGCCAAGCCCAACGAGTTCCTCACCGAGACTCAGCACGATGGCGCGGTAGGTACCGTGAATCACAACGACTTCGTGCAGCTGAACGTTGGAGAGTCCAGAGCAGTAGAGCACACCGTCGGAAACCTGCTCAACGCGGCCGTTATCGCGAAGGTATTCAAGGTCGAGCGGCCGACCAAACTTTTCGATATTAAACGTGACGTTCTGACTCATGAGGCTTTCCTCGCTACTGATTCCACAAAATATTCTTCAATGAGCTGGCGGTACGAGAAATCAATCTCCGAGTACACGCTTTGCACTTTGACGCCGCCGATCATGTCTCGATCAATCCGGATGTCTACGTGCTGTCCGCTCGCATTCTCAACCCACAGGGAGCGGGCGAGGGCTGCGGCCTCCTGATCGGCCACAATAACGTCAACAGCCGGAGCCTTCCGCTGAATCGCATAACACTCGATAAAGCGCGAGTGAAGGGCGGTGAGCGTCCGAAACGAGTACTGACGCGTCATGGTAAACGCGATGAAGTCGGCAAAGCCGTCGATGGTCGCGGTAAAGAATCCCCCGAGCCACAGCTGCTCCATCCGGCGAACCGGATCGTGATGTTGGGCGAAGACCGTCCTGCCAGCGGCCGTCCCTGAAAGCTGAGCCATAAAACGATCAAAGTCGCGCTTAAAGCGGTCAAGCTCGATCCCGGTGTAGAGGTCAAGCACGTTCATGATCTCGACAAACGGCAGCGCACGTCGTGAGGCTGCCCGCTCCTGCAGATAAAGGAACTCGGCTTGGGCTCGACGGTGCAGTGTTGGCTCATGCAGGGAGCGATCGCCGAGAACCGTGTCGAACACGCCGACGGCGGTGGAAAACGGAACCTGGCGTTCATAGAGCGGCTGAGGCTTCTCGTCGTCACGGTTCGCCTGAACCAGAATCTCAACCGGCTCTGCGACCGCGATGCGATGACGAGTTGCGGCCTGTTCGAGCAGAGAAATGCGAAGGAGCGCCCCCTCAAGCGCGTCGGTTCGCCGGTCGAGCAGTTGCTCAAGAGTCTCCTGCTGTGCTTCAAGCTCGGTGACTCGTTCGGCAGACGCGCGCCGCTGGGCATTCATGTAGGCGAGTTCGTGCCTTGCATCATATGCCGAGAGTTTGATCACCCGCGAAAAGAGTCTCGCGAGCACCGCGCGGAGCGATCGAACGGCCACAACGGCCGCCATGATGACAACAAACCACACCGAGAACGCAAACAGAATCGTTGCGATCATGCGCTGCCCTCTCCCCTAGAAATGTGTGTGGGCATGTTAGCGAACGAAGGGGTTGATGTAGATGAGGATAACGGCAAGCACAAGGGCGAAGAGAATGAGCACAACCATGGTGAGCACTCCCACCATGAGCATTGACACAATCTCAGGCTTTGCGTTTGGGTTCTTGCCGATTGCCTCTGTCGCTCGACTTACCGCGATGCCCTGCCCGATGCAGGCCCCAAGCACGGCAAGCCCAACAACGAGGGCAGCGCCCATGACGCTCAGTCCGACTACAAGATCCATAAGTGTTAGTTTCCTTTTTCTGTGTTGGTATAAAGCACGGGAACGTTCGTGCGGACGAGCGCCGCACGAACGTCATAATTCTTGAGGACGCTCTCGGAAACGGTGAAGGTCGCCACGGAGGCACCCGCTTCGTCGAGGACAAGCGTGGACTGCCCGAGGGTGACCCAGGCAGGGATGTTTCCGCCGAGATTCACCTGCAGACTCACGCTGGCTGCCGCGTCAAGGGCGTCGCCAGAGTAACGGTAGGTCAGCGTGTGGGTCGTCACCGAGGAATCCGGCGTCGGTTCGTTTACGCCGACGTCACTCAGGGTGGCAACGGGAACTGGCACAACCTGTCCGTCCGCTTTTGCCGAGACTTCCCTTCGCTCACCGGTCTCTGGGTTTTCGGTCTGAAGGACAACAGTGACAAGGAGCGGCGCATCCTCGGTATCAACGTTTGTGGAAACGCGCAGCGTGCCATCGTCAGCGGTCGTGACGGTTGACGGAACGAGTGTGCGTTGTGAGGCTGTTCGTACCTCCGCGTTGGTGTCGGTGACCACAAACTCGTCAGACTGCCAGTTGTAGGCAAGCGCCATGACGCCATCAGTGAGCGGGGTAACGCTCACACCCGAGAGCTTCACTGCCGGCTGAGTACGGTACTTTGCCGATTGGTTGAGCTCAAGCTGAGATCCGTTCTCGAGTGTGACCACAAGCTGCACCCGATACAGGGTGTCGGGCCTCAGCCCGGTCAACAGCGCCGACTCGCCCGTCGTGCCGAGGTTGGCAACTCCGGTGGCCACGGTTGCGACGGGCGCGCCGGAACCGTTTGCCTCGGTGACACGGAGTTCAGCACGACGTGCGCCCGAAACGACAGCATCCGTCACCCCGTTGACCGTCAGGGTTGTCGAGGTTGATCCCTGAAGCCAATACAGGGCGTAGGCGCTCTGAGTGGTAAACGTTGCCGCGGGTGCCGTCAGCGAGCGGATACCCTCACCATCGCGCAAATCAAACGAATACGAGACCGAGGCCGTGTATTCGGTATCTGGCGAAAGCCCGGTGAGTGTGTACCGCGTCTGGCCAACGTGGATGAAACTCTCGGCAGCGACCGCGCCGCCGGCATCCACAATGGTCACCTTTGGCATACCAACGAGGGCGTTATTCAGGTCGATGACCGTCAACCCGAAGTCGGCGGACGTTACTCCCGGCGCAATGCCGTTCTGGGCGACCTGAGGGATCGCAACCGTCAACGACGCGTTCAGGTCGGCAACGAGCTTCGCAAACTCATCGCTTGAGGTGAGATCGGTCAGCGCGTCGAGTTGTTCCGCGAGCTCCTCGAGCTGTTGTTTCCTCGCGGCCTCGGCTGCCGCATCCGCCGCAGAATCGCCGGTTTCCGATCCGCCTTCGCCGGCGCCAGACCCACCGTCGCCCGAACCTGCCCCCGCTGGCGGCGTCGCGGACGGGCTTGGGGTAGCCGTGGGAGTCGGTGTTGGCGAGGGGGATTCCGTCGGAGTTGCTTCCGTCGGGGTCGGGGTCGGCGTTGGCGTCTCGGCCCAATCGTTGTCGCTGCCGCCCTCCTTGGCAAGGTCAATGACTAGATCGTCGTAGGTCATCGTCTCGGCGCTGGCGTCGAGCACAACGCCCTCGCTCGCTTTGAGCGTGACGTGGCCGATGTAGAGCTTCTTGCGCTGATCGCTCGAGATCGTAACGCTTCCCGTGCGGTCAATGAGCACGAGCGGGTTATTCACCCGGTCAACAACCTCGTCGTCGACCAACACGTCGGCTTCTGCAGCGAAGAAGTATTTGCGCATGCCAATTTTGGCAACCTCATCCGCCTCAATCGAGTCACTGCCTGCAGCAAAGCTGTGCTCGCCCGATTTGCTGAACGCCTCGCGAGCCGGAAGCGTGCTGATGTTGCCGGTGGTATCAAATTTGGTCGCGTCCTCCGTGAACAGCAGGCCGCCGTCGTCGAAGGTCAGCATGCTGTCTGCGGCAAGCTCCCCAACCGAATCCGCCTCGGTCTGGTTGAGCAGTTGTTTGCTCTCCCAGTTGCGGTAGAGCTCGTCGGATTTGGCAAACTGGAGCGTGTTATTGCGCGCGTCAAGCACGGTTCCCGCTGAGGGAAGCTCAACGGCATCCAACCGCACCGACTGGTTGGTGCCCCAAACGGCAACGCCAACCACGGCGAGCAGTACGACGCCAAGCATCGAGACAATCAGCTTCACCTTCATTTGGCGGTTTCCTCACTGGTCAGGCCGTATACGGTCTGGGCTTGCTTATTCTTGGTGCTGACGACCGAGATCGTTGCGTTCTTGAGGTCGGCAGAAATGGTTACACCATCCGCGAGTTCTGCGGCCGTGACGGTTGTGCGCTGTACTCGGTCGGCGCCAAAGGCCTCGCCGATCGAATCGAAGAAGTCGCTGCTCGTTGGCGTCACGACCACCTCAAACGATTCGTCAGCGTTGGCACCAGCAGGGCGAGTGAGCACAACCGTCTGCGCGCCAGCGTTGACGTCCGCATAGAGCGCCTGGGAGGGGTCGGCAACGGCGCTGGTCGCCAGCACCTCGCCATCCTTCGTCGTTGCTTCAACGCTGAGCATGATGTCGCTGGATGCCGCCGAAAGCTCAACCGAATCGTTCGGTTCCGTCGTGACCGAGTCGAGTTCGACCCCTGCCGCGTTTCGCAGGGTGAACGTAACGTCTGCGTCGGCATCCGCAAGCGCTGAAGCATCAACCGTCACGTCTCCCCCGTCCACGCTCATTGCCATCCGCAGCAGGGAAGCCTGATGCATCATCATGAAGGTCTGAGCCGAGTAGGTGCGAGTCGTGGTCGTCCCGTTCACGGTGTAGGAGATCACGATGTCCGCGTAGTACACGCCGGTATCAAATCCTGCGGTCGGGAACGAGGTTGCGATCGAGCCGGGGTTGGCCGTCGGAACGGTTACCGGCTTCGTCTGCACGATGACGTCCGACTGGCTCGACGTTCCGTAGTTGCTGATCTTGTGCAGCACAACGTTGATCGAGTTGATGCTGCTCGATCCCTTCGAGATACCACTCATCGACACGTTGAACTGTGTGCCGTCGTGGCTAATCAGCGGGCTGTTGGCGGTCACATACTCGTCAAACGTCGTGAAGCTCGCCGTGATTGGCCACGGAGCCGGTCCGGCACCAGTGAGGTTGTCGTAGGTCCCTGTTACCGTCATTTTGTAATTCGTGTTCGGTGACAGGTTGTCAAACGTCGTCGATGGCCAGCTGCCGCTCGAACCGTTGATGCTGAACGATCCGGAGGCCACCGTTGTGTTCGAGGCAATCTCAACGAGCGTGTAGGTGAAGTTCTTCGTTGTCGCGCACGTGAGGTATCCGCTCGCGTCTGACATGGTGAAGCCGAGGTCGAGGCTCCGCGTTGTGGTTGCCGAGTTCACGATGGTTCCCGTTGCCGCAGCCACATTTGGAATGGCAAGCAGCTTGGCATTTGCCAAGAACCGGGGCGCGGTTGGGATGCTCGTCTTCATATACGCGGCGACAATGTAGGTCTTGCCCGCAACGTATTTGAACGTAGCGCCATCCTTCATGGCCATGGCAAACGAGGTGTTGGTCGAGCTGTAGGTAGCAACCGGCGTGAGGGCGGCGAGAGCCGTTTCAGTGGCTGCGAGGTCAGTGCCGATCACGAAGCCGGTCGGCTGCTGGTACCAGACGTAGTCGATCCCGGTCAGCACGTGAGACAGGTCCGTGTAACTCACGGTGGCCTGCGTCGAGCGTGGCACGGTCGCGCTACAGCTGAGGTTCCAGTTGTAGGCCGTGCTCGTCATGGCTGGCATCGCGAGCAGGGTCGTGAACGGTTGCTCAGCAAACACGGCATCTACCGTGCCAGCACCGGCGAGCAAGTCGTATTGCCCCTCGATCTTCAGCGTGTACGTCACGTTTGGCGAGAGCGATCCCATTGCCTGGCCGAGTGTTGGCAGCTGCGACAGCTTGACCGAGCCGACCTTGACGTTGAGCGGGCTGTAGATATTGACGTACAGCTCTGGCTTCGTGAGGCCAGCCCCACGAAGCAGCACGTTGTCTGGGTCAGAACCAAGCACATCAAGTTTGATGCTCTGGTCGTAGATCTCAAGGTTCGCAATGGATGCGGTCGGCACGGTCAGCGCCGGAGTCACGATGGGCTGTGGCTCAAGGATGCTCTCGGTGGTTTTTACGCCGTACACCATGAGTTGGGTCGCCGTTGCTGCAGAGCCAACAGCGTTTGAGCCGCTCGCAGTGATACTGATGAACTGCGACCCAAACTGCAGGGCGTAGGTACCGTTTGGCTGGTGGATGAGGTTGAACACTCCGGCCACGTCGCTGTTGTCAACGAGACGCCCAACGTAGTTCAGCTTGGTGCCGGTAACGGCGTTGGAGAATTGAACCCCGTTAATATCGCCGGTCTGGCTGTTGTACGTTCCTCCCGTCATGGAGTACGCGGCCGCAGCTGCCGGCACCGTCGACAGCGAGTTGACGCCGTTAACGCTCGTGACCGAGGCATTTGCCGCAGGAGCACGCAAGTACACCATGCCGTCGGAGGACGAGGTGTTGAACGTGTTGGTCACCGAGCTGACGGATGATTTCATCGCGAGGTTGAGGTTCTGGTCCATGAGCAGGTCGCCAACGGGAAGGGCAACCGTGAACGGCGAAACCGTTGCGGTTCCCGACGTGGAACGCTGGAATGACGTCGCTGCCTCGCCAACACGCGAGCCCGTGTAGGTCGCGAGTAGCGCGTTGCCTGCGGTCCCGGAGGTCAGGCTTGGCGTCACAAGAAGCGAACGGGTTGCGTGGTCGTAAGCGAGTGTCGCCTGCCCGGTTGCGGCATCCAACGTTGGCTCGAGCACACTCGTCATGAGCGTCTGAGCGGCGGGCGTCTCGCCTGCAACCAGACGGTACGAGGCCGCGGTTGTGACGGTCTGAGTTGTGCCCTGGTTCGGGATCGTCACGGTGTTGTTGCCAACGGTGAGCGCGACGTCGCCCGTTCCGTGCGTCAGTTTCAGCGTACCGTCGATCAGGCTGCTGTCTGGATCGCGGACAACCACTCGCATGGTGGTGCCGGACGCATCCTTCGAGACAAAGTAGTACGTCGCGTCCGCAACAGCCTTGTTCACGGTCAGGGTTTGACCAACATGGGACACCGTGTGATCGGCGTAGTTGTCGTTCCACATGACGGTGGCCGTGATGACATACTGCCGTCCTCGACCCAGTTCATCAGCGAGCACATCGAAGCTCACGCTTTCCTTGAACTTGGTCAGTTCGGTGACCGTCTTGCTGGTCAGCGTCACGGTCGGGTCGGCAACGTCCGCAACCGTATACACGATCGAGGTGATGGCACGATCGGTATCAACAAGGTCGGTTCCCGCGTTGAGGTTGACCTTTGCGCTCAGCGAGTTTGCGCTTTCGCTGTAGGAACTTTCGAGCCGTTCGGTCACTGGGTCGCGCTTCTTGGTCACGAAGCTCAGCGAGCCCTGAACAGGTACGGCGTTACTTCCCGTGTCAACGGCTTCAACCAGTTGCACAACGTAATTGGTATTTGACTGCAGGCCGGTCAGATCAAACGCACCAAAGTTTGGTGTCACGATGCCGGAGAGCGACGGGCTCAGATCGATGAGGTCGCCAACCTGCTGCAGGTCGCTTTGACGGTACACACGAAGTTTGGCACCGGCGAGCACTGACGCGTTTTCAGAAAGCTGCACCGTCACCGATGCCGCGTCGAGACCAGCCTGGTTCAACAGGATCGTCGCTTGGACTGTCTCCACATCGGTAGTCATGAAGATGTCGGACGTGGCAATGACCTGGTCCTTCACAGCGCCCTGGCCAATGTTGTACGACGCGACGGTCACAACTCGATACTTCGTCTGCTTGGTCAGGCCAGCAAAATTCAACTGGCCAGACTGGATGGTTGCTGCCGTGGTGAGATCAACCTGCTGCAGCGGTTCCCCTGTTGGGTTACCCGCAGAGTCGAGGGCATACAGGAACATCACCGGGTGGGTAAAGGTGTCGTTGATGAGCGTGTTGTCAATATCGACCATTTGGTAGTTGATATTCAGCTGGGCCGCCGTGGCCGATTCGAGACTAAAGAATGCCTGCGGGAGCGCTTTTTCATCCATCTCGACGGCGTCGGAGGGAGCACTAATGATCTCAAAATCAGTATCACCGTCATTGCCGATGAGTACGGCAACAAAAACGTACGAGCCGTCACCCATTGTGCTGTTGAGCGGGGCGAGTGCCGCGCCAAACTTGTTTTCGGCGGATGCCGTTACCCGCGTAAGTTCAGTCGCATCCATGCCGTTTGTGGCAAAGTCACCGGCCTCGAAACCGAGATACCTGATTCGTTGGATCGTCTCAAACTCGTCGACGAGGTCAATTGGCTCAACGGCAAACGCACGGTCGTCAACGCTGTATTTTGCGTTGACCCCCGCAATCGTTGGCTGGGGTGCGATGGTGCGTTCGATCGTGTACCACTCCGGCAGCGCAGCGCTACGGCCCTCAAACGTGACCGCAGCGGGTTCGATGAGGTAAGAAGTCACCGGGAGCAGCCCGGTGAGGTTCAACCGGGTGCTGCCTGAGGCACGGAGCTGTGACACATCAACGTCGAGTGTTCCAAGGGATGGCTCGCCATCAATGTTCACCCGGTAGGTCAGGCTCAAGGAGCGAAGGTTCGCGAGGTCTCCCCGTGCACCAAGGTCAAGGGCCAGCTCATGAGCTGCACGCGAAACCAGCGCCGAGCTCAGCGTCAACGAGGTGATCTTCACCACCTGCTGGTGATACGTCGCCGAGGCGACCGTATTCGTGGCGTCTACGTAGGTCCCCAAGAGCACAACAGAGTAATCCGTGTCGTATTCGAGGTTGTCAGTGCTGAACCCGATCGCGCCGGTCGCAACACCAAGCCCGGTTGTGTAGGCAACCGTCCCGTCGGCAGCGGTTACCGTGAGGTTGAGCGACGCAAGGCGACCCTGCGGGTCGTTAATGGCTCCGTTGCCAACGATTGTACGACCGCTGACGGTGAGGCCGAGTGCAACCTCTGGCAGCACAGGGTTCTGGTTGGCAAGAGCTTCGTTCAGCGAGTCGATGATGTCTTGAACGTTTGCCGAGGTGTTCGGGTCTACCGTCGTGTCGGTGGAGGGTGTTGATGGGGCATCGTTGCCAGATGATCCGCCGGTTCCGGTTCCCGTCTCAGTGTTTGTGGTCACGCCGTCTGCGGTGGTGTCCCCTTGGGTCGATGGGCTGGCATCCTCTTCCTGAGTGGGTGTGGCCGACGGGGTTGGTGTAGCCGTTGCCTCGTCAGCCTTTGGCTTACGAGCAGTCGGGTCATCGTCAAAATCGACCATGATGTTTGCGAGGTCGACGTTTTGTTTCTCGTCAAGGCATGACAGCAACTCGTTGGTCAGCTCGATTGAGCAGCCGATGCTCTCAAGTGAAAGCACCATCGAATCGTTGACCAACTCGTCCATCTCGCCGCCATGAAAAATGCGGGCTTTCCCGTTGCCGTCAACCGAAACAACGGCGTTGCGCTCGATAGCCTTCTCAAATCCTTTGCCGTTGCTCAGCTGCGCGCTGTCAAGCACGAGGTATCGCCCTGCTGCGAGCTTGATAATCGCGCCAGCCGGCAGTGAAGCTGCGACGTCCGAGCCATCAAAATCGGTCGAAACGGAATAGTCGGGAGCGGCATCCGACACGTAGGACTTGCTGTCCAGCAGGCTGACGTCGTTGCCCCCAAGCACGGCGACGGCCTGGTTCAGCAGCTGAAACCGGTCGCCTTCGAACATGAGCAGCTTGCTGGAATCGAGTGGCTGGCGGCTCGACCCGTCAACGAGCAGAGGGGTCGTGTTATCGACGCGGTACTCACTCTCAGCAGAAAAGGCGAGCTGCGCAAAGTCTGCAGAAATGGTTGAGCCTGCGTGACGAATCGCATACGACTTGGTGAAGTCGAACACGAAGGAAGCCGCAAAAACCGCAGTAGCCACAAGACATACTGCAATTGCGAGTCCGTAAAACCGTCGCATAAAAATGTTCCCTATCGATAACGCGGAGCGATATTAGGGTTTCCTGGCGCGGAAAAAACACCCCAGAACTATCCCCACACCTTAAAAGACCTGGAAACAACAAAAAAGCAACGCTCAAATCAAAATTGGTCAAAAATCTTTTGGAGAGGGATGTTTTTGGGGTCAACAACGTCAGCGAATGTCTCCACGAGGCTCGGCCAGCTGGTTCACCGGCCTCACACAAACGACGGCGGTAAATCCTCCCTTTCTTCGCCAGAAGAGGGAGGATTTACCGCCGTCGATGATGTGTCGTTGGTGAGGAGTGAGCAGGTGGATGCTGCTACGCACGCCCACCAATCAGGGCGCGCTTTTCAGCGGGCTCTGTCAGGAACCCACTCGTCTCAGTTCGCTGGAGTCGCAGTTGCCTTATCTGCAGGGGTTGTGGCCAAGATATCGACCACAAAGGCGATGTTGCCGGTGCTGCCCTGTCCGTCAACTGCCTCGCCGTATCCGTCGGCCGGAGGGATAAGTGCAACAACCTGGGTGCCGACCTTCTGACCGACGAGGGCCTTCGTGAAGCCAGGAATCACCTTGGTCGTGAGGAAGCTGGTTGGGGCCCCTCGTGCCCAGCTCTCGTCAAAGATTTCACCGGTCTGCTGGTTAATGCCCTTGTAATGCACCGTGACGCAGTCACCTGCCGCAACGGTCGTGCCGTCACCTTCGATGGTGTTGGCCGATGCAAACTCGGTTGGTGAGGTGAAGTCCTTCGGGAAGGTGATCGTTGGCTGGCCATCTGAGCCCCGTGTGACCTCAGGGTAGTCAGAGGGCAGGTCTTTTTCCGTACCCTTCGCTGTCTTGAGCGCATCCTCTGGCACGAAGTCTGGAGCGCACGTCTCTGCTGATGCAGCAGGAGCCTCTGGGATCTCGATGGCATCGGCAACAACCACAACGCTGTCGGTTGGGGCGACATCTTTTTCAGGGTACCCGGCCTCCCCCGCGATCTCAGATGCCTCCATCGTTGAAACGGCACGGCTGCCGACGGGCATGCACTCAACCGTTGCCAGCCAGCCCTCCGAGACGCCAAGCTCGGCGTTCACTGGAAGCTGGATCAGCTCGGTGGCAACAAGATCGCCGGTCTTGCCGTTAAATACGGTGACCTGTGTACTGACGGTATCGCCGGAGACGATGATGTCGCCGTCGCCTTTGTCGAGGACGGTGCGCTGGATGCCCTCAACCGTGAGCGGGGTTTCGAATGTTGCCTTGACCTCTTTACCGAAGTCTCCCGTGACCTTGATTGAGTCACTCACGCTGCCCGTTGCCGGCACGGTGCAGTCGGCTTGTGCGGCTTCGTCGCCCGACGAAGAGGAGCATCCCATGAGCATAAGCGCGGCTGCGGTAAGGAGGACAGGGATTACGCGAAGCTTCATGAGTCTCGTTTCAATCGAGTATTTTGGGGCATCGTTACGATTACCGACAGCTTTTCGGGACA
This sequence comes from Lysinibacter cavernae, assembly GCF_011758565.1. Taxonomy (GTDB): domain Bacteria; phylum Actinomycetota; class Actinomycetes; order Actinomycetales; family Microbacteriaceae; genus Lysinibacter; species Lysinibacter cavernae. The sequence continues at coordinate 1,547,851 of NZ_JAAMOX010000001.1, forward strand.
TGTCCCGGTTGGTGATGCACGTACAAAGCCTATCGCTGACCGATGCACCGCGGGAGTTGAACCGGAAAACCACTGATAGCAAGTTTCCATTACTTTGGGATACCGCTGAATACCAGCGTGGGTCTGACTATAATCAAGCCATGAGCCAAAACATTCAAGCACAAAGCTACCCGCGCGTTGAGCAAGTCACAAAAGACAACATCTACGTCCAGCTACTTCTCCACATTGGTCTGGTTGGCATGGTCGTAGGCGGCATCCTCTTGGGCATTGGCCTGAATGAAGCGACGACTATTGCAGGAGCTCGCAGCTTGCTTCTCGGTCCGACACTTATTGGCATAGGCGCAACGAGTGTCCTCCTTTGGATCGCTGTCAAAGCGCTGCTGCACAAGAAATAGACTCCCAAAGCCGGCGCACATCAGAGATTCGTACGCGGCAAAGCCTCGCGCGCCCGCCCCTCGCCAGGTTGGGATGCGGACCGAGCAGAAAGCCGACGCCGCGGCACAGGTGGTTGATCAGGCCCTTGACGCCGGCACGACGTGCGGCGAGATTGGCCATACATGGGTAGCACTGAACTCATTTTCGGCGACGGAGCGCAAGGCCCCAAAACACAAGACCTGCTCCTCCTATTGCAAGCAACAGATACGTGACGCGCACATCGGCCGAGGTGTACTCGACGCTAAGTAGTCTCAGCGACATAATGGCCCCAATGCCGAGATACGTCGATCCGAGGGATAACATCACTGTCGCAATAACACGCGAGCGCCGCACCCCGGACAGACGCAGCCGAATCATTCCAACGATGGCAAGGCCAAGACCAGCAGCAACGACCAACGCGAATGGCCAAAGATGAGAGGCAACGGCACGTCCTGCAGTCAACCAGGGATGCTGGCTACGCATGATGTCGCCGTATGCGATATCGATTACGACACCGACAAGGCCCAAAGTCAGGAAACCAACTCCACCGAACACAACTGACCCAATCGAGACCAGCAGCTGCCCAAGCTTCGCACGCTTCTTCTGAACTTCTTGGGTACTGTTCACTCGACTCAAGTCGTTTAATTGAGAACGCATCGGATCAGAGTATCTTCGCCCTGCAGTGGAAGCCTGAGCGAGTCCCGAATCGGGCAAAATCCCGTTCCCTCGTGAACTCTTACCATAACGTCGTCGCTCCAGGCGATAACAGGTATCGCTCCATCGACCAGTTCGACGCCAGCCGCACCCAAAGCGGATATCTCCCTCGAACACAACTCAACCGGCCGCGACGACCGAGAAGTCACGACCGGTTGAGTGTTGGCTATCTCGGATGCATCGACTCCTCACGTCGCACCTCCCGTTATCCGCTGGGCCATTGTGAAATAGGCTGTCTGCGGTATATCCGAATTGACCATTGCCAGTCTCGAGGAATGCGCCACTCAGTTATGGTCCACGTCGGTAAAGTCAGTGGCCTCACCCCCGACCGCTTTTACTCCAATCAGGTCAATGCCGCTCTCGTCAGCGATGTGTGCGGTGATCACGAGTTCCAGATGGGCTTTGATCATGGGCCTCATGGCTCCCCCTCACTCGGCGCAAACCACACCGTTAGGCTTACGGCATGAACAAGAGCGAGTTTGTATATGCACTCTTGGCGGCACTCCCAGAGGCCACGGATGATCCTGAGAGCTGGTTCTATTACAAGGACAGCGAACCGCTGCCGTACATTGCGTTGGGCGACGCACGCAGTTGGATTGAGAAAAACGCCATTGAGATCACTTATTCGCCAGAGTTTCGGGTGGTAGTTCGTTCCGGCTTTGAAGATGCGTTCACGCGCTACTGGGCTTTTGTCGAGGATCAAGCCATAAAAGGTTTGTTCGACGCAGATGTTGACACACTGTTGTGCATCGAATGCTTCGAGCATTCGATGTGGGTAGACAAGGTCACGGAGTACTTGGGGCCGGTAACTGGGGAGCTCCTTTCCCGCTACCGGACTGCAGCGGGCTAATTCCTTCCTGAGTTAAACACGAAGAGCCCCGCATTATGGCGAGGCTCTTGGTGAAGTTCTTCTATCCCATTCGACGGTTCTTCAAGCGCGCCGCAATGGCTGGGCTCTGGAACACTTCGTTGAGGATCTGCTTCATGAGTTCAAGAACATCCTGAACGTCATCTGAATCCGGCAGGTCGTCCAGATCGCCGTGTGCCATGTCGTTTCCTAAGTGACGCACCTCGTGTGCCGCATCAGCAAGCACCGCCCTGATCAGACCAGCATCCTTCATTTTGTCTATCTTGGTGACAAGGTTCCCTGAGGTGATGCCGTTCGCCTTTGCTGCGGCTTCCACAACGGTTCGGGCCATGAGGATGGAAGCGACGTTGGCGTTGATGCTTGCTGTTGAGTATGCCTCACGTGCGGCCTTCGCAATGTGGGCAGGAACGTCAAGTATTTGAGGCGACTGTCCAGCCTTTGGCCACCATTGTGGTGACCCCGCTGAGTTATTGAAGTCAGACTCAAGGCCAGCGCCTGACCCTCGAGAGTCTTCAACTACACCTACGGAAAGGCGTTGGCAGTTGTCGCAGGTGCTAGCGACTTGAATTAGCTCTCTCTCGTTCGCATAGCTAGACCACCTATGGGTCATGTGGGTGTACGTCTCGCAGTAGCCGCAGATCGTTGATGCCATGGCTCTCATTGTGGCAGTAAAGACGCCCACGTCCACAGCCACCGCCTAAAGTCTGTGACTGATGCACTCAGCCGGGCGGCTATTGCGGCATACGAACTATTGCGGCGTGGTCTATTCGAATGCGCACTTGCGCAAACCATGCCCTTTCCTTTGTTCCTGAAAGTCTGTGCCTCAGTATCGCTTGAGGCTGAACTCCGACCAAGGCCTCTGGCCAAGCATAGTATGGGCTGGACGAGGATGACACACCCGAGCCATCCACTCTTTTGGCCTATAAGCCTCTTTGGGGACTACATCCCGTACTTGTCTCTAAAAATGACGAAAACCCCCTACCTGGCGAGAGGTAAGAGGCTTCGAGTGCACCCCCCGGGACTTGAACCCGGAACCCACTGATTAAGAGTCAGTTGCTCTGCCGATTGAGCTAGAGGTGCGTCGCTGTCTTTCGGACAACAGATAAGAGCTTATAGGAACTTGGAGCCGCACGCAAAACGAGGTCCGTTTTGCTGGCAAGCGCCACGCGAATGCCTAAAGAACAGAAGAAATTGCAGCACAGGCAACGGCAACAAGCACGCCGAGGAAGACCCCGCCGGCGATGCCAAAGAAGCCAGCGTGGCGGCGAAGATCGGACCGAGCCCGGCTGGACCCAGTTCGCCTCGTACCAATTGCAAAGTTCGTCATACCGAAACTCTATCCTGGCTTCACCGGAAAGTCACGCATCTCGGTGGGAACATACAGCAAATCCGCCAAAGCGTCCTCATTCTCTGACGCTAGGGTTAACCCGTGACCAAGCACCTACTGTCCGAAGACCTCGCCCTCGCCCTTGCGCTTGCCGCCGAAGCCGACATCATTTCGATGGAACGCTATCGGGCATCCGATCTCACCGTCGCAACCAAGCCAGACCGAAGCAATGTCACCGATGCCGATCAATCCGTTGAGCGAGCCATTCGCAGTCGATTACAGACAGAGCGACCCGGCGACAGCATCCTCGGCGAAGAGTATGGCGTCAGCGCAGCAAGCGATGCCTTTGAGACCAAGGACGGGAAACGGCAATGGGTTATCGACCCTATTGACGGAACCGCAAATTTCATGCGCGGCGTTCCCGGCTGGGCAACACTCATTTCACTTGAGGTAGATGGTGTCCCGCAGGTCGGCGTCGTGTCTTCTCCCTCATCCAACAAACGCTGGTGGGCAACCCGCGGCGGGGGCGCATGGATGAGCACGGCCGGCGGCCAAGCACAGCAACTCAGAGTCTCTGCCGTTGCGGAGCTCTCGGATGCCTGGCTCAGCTTCCAAAGCGTCATGCAGTGGGACGAAGCAGGCTATCTCCCCGAACTCATCAACCTCACAAGGGCCGTCTGGCGAGACAGGGCGTTTGGGGACTCATGGGCATACATGCTGCTTGCGGAGGGCCTCATCGACGTCGCAGGCGAATTTGATGTCAAGCCATACGATCTCTCCGCTGTCGTCACGATAGTCGAAGAGGCCGGCGGCCGGTTTAGCGGAATTAACGGCGAACCGGGCGCTTGGAATGGCAACTCGCTTGCCACGAATGGCCTCCTTCACGAGCAAGCACTCAGCATCCTCGCGCGCGACTAACCGCCACCCTCACCTCTCGCAAGAACCACCAGTACGGCGCCACCACGTGACACCCGCTTCAACCGGCGGCACGGTTCGCAGAGGATTCCCTACTGCGATTGCTCGTGATAGAACGTCGCACGTCGCTCAGGATCGACGGAGTCAAGGATTGGGTTGAGCAGCTCGTTGAGCCTGCTCACCTGCTTCTGGTTGAGCGAGTCAAATACGACTCGACGAACCGCCTCAACATGCCCTGGCGCTGTCTCTTCTATCTTTGCGAAGCCAGCATCCGTGAGCAGCGCCATGGTCGCCCTCCCGTCAGTTGGACAGGCAGAGCGACTCACCCAGCCCTGCTTCTCGAGCCGAGTCACAACATGCGACAGCCGGGACAGCGACGAGTTGGTGCGGAACGCAAGATTGCTCATCAGGAGCGAGTGGCCATCAGCCTCAGAAAGCATGGCGAGCACGTGGTATTCAAACTGGCTAATCCCAGCTTCTCGCTTGAGCTGCCCTTCAACCGCACTGGGCATGAGCATAGAGAGGGCGGTGAGCTTGAGCCACAGCTCCCGCTCAGAAGGGCTTAACCACTGCGGTTCGGTCATGCCACAATGATACGCCTTTTACTTGACGCTTCAAATCATTCCGGTTCATCCTGCCGCTCGCTCGCCGCGAACACACTCCGTAATGCGCAAACAAGCCCCTTTCGCACAGATCATCACCCCAGTAGCGTTAACAACATCAACCAACGGAGGATGCGATGACCGACAAAAGCAACGCCGAAAAACTCCTCATCAAGCCAGGAGACCGCGTGTGGATCGTCGGCTCAACGGTGTCAGATCGCTCGCTCATCGAGCCGCTCCCCCAAGATGCCCGCTCCGTGACCAGCGCGAGCACAGGAGTTTCGGTAGCGCTGAGCTTTGTGCGGTCGCCGGAAGATTTCGAAGACAACATCACTCATCTCCTCGACAGCCTCGGCACCTCGCGGGTCTTCTGGATCTGCTTTCCGAGCGGCGGCGATCACCCCATCTCCCGCGCATCCGTTGAGGAGTACCTCGAATCACAGTCATGGAGACCAATCGATCAGGTGAACCTCGGAAACGAATGGCTGGCCGTGCGGGCAAGCGCCTCATCGGCAACCGAACGCGCCTAACGGACCACCTAGTCCACTCATGAACAACCACAGATAACACTCAGGACGCAATTAGAGCACCTAGTTCACCCCTGAAGTAAGTACACCCGCAAATTTCACCCCACCCAACTTCAGCACAATCCACCCCTAGTGACCTCTATCTGTCGAAGAATAAAGAATGTAATCAGGCTTTAGCCACTAGAGATGATTTACCTCCTCATCACTGAGATAGTTTTTCACCACTAGGTGTTACACCTTAAGGGAGCAAGACCCCCCGCGAACTTCCATAAGACACCAACCCCTGTGCACAGATACACCCCCCGAATCTGCGCACAGGGGTTGAATGTTTAACCGATACGAGTATCACAAACGCGAATCGCCCACCTCGAAGACGAGCTTCACCACACGGGGCACACATACGCGCACACGAGCCCACCCCTTACGGCAGGGCGAGGATCTCATCGGAACGCCCGACATTGGCAAGAACCAAGGACTGACAACCCAGTCCACACCACAGCCGAGCAGGCTTGTTTCGCAGCCAAGAACTGCGTAGAATAAAAAGCTGGCCTCAATCATATTGAGGCCCATAACTCAACAGCGTGTGATGTGACCCACCCAAGTTGTTGCCGCGGCAACACAATCGGGGGCTGATCGGTTTCGACGTTGCCTGCGAAACTGTGAGAAGCGGGTCGAGGATGCACAGTTATCTCGTTAACGATCTGTGCAAAACAATAGGTGCCAATTCTAAGCGCACCGACTTCGCTCTCGCCGCCTAAGGCAGAGTAGAAAGTCCGTCAGACCGGGTTTGCTTCCGCCCCGTGCTCTGGCGTCGATTAGGGAGCTTGCTGATACACCGCGTCTCAGGATGTATCGGGACTTAAACTGAGACTGGGCCCGTCGATCTAGGTGCTTGTGACAAAGATCGGGGCCAAGTAGAACGTCTGCACAAGATACACCCGTAGAAGGCACAGAATCACAGCAGCGGACCCGGGTTCAATTCCCGGCAGCTCCACTGCGAGGTCACATCACACGCCTGTTGAATAACTCGCCGAATGGGCGACTCAAACGCGAATCTTATTCGCCGATGTGCGCGGAGTATTCTTCAGAGACCCTCTCAAGATACCTGCCAATCACGGCCTGTTCGTTACTGTCAAATTCGTCGAGGACTGCGTCAACCGCGTAGATCATGGGAAGCAGGACAGACATTGCTTTCGCGGCGGACCCGGGAGTCGCAGCAACGATCACCCCTCTTCGGTCGTCAGGGTTTGGAGTACGGTCAACGTGCCCAAGGGTCGAAAGGCGATCGATGGCCGAGGTAACCGCGGCCGTACTAATGTCGAGCCGTCGCGCGATTTCGGTGGGGCTGAGCGGCCCGGCCTGAATGAGATGCTCCATTGCTTCAAGGTCGGTCGCGTTGACGGTCAGTTGGCGAGCGAGATGCTTCTCGAATTCTCCGCTGAGCTCAACGAGCGCCCGCAGCTGCAAACTTTGCGGCCGGACGGATTGGCGAGCCGCAGGGGAATCTTCGGGTTGCGTTTGCATGATCCCCAGTTTATAGATAGTTTAGCTAGCCTAGCTAGTAATCAATCTATCTAACTAAGGCTGAGTTGTGAAACGAATCGTCAACGTTGTAACCGGGAAACGAACGTCCTGGATCGTGCTGGTCGTCGCGGGGCTGCTCTCGGCAGCCATCTTCGCGCTCGGCTCTGGAAGCGCTGGCGAGACCTCCCCCGGCGTCGGCCTTGGGGATTCCGTGGAATCCGCGCGGGTTGCCGCGCTGCAACAGGAGCTTCCTGGAGCCAACGAGACCTCCGCAATCCTCGTCTACAGCCGCGACGACAGCGCAACACTCAATGCGGCGGACACACAAGCGGTCGACGCAGCCGCATCCAAACTCAGCAGCTTCGCGACCGAGGGATTTGTGCCACCGGCAACCGTCTCTGATGATGGCAAGGTGGCGATCGTTGTTGTCCCACTCGAGGTCACATCTGACGTCACCGCGCAAGCGGAGCGGGCGGACGAGATCAGGTCCGCCGCTAACAGCGACCTGCCCGACGGACTTCAGGCACGGCTCTCCGGCCCGGAAGGATTCGCGGTTGATATCGCTTCGGTGTTTAAGGGAGCGAACTTCACCCTTCTGCTGACGACCGTGATCGTCGTTGGGATTCTGCTCATCATCACCTACCGCAGCCCGTGGCTGTGGCTCGTTCCCCTCGTGGTCATCGGACTCGCGGATGGCCTGTCAAGCATCGTTGCGACGCGTGTTGCCTCGCTGTTTGACATCGAGCTGGACGCCTCGGTCACCGGCATCCTCTCGGTCCTCGTCTTTGGCGCGGGGACCAACTACGCGCTCCTACTCATTTCGCGCTATAGGGACGAGCTTCGCACCCATGAGGATCGGCGAGACGCTATGGCCAGAGCGCTTCGTGGCGCGGGTCCTGCAATCATTGCGAGCGGCAGTACGGTTGTCCTCAGCCTCCTGACCCTGCTGTTTGCCGAACTCACCGGCAACCGTGCGCTTGGCATCGCCTGCGCCACTGGCGTTGTCGTCGCCATGCTCTTTGCGCTGCTGGTACTCCCAGCCGCTCTTGTGCTCTTTGGGCGCCGTCTGTTTTGGCCCTATGTACCTTCCTTCGGCTCGGAAAGCCGCCAGGAGCACGGGCTCTGGTTCAAGCTCGGCACCGCCGTATCGAAAAAACCGCTCGTCGTCGCCCTCGTTGGCATCGCGGTACTTGGCGGGCTCAGCCTTGGAGTTCCGCACATTCAGACCGGCCTCTCGCAGACGGAGAAATTCACATCGGTTCCGGAAGCCGTCGTTGGCCAAGAACTCATCGCCGATGCGTTCCCAGCCGGAAGCGGATCGCCAACCGTTGTCATTGCGCATGCCGATAAAGCCAAGGAAGTTGCGGCGAAGGCGGGCGACGTCGAGGGGGTCTCGTCTGCAACGGTTGGGGATACCAACGGCACCATCACCCAGGTGACGGTTGTGCTCGACGCCCCAGCAGAGACGCCCGCCGCCCTGGCAACCGTCGCCGACCTTCGCTCCGCGCTGCATGCCATCGACGGCGCAGATGCCCTTGTTGGCGGTCTTGACGCCGAAACGCTCGATACGAACACGGCACAGGAACGAGATCAAGACCTCATTATCCCGCTCATCCTCGCGATCGTCTTTGTTGTGCTCATCCTCCTGCTTCGCGCGCTCGTGGCACCCGTGTTGCTCTTGCTCACGGTTGTGGGTTCGTTCTTCGCGAGCCTCGGGGCCAGCTGGATTCTGTTCCAGACGGTGTTTGACTTCCCCGCGATCGACAGCAACGTGATTCTCTTCAGCTTCCTGTTCCTCGTTGCGCTCGGCGTCGACTACAACATTTTCTTGGTCACACGGGCGAAGGAGGAGGCCGAAACACACGGGACACGGCCAGGCATGATCCGCGCCCTCGCCGCGACCGGCGGAGTCATCACAAGCGCAGGCATCCTCTTGGCTGCCGTATTTGCGGTGCTTGGTGTGCTCCCGCTCATCACGCTCACCCAGATTGGCATCATCGTTTGCATCGGTGTGCTCATCGATACGCTGCTCGTGCGCACGGTCATCGTGCCAGCGCTCACCTTCCTGGTTGGCGACGCCTTCTGGTGGCCGGGCAAGCTCCGCGGGGCCAACAGCAACCACAAGTCGGCAGCGGATGCAGCCGTCGAATCACGGTAGGCGCGTCACCTGCTCGGCCGAGAGCGTCACGCTATACAGCGCTGGCGCCTCGGCCTCGCCCTGCACCCGAATGAAATAGGTGTCGGGCCGTGTCGCCTGGGCGAACTGGGTGCTCGGACCGTTTTTTAGCTCGATCAGATCGCCGTTCGGCTGGACGAGCTCGATGCGGCACTCCGCTTCTGTTGTGCTTCGCTGCTCAAAAAACGCCATCCTGTTGCCGATACTCGGCTCAAAAAAGACTCGACACATGCCTTCAGCTGCGGCGACTTCAACGATTGGCGCCGACCCCGTGCTGCCGACAACTGATGATGAGTCACCGCTCCCCTCGCTGCCGTCGGTTCCTGCGGACTCCCCTGGGTCGGCAGGCGGGACCTCAACGACCTCGGCGGTCGATCGCTCGTGAGCCGTTGGGGCATTCCCCCAGGTATCCGAAGTGTCGTTGGCCGGTGCGCTACTGGTCAGGAGGGTTACCGCGAGGGCAATTGCGCCAGCCCCACCTGCGGCCGCAATCAACATATTTGCCGGAGCCACCCTCGCAATCGCTGCCGCCGTTGTGCCGTCAAATCTTGCGAGCACGTCAAACCTACCGTGACCAAACGCCATCGCATCAACCTCGCCAGCAAGCGCCTGGCGGAGCAACGCTTCGAAGGCGAGCCCTGGTGCGGTGATTGCCATCGCCCCGGCAAATCGCGAACGGATCCGAATGAGCTCACGCATCGTGAACCGGCAGGAACTGCACGTTTCTAGGTGCTCGTCAAGCAACGCATCCTCGCCCTGTTCTGCCTCGGACCGTTCAATCAGCCGAAGCACAAACGGCTGGCAATCCGGTTTCGCCTCGTCTCCGGCAATCGCCGTGAGATACTCAACTCGAAACGCTTTGCGAGCCCTCGAATACAGGGCACCAACCCCGTTTGAGTTGAGGCCAAGCGCCACCCCGGTCTCCGCAAGGGAATAGCCGGCAAGATCCCGATACCAAATCACCGATTGCCACCGCGCCGGAAGCCGGTTAAAGGCCTCAACGATCGCGTTCTGTGCGAGGCCATCTTCCGGAATCTCAACGGCGGTTTCGGCCATCAGCTGCAGTGTCTCATCTTCGACAGGCGCCGTCCTGCTATTCGCCACCGTCTGATTAATCGCAACGCTCTTCATCGCGCTCACCAGATACCACCACATAGAAACGGTGGGTCCTTTGCCGTTCCGGATGGCCTGAATGACCTTAACAAACGCCTCCGAAACGATGTCCTCGGCAGGCACAAGCGGAGTCGCGTAGCGAGCTGCGTGCTGGAGCGCGAAGGATCGGTGCAGAGCAAACAGCTCATCCATGGCCCCGGCATCGCCCTGCCGGAATGCTTCGATGAGTTCGGCATCCCGCTGATCGCGGGCCCCTCCGGAAAGGAGGGACCCAGCGACCTCGGGCCCGTCGGCGTCTGGGTGCGTGATATCGCGTTGTGGGTGTTGGGTCACAGTGTGCGTTGTCCTCCCGGCACGTTGTGTCGGCGCGCAGCGGCCACAAGGCAGCCGCCAAGCAGCAGCAGCATCGCAATGGCAGCAATCGGGCTGTGGTCAGAGCCAGTGACGGCGAGCGCAGGGTTTCCGGGGGCACCGTTGTGCCCTGATCCGGTCGCGCCCGCTGTTCCTCCCTCGGACGGCGCAGCGGTGCCCGGCGTTGGGTTCATCGGAACCTCAGTGCCTCCGGTGTTGGGAAGCGTCGGCTTTGGCTCTGGGACATCGGCGGCCAAAATGGTAAGGGTGTAGGTAACCTCGCCCGTCTGACCAAGAGCATCAACGATGCGAACGCTAAACGTGTCCTCGCCAACGTAGCCAGGCTTCGGCGTGTAGCCGAGTACGCCGTTAGTGACGCTCGCCGTTCCGTGTGCTGCCTGCGTGACAACCGCGTCGGCGTCGATCTCCTGCACGTCGGTTCCGCTTGCCTCGCCGACCGGGTCGAAGGTCAAGAGGTCAACATCGTTGGTCAGTTCAAAGTGCACGTCCTTCCCAACCGGAGGTCGGATGACCGTCAGTGTCAGGGTCGCTCTTGACTCGCCCCCGTGCCCATCAGTAACCGTGTACTTGACGATCTCAATGTAGTTGAGCTCGCCCTCCGCCCACTGCCTGTTCGCTGACGGGGTGAAGCGGATGCCGTCGCCGACAACCTCGACCAACCCTGAGCTCTCGGTCTCGTCGGTTGTGCTGGCCGCGGTGAGGGTCAACCCATCGCCGCCGTCATTAGCAAGAACGTCAGTCGTTGTTGCCGCAGTCCACGGGACGGTCTTGCTATCGTCAACGGGAGCAAGGGCGGCGTAAACGGTGACGGTAAACGCCTGTTCGGTCTGTTGCCCAAGGTTATCCGTGTAGGTGACGGTAAACGTGTACTCTCCCGGTTGCGCGCTGCCGTGGTCGAACGAGACGGTGCCATCTGCCGCAACGGCAACGGTTCCGCCAGCCGGTTGCTTGGTCACGGCGACGCCGTCGTCAGCGATCACACCGGGGTTCAACAATTGCGGCTCAAAGCGAGCGGACTCTCCAGTCGCAACCGTTTGTGCCGCGTCAACTGTGACCACTGGCGCGCGCTGGACCGTCACAACGATCTCCGCGTCAGCTGTCTGCCCAAAATCGTCGGTGACGGAGTATGAAACGACATCGTTGTAGGTAGCTTCACCGTCGGCCCACTCGTGGGTGGATTCGACGGAAACCTTGCCGTCTGCGACGCTGACGCTCAGGTCGCCAGACGCCAAAACGGTGTTGCCAAGCACCAGTTTCCGACCGGTGTCGTTCGCGAGCGCATCCGCTGCTGTCGAGCCGCTCTGCCCGATCGTGACAGCATCGTTTGTGGCAACAGGAGCCGCGTACACCGTGATGGTGACCGCGGTTGTTGCGGTTGCCCCTGCCGAATCGGTCACCGTGTAGGCGACGATATCCTCATAACTGTCTTGGCCGTCAAACTCGGCTGGCCAGGTTGCGGACGACACGTAGGTGAGCGACCCGTCCCGAGTGATTGTGGCGGTTCCGTAAGTGGCTTCGCCTCCCGCCTGGATGCTCGCTGCGGTCTGCGGTGCCGGCGCGGAAGCCGTGTACCAACTGTCATTCTTCTTGACGTCAATCACCGTAGATGCGCCGGCAGAAGTACTCCCGGTGTCCGGCTTGAGCGCCAGGTCGGTGAGCTTCTCCTGGAAGAGGATCTTGACGTCGTCAAGTTCCTGACCGATCGCGAAGGAGATCGGGTTTGGGAGGACCAAGGTCCAGCCCTTCGCATCCTTCACGCTCGCCACATAGTCTCCAGCAGCGATGACGCCGAAGTCGAAGGAGCCGTCGTCGCCGATATCGGTTGTGTAGGTCTCGTTGGTGCTCGTGATCGTGAGGGTCTTGCTACCCTTCGGCCAGACAACATCCTCAGGGGTGAAGCCGTTCGAGTAATCGAGGTCGCGCCAGGCGGTTCCTGACAGTGATCCTGCCGAGGACGCGAGGGTGACCTCTGCCGCGCCCACAATGCGCTTGATCGAGTTTGGATCGCCGTCAACTGCCGCGGTTTTGCCATAGAAGTCGTTCTTCAGCTGGCCGCCAATCGCGAGGCCCTTGAGCGCAACCGTAATGGTTGCCGAGCCGGAGAACCCGGAGTCAATTGGCTTCTCTGTGACAAAGCGCAGGGCCCGCGCGTTCAAGGGGATTTCGCCGCTCTTCCACGTAATCCCGGTGTGGCCGTCGCTGTTATCTGTCTGCAGCAGTGCCGCAGCGATGTCTTCTGCATCGTCAACCGAATATTCAACGGACACTTTGCCCATAACCGCCTCGTTGGCCGTCGAAGTCACGGCCTCGATCACAGTAAAGCCCTCTGCTGGGAGCCCGTTGCTGCCTCGCGCGTCACCGTTATAGGGAAGCAGGTCAACAAACGTGCCAACGCCGACCTTGTCTGAGGTGCCGTTTGCCCAGTTGATCGTGTAGCTGAACTCCTCGTCGGGAGATACGATTCCGGCCTCGCGGGTGTTCGCCGTCTTGCCGCCCTGGAACGATGCAACGCCCTGAACGGTGAGTGCTGCCTTCTCGGTGCGGTCCTGGCTCAGAGCCGTTCCAGCGATGTTGCTCCAGCCTTCAAACGAAGCCGTGCTGAAGTCCGAATCCGAGCTTGCGACAATGGTGGCAGTGTGGATGCTGCCAGACGGGGTGAGCACGGATACGTTGACCGGAATCGTGATCGTCGGCAAGTTCGTTCCGTGTCCCTGGTAGACCGACGGCCCAACCGCACCAGCAGGCGCCTCAACATCACCAAGGTTGAAGACAATCGAGGCTGGGGCTCCGTCGTCGGCCGTGCACATGATGCCATCTGGGCCTGGGTTACCTGGCGTATGAGATTTGTAACCGGGAAGGTTCGTCACCACATCCCATACCGGCTCGCCGCAGGTTGAATCGAAGGTGACGGTGAGCCGCGAATTCTTCGACACGGTTGACGTAGTCCCGCCTACCGGGCCGATAACAACCGGCGTGACGACGAGGCTTTTGACCTGGCCAGGTTCGGTCGAGGCCACGTTCCATGCCGCCGTCGAGCGGATCAGTGCGGAAGCGGTACGGATGTTTCCGCCACGATCGCTGACTCCGGTGCCGCCGTAGTTTGAGGTCTGGCGCGCGCGGTCATCCGAACCGTATTGCCAGAACCAGGGAAGGGCGGTGTTTGCCGCGATGGCCATCGATGAGTCGGTGAGCGGGCGGGTGAGCGGGTTCACGAGTCCAAGGATGCTGTTGATCGGAAGCGCACCGTTGTATTTCACGAGTACAGCGCTGACCGATTTCATTCCGCCAGGCAGGGCAGCAGGGTTGCTCACCCAGCTGAGAGATCCTGGATCGAAGCTCTTACGCTCCGCGTCGTTTGCAAAGGAATGGTCGGTGTATTGCAGGGTGTAGTCACTCGTGGGTAGCGGAGTTCCAGAGGTGACATGGAATGCGTTCGTTGAACCATTCGCTGTGTTAAGCCAGGCCTGGGGCGTTCCGGAAAGTTCGAGCAGCTTTGGGTCCCAAGCGGTGACACCCCACACTCCCGTTGATGCTGCCCCTGCAGTCGGATCGTTGCGAACGCTGGTGAGCCCGATGAAGGACTGCCCAGGAACAATAAACTCGCGACCATTGGTGAAACCGTGGTCATCGCCGTAGAGGTACTTGCCTGGGCTGTACTGGGCACCGCTCACGCCAGCGTAGATCTCGGGCGTATCGGTGCGAAGTACCGATTGTCCGTAGCACGAAGTCTGAATGGACGAGGCTACCTCTCCGGTGCACGTTGTCGCAGGGTCATGCCCCGGAGCGTATCCGCTGCCGAAGTTCGAGGCTCCGCTGGAAGAAACGGGGTCAAAGCCTGTTATCTGTCCGGCAAGCACTGTGCGAACGTTTGCGGGGATGCTCGGGTCATACGGTGTCCAGATATAGACCTGCGACTCAGATACGGTCCGATAATTTGCGGCGTTTCCTGCGCCAAGACGAGGGCTCATGAAGTCAGTTTTTGTGCCGAGCATAGTGATAGTCACCGGAGTACCTGGGCCCCCTGGCTGGATAAAGCTCGTCGTGCCCGAGGAGTTGTTCACGATGGAAAGCACAACTGCGTTCGGGGGAACGCTGATTTGATAGCTATATCCGGCGGGACTCAACGCTTCGTAACCCTTATAGTTTCCGGAAGCTGGAAGGGTCGCGCCGAGATACATGCTGAGCTGTTGACGAGCACCGTCAGCTCCGCCGTTCTGGAACGGCATTGTCATGGCCTGCACATAAAATGACAGTTCGGTCTGAGCGAGCGCAGAGACCGTGATACCGGGAGCCGTTGTACTGACAGAACCGCTTGTAAAGGTCGGAGCGACAACGCTCCCGTGCCCAGCACTCGATACCCACGCGCGCACCTTGAACGATTCGACGGAGGTGTCGGCCGTCCGGTTGCAGGTCCAGGTCCGGTTGGAGTTTGACAAGACTCCCCCGCCTGGCCCGTTACAGACGGTTGAGGCAGTAGACGTGGAGTCCCACTCCATTCCAACGGGGAGTGTCGAGGTGAACGTGACGTCGCCGACCGTTGAGAACGAGGAGGCAAGCAGGTATTCCACTTGGTCGTTCGAACGCACGATGCCGTTGTTCGCGCCAGAGTCGTGACCAGGCGCGTCGTCTGCGTCGAAGCCTGCGGTGCCGTCAAAGCTAACGGAGACGCCAAGATCACTGACCGTTCCTGTCGAGGCGTTGGCCGCGGTAGCGCCGCCAAATGAGGAGGCGCCAATAATTGCGATGCTCGCTACCGCTGCGGCGAGCGCCGTCAACCGAGGCCGGCGGCTGCCCCCAGCCACCGGCACCAAATTCGTGTGCTTCACTAACTTCCCCTTAGTCGTTGACTTGCCGCGAGTGCGCAGCACTCAAACGTCGATCAAGTCGTTGTTTCAGGGGTCGAGACAACGAAGCGCTGCCAAACCATACGCGGGCCGCAAGAATTTTCGAAAAAAGTTGAAGCGCCGGCGCGACTGATGCCATTGAGAAGGGTGCCGCCCCCAAAGCGGATACCCAAACAGTCCCCAAATACGTACCCAACGCTAACGGACAAAACCTCCAAATATAGATATTTACTCGCATTTGCGTCGCTCATCCGCTTTTACACGGTTCCCCCACAGGAACGCCTGATACGTTTGCCTTCTTGCTTCGTTAGGGCGAAGCAATATTCATAAGCACATCAATCTTGGGGATACATTGAGCTTTCTATCTTTTCGCCGCGCCTTTGGCATGGCATTTTCCATGCTTGTCATCGCGACTGGCATTTCAGCAGGCATGAGCACCGCAGCGATGGCCGAGGAGCCGGCAGCGACCGCAGACACATTCTTTACCAACGACAAAGGCATCTCGCTTGACTCCGGCTATCTCGTATTTGCAACGCCGTACAGTAAGCCGGTCACCGAAACACTCACACTCACCGCAACGCAGGACCTCACGTTGGAGTCAACGACCGAATACCCGACTCCAGGCGACCGGTTTCATATCACCAGAACGGGAGTGTGCCCAACGAGCTTTGGCACGGTCACAATGCGAACCGGGGATTCGTGCACATTGAATATTGATTTCACGCCGGAAATGGTCAGGTACTTCTACGGTGAGACCGATTTCACCATCACCGCAAACGGAGTAACCACAGACTTCTCTGTCGGGTTCCAGGCACATGTCCAAACCGTCGTACTGACCGGGGACGCCACCTTTGGTTCGGTGCCCTTCGGCACAAGCGTGACGAGCCAGATCGAATTCGCCAACATTACCGATTACGATTTTCACATTACCGATCTCTTGGTGAACATGAGCCCTAGTTACGGGCTCAGCATTCAAGCAACAACCTGCGGAACCGTTATTGCGGCCCATGCAACCTGCACACTCGATCTTCAATTCCAGCCCGAACACACCTTCGATATCAACAGACAAGTGTTTGCAAGGGGAACAATAGAGGGAAAGAACGCAATCTCGAGTGCCATCGAAGTCTCAGCTAGGGGCGACGAAGGACCGGTCAGCTTGACAGCGACTCCGAGCGTAGACTTCGGCACACTCGAACCCGAATCGTCGGCAACAGACACCATCACCATCACCAACACTGGTGAGATCGCCCTCGGCCTCTTCACCGACTACAGCTGGTTCAACGACACCACGGGAAACTTCACCATTGAGGGCTCCCTCCCCGAGACGCTCGAGCCGGGTTCGGCGGTCGACGTTTCGGTGCGCTTCACCGCCCCAGCCGACAGCGAGGGCGAGCACCTCAGCAAACTCAACCTCGTCAGCTTCACGCCCAATTTCTCATATGCGGATGCCAGCGTTGCACTTCGCGCAAACGTAGCGTCCAAGGATTCACCGGTTACTCCAACCACTCCGGAGACACCATCCGAAACGCTCGACCCGCAGCAACCGGAGTTCCCTGTTGCTCCAGAACAACCGGTCATCCCGGCTCCACCTGTTGCGCCAGAGTCGATTCTCCCTGAAGAAGAAACTGTGATTGTTCCAGCTTCAACGAACAAGGGCAGCGACCCAGCAGATCACGCTGCACCTGGTGCCGTTCCATCAGCAGACTCCTCGGCCACACAACAGTTGGCATCAACCGGGGCCGAGAACAACCTCTTCCTCCTTGTTGGCCTCCTCGTAGTGGCTGGCTCACTTGCAATCAGAAAGGCAAAACGGGCCGCTCCGCACAACCAGTTGATTGACTGAGGCTCACGCTTCAGCGGGGAACAATACGTTTCCCCGGCACACGGTCGATGCCCAGATTGGCGTGTTAAACTTGCACTCTTGTTTCGTTAGGGCGAAGCAAACATCTAAAGCGCATCAATCTTGGGGATCATTTGAGCTTTCAATCTGTTTTGTCATTCCGTCGTGCCTTGCACACGGCACTCACAGCAATCATCGTGGCTGCCGGGCTGTCCTTCGGCGTCGGCGCTGCCGCTTCAGCGGAAGAACCAGCCGTTACCAGTGACACCTTTTTCACCAACGACCGGGGCCTCACCCTCCAAAGCGACTATCTCGAGATGTCGACGCCGTTTGGTGAGGCAACAACGCAGACGATCACGCTCACGGCCACACAAGATCTGACGTTTCGTGCGGCGAGCGAGTACCCAACACCGGGTGATTCGTTCTATGTCACCCGTGCGGGCGTATGTCCTGGATACTTTGGCTCGGTGGCGATGAAAGCAGGCGATTCCTGCACACTCACAATCGTCTTTACTCCGTCGACAACCGCAAGTTACTACGGCGGCCCATCCTTCACCGCAACCGTCAACGGTGTCACCACCCCGATTGGCATACATCTGCACGGAAACGTCGAGACCGTGGTCATGGATGGCCCAATAAACTTTGGCACCGTCAGGCTTGGCGACAGCGAGACGCTCCAGTACACGCTCACCAATGTCGCCAGGTATGACTACACCGTGACCGAACTCTTCTCAGGGCTCGCGACGTACTACGGATTCTCGATCGCGGGCACCTCCTGCGGCAGCGTTCTTCCTGCCGGAGCCACGTGCACAATCGACCTCGACTTCGCGCCAATCTATAATTTTGAAGCCTCAACCTACGTCTACTCGACCGGCACGATGGACGGTCAGCGGGCGTATTCCAACGGCATGTATACCAAGGGAACAGGATCAGAGGGCGTTGTGGGCCTGACAGCCACACCAACCGTCGATTTTGGCGCCGTCGCAGAGGGCGAAACGGCGAACGGCGTGATGACGCTCACCAACACCGGCGAAGTCCGACTCACATTCAACACGTACAACGGCTGGTTCTCCAACTACTCCGGCGCGTTCGCGTTGGTTGGGGAACTGCCAGCAGCGCTCGAACCGGGTGCTTCCGTTGATCTCCCCGTCGTCTTCTCAGCAGACGGAGCGGAGGTCGGCGAGCAGACCAGCGATTACAACGTGACGGGATACACGTCCGCCTATACCGCGGCCAATGCGCAGGTTTCGCTTCGGGCACTCGTCGAGGCTGGGTCGTCACCAGGCGACCCGGTTGACCCGGTTGACCCAACTGATCCCGGGGTCCCTGTTGACCCGACGGGACCGTTGGTTCCCACCGAACCGGTTGCCCCGACTCCCCCGCCCACGCCAGAGACCAAGCTGCCCGCCGTCGACGAGATCGTTGTGCCGGCAGTTACCCCCGGTGACGCAGCACAACAGACTCAACCAGCATCGGCCGCTTCGACGGCAGCTGCTGGGAGCCTCGCCGTCACGGGAACGCATGACTCGGTTGCGGGCCTGAGCGCCTTGCTCCTGGTCGCAGTTGGCGCCAGCGCGTTGTACTTCGGCAGGCGAAGCCGGCAGGCGAACAGCGCCCCAGCTCTCTAAAGCACCCGGCGCGCGGCAACAACCGATTCCAGGGCTGTTGCCGCGCTTCGCGTGAGGAGTCTCATCTAGGTTTGGCGGCACTTCGACCCTGGGACATGCCCGCGGGGACTTCGCCCTCGCCCTCGCCCTCGCCCTCGCCGAATGTGCCATGCTGAAGTGTGAGCAATGCACCTGGTCCTGACGACTCCGAGAACGAACGTTTCGCCCGCGTTGGCCGCCGACTATCGTGGCTGCGCCAGCTTCCGCTCGAACGCCCAACTGACCTCACCCGCGAGCGGGCGGCGAACCGTACTCGCGCATACCTGTATGGCAACATCCTTGTCCTCGCTGCGCTCGCGAGCCTGACCACACACGACGTCGAGTCTGGTCACGGTGCCATCCTCGTGATTGGCACAGGCGTCTCGACGCTTATCGCCCACCTGCTGGCAGACATTTTCAGCCACCGGATTCGCGGGCACGTTGATGACGGGAGTCGCCCTGGGCTTCGCGACGAGATTCGGGATGCGCTTCCCATCGCGTCATCGGCCTCGTTCCCCGCGTTCATGCTCGCGATCGGTTGGCTTGGCTGGGTAGCGCCGTTCCCCGTCCTGCTGGCATCGATGATTGTTATTCTGTTTCGTTTTCTCATGCTTGGCGGTATGGTCGGCTACCTCACTGGCGAACGAAGTTCGTGGAACTCGGTTTTGGCCGGCGTTGGGCTTGCCGTTGCGGGAGTCGCCGTCGTTGGCATCAAATTGCTGCTCACACACTAAAAACCGTTTGGACACCTAGTGCCCCCTAGGGATACCTAGGCGCACCACTCAGTCAAAAACCCCGGAAAATCGCGGATTTTCTTCTTGTTTTATTCGCGTCCACCCATATAGTGTTGTCGCTATTAGGGGGAACAACACATGTTCAAAAACGATGTACTGCGCCCATTTGGCGCGCCACGCAACATTCACTGGGGTCGCAAAACCGTGGCACTCGCCTTCGCAACGCTGCTGACAGGTGGAGCCACACTGCTCGGTGCCACAGCACCAGCTTCCGCCGATATACCGGCAACACCAAAAGCCGCGGTCTTTGAGGCGCCTGCCTGCGCCGGCACAACCGACTTCGATCCTGCGCAGTCTGGTGCCACGGTCAACAACCTGCAAAGCGTATTTGGCAAGCGCCTCGATGCGTTTAACGAGGGCCGCGTCATCCCGCTGTACGACAGCTACGGAGGAACAAACGCGTCAGAGCCAGACAACGACGGCTTCATCCAATACGCCTACCCGCCGCTCTGCGGAACCCGATACGTCGCGAGCGCCGACGACGGCAGCGCCAGCAATGGGGCCGTATCCGAGTGGATGTACTGCACCGACCGCTCGTTTCACGCCTGTGGCGGCGTTGGCACAGACGGAGGCATCCTCGACGACGACAACCTTCCCGTCGATCCGATGCAAGAGCTGCCGGTGAATCCAAAACTCACTGCCGACCAGGAGCGCCTCATCAGCTACCTCGTGCAGCAGGGGCACTCCTACGCCGGCGTTGGCGACCAAAGCTGGGGCGGGGCCACTGAGGCTCGATCGGATGCCGGCACCAACGAACGCACCGCGCTGCAGACGCTCGTGTGGTGCATCAGCGATGCGCCAAAACCCGCAGAACAGGCAGCTGTTCCGCAAAACGGTTTCACGCAAACCTGTAATGCAGTAATGCCGCAGGCGGAACAAGCACGATTGCTCGCGCTCATCCCCGCCGTTGCCGAGGTTCATCTCGATTTTTCACAGGCCCAAACCACGTTTACCGTTGGCGAAGTTGCGCGAGTAAGCCTGACAACGAACGTATACAACCAGCCAATCGAGTTCGCCTCAAACACAGCGGGATCGATCGTTGCCTGCCAGGGGAGCAACGTGCAGGTAACTGGCACAACCATCACTGTTCCGGGAACCGATAGCGCCGTGGATACGACCGTTGAGCTCTGCTACACGGCTACCGAGCCAGGCTCAGTCGAGCTCAGCGTTGAGGCGCAGCCAGCCTCGACCTCCCATGTGAGCTGGAACCAAAGCTCCAACGCTGGGGCGACGATTCCGTGCCAGGTATTTGCGGCCTACAACGAGGCGCGGTTCGAGTCGGTCTCCGACCGTGCCGCTGCGACGTTCATTGCGGCCGTCATTCCAACAACAACCCCGGCGACGCCGGCGCTTGAAACGCCAGCTGTTACAACGCCGGCGACGACCCCTGCGGGAAGCAACGCAACGACGCCAGCAACGGCCTCCGGCGCCATGCTCGCCTCGACGGGAGTAGAGACCAACGTTGGCCTCTGGGTTGCTGCTGCGGCGCTGCTTGGCGGTCTCATGCTCTTGCTCGTGCGCCGACGCTCGGAGGCCTAATCAGTTGGGGGTCGCGGCATGGTCGCGGCTGCCCGGTAGTCG
Source organism: Lysinibacter cavernae (assembly GCF_011758565.1). GTDB lineage: Bacteria > Actinomycetota > Actinomycetes > Actinomycetales > Microbacteriaceae > Lysinibacter > Lysinibacter cavernae. Next base: position 1,569,108 of record NZ_JAAMOX010000001.1, read on the forward strand.
CGGCATGGTCGCGGCTGCCCGGTAGTCGCGCCTACCTGTTCGCGGCCCGGCGGCGGCCCTTATCCTAACGATTTCATGACATAATCCGGCCCGTCTCTCCCAGAATTGGCAACCAGGAAAACCCCTGGGAAACGACGCGAAAGACGAACGAGCGGTGTAACCTCAACAGCATCCACCTGCCAACAGCCATCAACCGCACTAATCGGTAAGGACCACCGTGAGCCAGACACCAGCAGTCACCGCAGTTGATCGTGGCAAGCAGCAGGTCGCACGAACAGCCGTCATCGCCTGCGAGCCTCACGAGCTATTTGAGCTGCTCGTCGACCCGCACCGGCACCTCGAGATCGACGGCTCAGGGAGCGTTGGCACCGCCGTCAGCGGACCAAACCGACTCTCGGTCGGAGACACCTTCTCCGTCGAGATGAAACAGGCAGGCGTCCCCTACAAAATCACCAGCACGGCCACAACTATCACGCCAGACCGGGTCGTGGAATGGCAGCATCCCGGTGGGCACCACTGGCGTTGGGAATTCGAGCCGGTTGACGGCGGAACGAGGGTCACCGAAATCTTCGACTACCGTGACGCCAAGGCGCCCTGGTTCCTCACGCTACTTCTGCAGCCACGGATGAATGCAAAAGGCATCGAGTCAACCCTCGACGGGCTGCAGAAGCGCTTCGCCAGCTAATCCGGCACCAGCGCTTCTTCCGCTCGTCACGACCGAGGTGTTTTCCCTGGTGATCCGACTATTGCCCCGCCTGCAACCAAGCCCGGCCTTACTAGCCCGCTGACGGTACACAACGTAGCATCAGACTATGGATATTCTGCATAACGTTCTGCTGGTCTTGCACTTTATCGGCATCGGTTCGCTGCTTGGCGGATTCATGACCCAGATGAAGCAGCTCAAGCCGGGAACCGCAGTGGTCAATGCCGCAATGTTCCACGGCGCGCTCACCATGCTCGTCTCCGGCCTGCTTCTGGTCGCAACGACATACATGTCTGGCGAGGGCGACTACGTCAACAACGCGAAGATCGGCGTCAAACTCGCCATCCTGATCGTGATCTCGGTTCTCGTAATCATCAACCGCAAAAAGGCAACCGTGCCCTCCGGCGTGATCGGTGCCATCGGCGGCCTGACCGTCGTCAACATCATCCTGGCCGTGTTCTGGAAGTAACTTCCGAATCGTTCAGCAAAAAACGCCCCAAACCTCATTGGTTTGGGGCGTTTTTTATTGACTCGATAGCGGTGGGATGCGTTCGGCACCGGATGCGTTCAACTCCGACGGGTCCACCACCGGATGCGTGAGCCCAACGACTCGCATCCCGGTTGCGGTTCGGCGCTACTCCCCCAGGTGCTTGCGGGCCGACATTGCGCGATCTGCCTCGCGCTTATCCTGGCGCTCACGAAGTGCGTGGCGCTTGTCGTACTCTTTTTTACCCTTCGCAACCGCAAGCTCAACCTTTGCGTTGCCGTCGAGGAAATAGATGCGCAGCGGAATAAGCGTGTACCCGCCCTCGCGCGTCTTCTGGGCAAGCTTCTCGATCTCGTGCTTATGCAGCAGCAGCTTGCGCTTGCGGCGGGTGGCATGGTTATTCCACGTGCCGTTGAAGTATTCGGGAATATGCACGGCATCCAGCCAAACCTCACCGAACTCCACAAAGGCGTAACCGTCAACGAGCGAGGCACGTCCCTGGCGCAGCGACTTGACCTCGGTTCCGCGAAGCACCATTCCGGCCTCGTAGGTGTCCTCGATCAGGTAGTCGTGCCGAGCTTTGCGGTTGGTCGCGACAATCTTCTCGCCGATCTCCTTCGGCATCCTCGTCCTCCTGATCGTGACGGTTGAATGTGTGGCCGACTCGCGGCCAAGTGAACGCCCAGCTCAGAAGGCAGGGCAGCGTATCAGCCTAGCAGGAAACACCGAGGAGACAAGGATGGCCCCAACCAAGCGTTCCCGAAGCGCCGCTGAGGCGGCAACCGTTCGCGCTGGCAGGGGCCATCGTTGTGAGGCGTTTGCCTAGACCTTCAGGTAGCGGGTAATCGCGACCTTGGCGGCAAATCCAGACAGAATGATGCCGAGCCCAATCAGTATCGGCGGCACCACAAGCGCCTGGGCCGTGGTGATGTACGACGTAAACGGAACATTGACCGCCAAGAAGCCCTGGATAAAGAACTCAACGATTCCGACGGTTGCAACGCTCGCCAACACCGCCCCGAGCAACGCCGAGATAATGCCCTCAAGAATGAACGGGGTTTGGATGAACCGGTTCGACGCACCAACAAGGCGCATGATGCCGATCTCCCTTCGGCGAGAGAACGCCGACAACCGGATGGTTGTTGAGATGAGCAGCACAGCGGCAACAAGCATCAGACCGGCAATCGACAGCGCCGTGTAACTCGCCGCGTTGAGCACCGTAAAGATGCGGTCGAGCAGGCTCCGTTGGTCAGTCACGCTTTGCACGCCAGCGACACCGGCAAAGGTTTCCTGGATGACATCGGCCTGCGACGGGTCCTTGAGCTTGATCCAGAACGTTTGGTTCAGCTGCTCCGGCTTTGCGTAATCGGCGACAGGGTTGTCCTTGAACTGCTCAACAAAGTTGGCGTAGGCCTGGTCGTGGTCCTCGAAGAAGTACTCCTCGATAAACGGCTTGAGGGTGTCAGACTTGAGCTGGGCCTCAACGGCATCCAGCTGCTCCTGAGACGCGTCGGTTCCGTCACACGTTTCGGAGTTATCAAACTCGGTACACATGTAAATGGAAACCTGGGCCCTGTCGTACCAGAAGGTCTTCATCTGGTTGATCTGGAGCTGCAGCACCGCCGCGGTTCCCACAAACGTGAGCGACACAAAGGTCACCAGAACAACAGAAATCACCATGGAAAGGTTGCGGCGGAGTCCCTGCGCAACCTCGCTGAGAACGAGTGCGTATCTCATCGAACCGGCCCCACATCCTGCTGGCCGTCCGCATCAGAGTCGTTGTCGCGGCGCAGCCTCTCGGCAAGCGCAGCGGTGTCGTTAAGCACGCTCATGTCAACATCGTGCGGGGTCGCGGCGACCTCTGCCTGAATCATTTCGTCAATCGTTTCGGGGTAAGCGGCCTCGTAGGCCGCGAGCTGCTCCTGAGCGCTTGGCTCCTTGGCCGCGGTTGGCAGGGATTCTGCCGGGATGTTCGGCATCGCCTTGCCAGCGATGGTTGCGGCAGAACCGTCAGCAGCGTGGTCAGAAATGATCTGAACCGCGGCAGTGACGCCGTAGCCACCCTCAAGCTCGTCGCGAACGATCTGGCCCTCTGAGAGCTCAATCACGCGCTGCTGAAGCTGGTCAACAAAACCGGCCTCGTGCGTGGCCATGACGACGGTCGTGCCGCCTGCGTTAATGCGCTGGAGCAGCTGCATAATGCCCATGCTCGTGTTGGGGTCGAGGTTACCGGTCGGCTCGTCGGCAAGGAGGATAGCTGGCTTATTGACAATCGCGCGGGCGATAGCAACACGCTGCTGCTCACCACCGGAAAGTTCGTGCGGCATCCGCTTGGCCTTATTGCTCAGGCCAACCATCTCAAGGGTGTCGGTGACGGCCTCCTGGATGAAGCCGCGGGATTTTCCGATCACCTGCAGGCTGAAGGCCACGTTGTCGTAGACCGACTTATTGCCAAGCAACCGGAAGTCTTGAAAGACCACCCCAAGGTTGCGCCTGAAATACGGCACCTTGCGGTTCGAGATCGAGCCAAGATCTTGGCCGAGCACGTGAATCTTGCCGCCTGTCACGCGCTCTTCGCGCAGGATGAGCTGGAGGCAGCTGGACTTACCCGAGCCTGAGGCTCCCACAAGAAAGACAAACTCGCCACGCTGAACGCGTAGGTTGATGTCACTCAGCGCGGGCTTCGCCGTACCCGGGTATTTCTTCGAGACGTTATCAAACCAAATCATGTCGTCACGAGCCTAGGCACGGGGCCACGGTTTGGCACGCCGACGCGCGGACGCTGAACTAATTGCCAGGTTTCCTGCCCCTGAGTTTCGGCGTAGTTTTGCCGGTTGGGCGTATCTTGCAAGATACGCCCAACCGGCAAAACTACGCCCAACCGAACGAGAGTGAGGCCTAGGCTTCCACATCCTTCATGGAGCGCCAGCGGATGCCCTCAGAGATAAAGCAGTCGAGGTCACCGTCAAACACGGCCTGCGGGTTGTTAACCTCGTAGTTCGTGCGCAGATCCTTGACCATTTGATACGGCGCGAGCACGTAGCTGCGCATCTGATCGCCCCAACTCGCCGTGATGTTGCCGGCGAGCTCCTTCTTCTTCGCGTTCTCTTCTTCTCGGCGCTGCAAGAGCAACCGCGATTGAAGCACACGAAGGGCGGCGGCGCGGTTCTGAATCTGCGATTTCTCGTTCTGACAGCTCACCACGATGCCGGTCGGGATATGCGTGATGCGCACGGCAGAGTCGGTCGTGTTCACCGACTGGCCGCCTGGGCCTGACGAGCGGAACACATCCACTCGCATCTCGTTCTCAGGAATTTCGATCGATTCGGCCTGCTCGATAAGCGGCACCACCTCGACCGCGGCAAAGCTTGTCTGGCGCTTGCCAGCAGAGTTGAAGGGGCTCATCCGCACCAGGCGGTGCGTGCCGGCCTCAACAGAGAGCGTTCCGAAGGCGTAGGGAGCATCCACCTCAAATGTGGCCGACTTGATGCCAGCTTCTTCGGCGTAGCTTGTGTCAAGCACTCGCACCGGGTAGTTGTGCTGCTCGGCCCACCGAAGGTACATGCGCAGGAGCATTTCAGCAAAGTCTGCGGCGTCAACGCCACCGGCGCCGGCGCGAATCGTGACAACGGCCGCGCTCGGGTCGTACTCGCCGCTCAGCAACGTCTGCACCTCAAGGTCGCCCATGACCTTTTCGATGGCTTTCAGTTCTTGGCGGGCATCCTCAGCCGAGCCCTCGTCGCCCTCGTCGTTGGCGAGCTCGACAAGCACCTCAAGATCGTCAAGACGCTCTTCGATGCTGCGGATACGCTTGAGCTCGGTCTGCCGGTGGCTGAGCGCGCTCGTGATCTTCTGCGCGTTTTCGGTGTTGTTCCAGAGGTCTGGAACGGATGCCTGCTCTTCGAGGTCGGCGATCTCGCTGACGAGCCGGTCGACCCCAACAACCGCCTTAATATCGGCGAACGTGGAGCGCAACGAGCTGATTTGGGCAGACAGATCAAAATCAAACATAATCCGCCTAGCTTACCGCCCCTGAACCTGCATCTATTTGCGAGTATCTGCGCAAGAATCCGCTATTTGCAGCAGAAAGTCGCAAATAGATGCAGGTTCGGCGGGCGGGTTAGTCGCCGATGTAGGACATCACGTGCTTGATGCGGGTGTAGTCCTCAAAGCCGTACATCGAGAGGTCCTTGCCGTAGCCGGAGTGCTTGAATCCACCGTGCGGCATCTCGGCAACCAACGGGATGTGGGTATTGATCCACACACAACCAAAATCGAGTCGCTTCGCAAACCGCTGCGCTCGACCGTGATTGCTCGTCCATACCGAGGATGCGAGACCATAGTTGACGTCGTTTGCCCAGGCAAGCGCCTGCGCATCGTCTGCGAACTTCTGCACGGTGATAACCGGCCCAAAGATCTCCTGCTGGATCGCCGCATCGTCTTGGTTGAGCCCGGTCACAACCGTCGCCTCATAGAAATATCCGACAGTGCCCTGACGCCGACCCCCGGTTTCTACCTTCGCGTAGGACGGCAGGCTATCGATAACCGCAGTCACCCGCTCTAGCTGAGCGGCGTTGTTCAGGGCGCCAAACAGGATGCCTTCGTCGTTTGGCGCTCCGGTCTTGGCGTTCTCCTTCGCGTAGGCCACAAGGGCAGACACAAATTCGTCGTGCACCGATTCGTGCACAAGCACGCGGGTGGCCGCGGTGCAGTCCTGCCCGGCGTTGAAGTATCCGGCAGTCGCGATGCCCTCGACGGCCTTCGGGATGTCGGCATCCGCAAACACGATTACCGGCGCCTTGCCACCAAGCTCAAGGTGCAGCCGCTTGAGATCTTCGGAGCCCGACTTGGCGACCTCAATACCGGCACGAACCGAGCCGGTGATCGAAATGAGCTGGGGCGTTGGATGCGCAACCATCGCTGCGCCCGTTGTGCGGTCGCCAAGCACAACGTTGAGCACGCCAGGCGGCAGAAACTCTGCCGCCACCTCGGCGAGCAGGAGCGTCGACAGTGGGGTCGTGTCGGAGGGCTTGAGTACGGTGGTGTTGCCGGCTGCAATTGCCGGCGCGAACTTCCATACCGCCATGTTGAGCGGGTAGTTCCACGGGGTGACCTGGCCAACAACCCCGATGGGTTCGCGGCGAATAACGGAGGTGTGGTCGGTCATATACTCGCCAGCTGCCCGCCCTTCGAGCAGCCGTGCGGCACCGGCAAAGAAGCGGATCTGGTCAACGGATGCCGAGATCTCGTCTTCGATAAGGGTTGGGCGGGGCTTTCCCGTATCCAATGATTCCGTGTCGGCAAATTCTTCGGCGCGAGCTTCCATCGCATCGGCGATGCGCAGCAGCGCGAGCTGGCGCTCGCCAGGAGTCGTTTCGCTCCACGCGTCGAAGGCTGCGTCGGCGGCCGCATAAGCGGCATCCACATCGGCCTCGTTCGAGACGGGAGAGAGGGCAATCACCTCTTCTGTTGCCGGGTTGTAGACGGGGAAGCTGTCCGTCGATCGTGAGGAAATAAAATCGCCATTGATAAAATTCTTGAGGAGTCGCTCAGTCATGCCCACCATACTAAGCACTTCGTGGGCGCTTTACTACCCCTCACAAGCGAAAACAATAGGCTTTGTGTGCGAATTCAACGGATTCCTTTGCGAATCATCGTTTTGAGTGCGAGAATCGCAGCATGACAGTGCAGCCGAAGCCGACCAGTCTCGACGAAACCTCAAAAGCGATCATCGAGCAGCTCCAGGTGGATGGCCGGCGCTCCTACGCCGACATCGGGAAGGCCGTCGGCCTGAGCGAGGCCGCCGTCAGGCAGCGGGTGCAGAAACTCACCGACGCTGGCGTCATGCAAATTGTTGCGGTCACCGACCCTATGCAGCTTGGCTTTCACCGCCAAGCGATGATCGGCATCCGCGTCGCCGGCGACACCCGCTTGGTCGCCGACCAACTCGAGCAGATTCCCTCGGTCGACTACCTCGTGCTGACGGCAGGGTCGTTCGACATCATTATCGAGGTTGTCTGCGAGAGCGACTCCCACCTGATCGAACTGCTCAACAACCAGATCCGCCTTCTCCCGGGCGTCGCATCCACAGAAACCTTTGTGTTTCTTGAACTCAGAAAACAGCTCTATAACTGGGGAACTAGGTAATTATGAACTCGTTCAGATCAAACGAAACGCTGCAAAAGCAGGCAAAAGACCACCTCTGGATGCATTTCTCGCGCCAGTCCAGTCTTGACAGCCACGACGTCCCCATCATCGTCAAGGGTGACGGACATCATATTTGGGACAACAACGGCAAGAAGTACTTCGACGGCCTTGCCGGCCTCTTTGTGGTGAATGCCGGCCACGGCCGAAAGCGCCTCGCGCAGGCCGCGGCAAAGCAAGCGGAGGAGCTCGCGTTCTTTCCGATCTGGTCGTACGCGCATCCGAGCGCCATCGAGCTGGCAGACCGGCTCGCCGACTATGCGCCCGGCGACCTCAATAAGGTTTTCTACTCAACCGGCGGCGGCGAGGCTGTCGAGACAGCGTTTAAGCTTGCCAAGTATTACTGGAAGCTGAAGGGAAAGCCCGGCAAGCACAAGGTCATCTCTCGCCAGGTTGCCTACCACGGCACACCGCACGGCGCACTAACGATCACGGGGCTCCCAGCGATCAAGGAGATGTTTGAGCCGCTCGTGCCAGGCGGCCTCCGCGTGCCAAACACTAACTTCTACCGGGCGCCGGAACACGGCGATAATCTCGAAGACTTCGGTCAGTGGGCGGCCAACCGAATCGAAGACCAGATCCTCGCAGAAGGACCAGACACGGTCGCGGCGGTGTTCCTTGAGCCGGTTCAGAACTCGGGTGGATGCTTCCCTCCGCCTCCCGGCTATTTCAAGCGGGTGCGAGAGATCTGCGATCAGTACGACGTGCTGCTTGTGAGCGACGAGGTTATTTGCGCGTTTGGCCGCGTTGGCGAGATTTTTGCCTGCAACGCCTACGGCTACGTGCCGGACATGATCACGTGCGCGAAGGGCATCACGAGCGGATACTCGCCGCTCGGGGCGACCATCATCAGCGACCGCATCTACGAGCCGTTCTCGAAGGGCGACACCACGTTTTACCACGGCTACACCTTTGGTGGACACCCCGTCTCAACCGCGGTTGCCCTCGAAAATCTTGACATTTTTGAGGAAGAGAAGCTGCCGGAACGCGTGCGGGAAAACTCGCCGCTGTTCCGGGCAGAACTCGAGAAGCTGCGCGACCTGCCTATCGTTGGCGATGTTCGAGGCGACGGCTACTTCTTTGGCATCGAACTCGTAAAAGATAAGGCGACAAAAGAGACGTTCAACGATGACGAGGCCGAGCGCCTTCTTCGCGGCTTCCTGTCTGGTGCCCTCTTTGATGCCGGGCTGTACTGCAGGGCTGACGATCGTGGAGACCCCGTCATCCAGCTCGCCCCGCCTCTGACCATCGGGCCGTCGGAGTTTGTTGAGATTGAGCAGATCCTCCGAGGCGTGCTGACCGAAGCCTGGACCAAGCTCTAAGCGGTCGCGGGGTGCAAAAAGGCTCGTGGGGTGCGAAATTTCGCACCCCACGAGCCTTTTTGCGCCCCGCGAGCTAGTTCGGTGCGTGCACGCCGTGGTCGCTGCCGTAGTCGGTTGTCATCCCAAACTGGCGGCGTTCGAGCGGAGGCTGGGCCGAGTTATCGGTTGCGCTCACCCACTGACGTACCGAACCCGTGAACGGCTCGGCAACCGCATCCTCACCGTATGGCGTCGCAAACCAAGTGGATGACGCCGTGTTGTTCACTGTTGTTGCGTCAAGGTAGTAGTCGCGCTCAGACCCGTCAAAGGGCGAGGCGGGGTCCTGCTGCAACAGCACGCCCCCGCCGAGCAACGACTTCCACGGCCCAGCGTTCACGCCCCCTCCGCTCGGACCAACCTCGTGCGAGGCCTGCACGGTGAAGCCAATCCCGTCAGCTCCGTTGGTGCCGTTGCCCTTCCAGAAGTATCGGCTCGGGTTGCGCACCCCAAACCATGGGTCGAACTTCGCGAGCACGGTTCCGTCAACGGCGCTGATCTCATTTGCTGATTCCCATACCTCGTAAAGCGCCCACGGATCGCTGTACTTTGTGGTTTGGGTCGTTGGCAGCAACACAAAATCTTCGATGCATTTCCGGTCTGGGATGCGGCGCTCTCCCCCAATACCGTTTGGCAGCACGCTGCCGCTCGTGTCAACAACCTGAGTTCCTGCGCACGATCGCACAAACTCGTTCGGGTCACCAAAGCGGGTCATGGTATTGCTGATGACCTCGGTGCCGTCAGTGCACTTCACCGCGTAGAGCAGCTCGTGCGCGTTGTTTGTGGTCGCGTCGGCGGAGTGTGAGCCCTGGTGAATCTTGATCAGGTAGTCGCAGGTGAGGGGCACCGCAGCACCGGCCGAATCCGTCGTCGTGAGGGGCGCCCTCGGGGCCGCCTGAATTTGGGCCACATCGTTGGCAACGATAATTTTGTGTCCAACGTTATCCTCGTGACGCACCGCGACGTCCGCTTGTGCGGCAGAGAAATCAACGAGCGCCTCGCTCACGTACCCAAAAGGAATGCCAGTTGCGTACCCATCCGCGGCTTTGGTATAGAACTCACTCACCCAGGTCGCGATATCTGAGTCAGCCGGGTTGTCTCCGTGCTCATGCCCGAACGAACACTCGGCGCCCGTCGCTGGGTTGATCACAACGGGAGGATGCCAGGTCGGGTAGAGCTTATTGTCGTCGCCGACCACCGAGTACTGTTCATGCAGCGACGCTGGGCAGGTGTCGTATGCGGTTGGCGTCCAGTTGCGTTGGGCATACGCGAAGGATGCCGTGACCCCAGCCGGCATGATGCCTGCCGCGAGCGCCTGAGCGGTTGCCTCCGCAACCGCTTCCGTGCTCGGGGCCTCGCCCTCGTGCTCACCGTGCTCGCCGCTCGGAGCATCCTCCTCGCTCGGGGAGTCGGTTGTCGGCGCTGTTGGTTCATTCTCGGTGGGGGCTTCGGCTTCGCCGTGGCCTTCGTGCTCGTTTGCTGGCGCGCTCGGCGCAGGCGTGGCCGACGCGGGTGCGTCATTCTCTGTGTGTTGCACCGCAGCCGCAACATCACCCGTCGCGATGCCGATCACCAGCAGTGCTGCCACAGCGATGCTGCCCTTTGCCGCCCGACTGAAGCGCCAGCCGGTGGATGTTGTGTTGCTCATTCGTTGTCCTCGCTGAGTGGGGTCTGTGAGATCCGTGAAGTTGCTGTCGATGTCCGGCGAGCGCCGGTACCCGTGAGGATCAGAGCTGAGAGTCTCCGAACAGATACGAGGGCTACACCGCCGAACAAAAGGACGGCGATGAAAAGCGCGCCGTGAGGTTCCGCTCCCGTAAGCGCGAGCCCACCGGTGCCGGAGGTGGATGATGCGTTTCCGCCATTCGCCCCACCCCTCGGTGGTGTTGCCGTCGCTGAGTTGCCTGGCTGGGTTGGTGTTACGGTCGGAGTCGGTTGGACGGCACCCTCGCCAACCGTCACGGCAACCTCACCGCTCGTGGCATCCGCCCACAGGGCATCCGCCGAATCGAAGCGAGCGGTGTACGTGTGAGCTCCTGCCGCAGAGGTATCGGAGTCGACGCAGTCGATCGAGGCTGAGAAGGGGGCACCTGAGAGGTCAAGCGGAAGGGCATCGCAACCGTCAACAGCCGTGCCATCTCGGAAGAACGTGACGGTTCCGCCAAACGCACTCCCGCGAGTGGTGGCGGCAACAACGTCCGTAGTCAGCGTGACGGGAGCGCCGTTCTCAACGGCCGATGCGTTCGCGGCCAGGGAAGCCGTCACTGCGCGGGCGCCCATGAGCGCGAGCGTCACTTCGCCGGATTGCTGCAATGTATTGCGAATACCAAGATCGCCCCCAATCACAACGTCGTTGACGCCGTTGCCGTCCATATCGCCGATGCCTGCAACCTGACGACCGAAGCGATCGCCGGCGGCGTGTCCATCGAGCCGGTAGCCAGCTAATTTGCCGTTCGAATCGACAGAGGCGTCAGGCACGGCGCCCGCGAGTGGTATCTCCACAAGCTCCACGGTTTCGGTCGACTGCTTACCAAAGACGACCCAAGCGCCGCCAGCTCCAGACAACGGCGTTCCCGTGTCGGGGCTGAGCGGGTCGTACCCGTAAGCACCGATAATCGCGTCTGGGATTCCGTCTCCGTTCACATCATCGAGGCCAGACACCGAGTATCCTGCTGAGTCCTGGTTCGCGGCCCCATTGATCCAGTAGCCTCTTGGCTTCTCTTGGCCGGCACAGTTACCGGAGGAAACCACTATGTCTTCGCCACACGTGTAGACCGCCGCATCCACGCGGGTTGGATCGGTATACACGGGCTGCGTTGAGGCCGAGCCATAGACAATTGCCGCGCCGCCTGAGCGAGGCCCAGTTGTGGCGTTCGCCACTCCGTCAGCGCCGATGAGCAGATCTGCAAGGCCGTCGCCGTTCACGTCGCCTGCCGCCGCCACAGAGACGCCGAGCCGATCCCGCTGTCGAGGTGGGCCGAGAATGAGGAATCCGTTCTCGCCGAGGTTGGCCGTGTCGATCGCACCCCTCGCCCCGCCAAATACGACGTAGGCAGCACCCGTCGCGGCTACTGCGACCCCGTGCGGCGTTGCGAGGTATGACCCGAGCAGGATGTCGCTTATACCGTCGCCGTTCACGTCGCCAGCCATGGTTGAGACGCCAAGGCGTTCCTGCGGCGCGGCCCCGTCTATGGTCATAATGATCTGCCCGTCGAGCGGGGCGACGAGGTTGATATCCTCAATGCCACGCTGACCTGCCACAATCCATACTCGACCAGAGCGTGCCCGGTTGTTGTAGTTCGCCGCGACCTCGGTAATGGCCATGTCGTCAAGGCCATCGCTGTTGAGGTCGCCGACGCGGCTCATGGAATATCCAACGTTTCCGCTCGAGGCGTTGCCCTTGACCAAGAAACCGCGGTCGCCAAGGTAGTCAATGGCGAAGCCGGTGAAGTCCTTTGCCCCAAAAACAACGTACGTGACCTGATCGCTATAGTGACTGATGCCAAAGTCGTCATACCCGTCACCGTTCACGTCGCCGAAGCAACCGACCGAAAAACCAATCGAGGTGTTCGCGCGGCTGGGGCCGTCAACTCGCGCCACATGAATACCCTCAAGGTCGGTCGTGTTGAGCTCGGCTCCCTGCACCTCGGCATTGCCAAACAGGACGTATACCGCACCGACGTTATTCAGCGGCGCTTTGTCCCAGAACCAGGCCCCAACCACAGCATCCGAGTAGCCGTCGCCGTTCACGTCACATGAGCCCTGCGCGAGAGCAGAGCCCGTTGCGCTTGACCCGTCACCGACCCAGGTGGTGAGGTCGGTCGGCTGGCCGACGAGGTGTTGGTTGGCTTTTGGCGAGTGGCTGGACTCGTCTGCGGATGCGCTTGGAACGATTGCGAGTGAGGCGCCAAGCAAGATGCTCGCGGCGGCGGCAGCCGAGAGCATCCGCGTTGTGGCGCCACGAGGTGGCCGAACGGTAGGCACGGGGAACTCCGTTAGAGGTTAGATTCCGGGCGCGCAAGACAACAAACAGGCCAGGGCGCAGTCACCCTACGAGGTGAATAAGGTAAGGCTATCCATACCAAGATACTCAGGTCAAGCTCAGGTTACCCTAACCTTACAATCAGCTCAAACAGGCGTCAGCGCCCCTCCCCACCTCGCGGCCGCCCTTCCCCACCTCGCGACCGCCCTTCCCCACGCGAGAAGAGGCGGTCGCGGGGTGCAAAAAGGCTCGTGGGGTGCGAAATTTCGCACCCCACGAGCCTTTTTGCGCCCCACGAGGGGCCAATGAGCTAACCGATGAGCGTCTCGATCGGACCACGCGCGAAGTAGAGCAGGAAGCCGGCCGCTACGATCCAGAGCAGCGGGCTGATCTTGCGACCCTTGCCAGACATCGACTGGATGAGCACCCAGCTGATGAAACCAACGCCGATACCGTTGGCAATCGAGTAGGTCAGCGGCATGACAATGATCGTCAGGAACGCGGGAAGGGCGATCGAGAAATCAGTGAAGTCGATGTCCTTGATCTGCGCGACCATGAGCGCTCCAACAACAACGAGGGCAGCTGCGGCAGCCTCGAGCGGAACGGCCTCGGTCAGCGGAGTGAAGAACATCGCGGCAAGGAACAGCAGACCCGTAATAACGTTGGCAAACCCGGTGCGGGCACCCTCACCTACGCCGGAAGCCGAGTCAACAAAGATGGTGTTCGATGAGGCGGATGCCGCACCACCAGCAACGGCACCAACACCCTCAACGATCAGGGCCGACTTCAGTCGAGGGAAATTGCCATTCTCGTCGGCAAGTCCGGCGGCCTTACTCAAGCCGGTGAGCGTTCCCATCGCGTCGAAGAAGTTCGTGAATACCAGAGTAAAGACGAGCATGCAGGCCGCAAGTGCCCCGATGCGCTCGAAGGCCCCAAAGCTGAACTGCCCGAGCAGGCCGAGGTCTGGAACGGCAATAACCTGCGACGGGATCTGGGGAACGTTGAGGTTCCACCCTCCCTCGTTCGAAAAGCTCGGGCCAAGCTTGAAGATTGCCTCAACAACGATGGCAACGATCGTGGTTCCAAGGATTCCGATCAGCAGCGCGCCGCGAACCTTGCGGGCCATGAGCACACCCATAAGGATGAGGCCAAAGATGAAGACAAGCGTGGGAACCGTTGCAATCGAGCCGCCTTCGCCCAGCTGGACGGGAGGCGACGCTGCGCCGCTCGAACGGACAAATCCGGAGTTCACAAAGCCAATGAAGGCGATAAACAGACCGATACCAACCGTGATAGCCGTCTTCAGCTGGCGCGGGACCGCCGCAAAAATCATGGTTCGAAGACCGGTGCTCGCGAGCAGCACGATGATGACACCGTTGATCACCACAAGCCCCATGGCCTCGGCCCAGGTGACCTGGCCGACGACGCTCACAGCAAGGAACGAGTTGATTCCGAGTCCAGCAGCAAGGCCGTATGGAAGGTTAGCAACGAGGCCAAACAGGATCGTCATGACACCGGCGGTGAGCGCGGTGACGGCACCAACCTGGGCGGCGTTCAGCCAGCCGCCAACAACGTCGTGCGTTGCGGCTTCTTCGCTAAACCCACCAAGAATCAGGGGGTTGAGCACAACGATGTAGGCCATGGTCACAAAGGTGACGAGGCCTCCTCGAAGCTCGCGGCCAAAGTTCGAGCCTCGCTCGGTGATGTGGAAGAACCGGTCAAGTGCCGGTTTGAAGCCGGGAGCTGTTGGCGCTGTGGCTACTGAGCTTGCGGCTGAGCCTGAATCGGCTGCGTCGTCGGATGCTGGGGACGGGGTATTGGTCTCGGTCACCAGATCAATAGTAGTACACCTGAGAAAACGCTGAGAAACATTTTTCCCCTGATCCGTTAGGCATCTGTGAGTCCCGGAGGCCGCTTACCTTGACCTATCCTCATGCGAACATCATCGGACGAGCGCAGATGTGACGCAAGAGTTCCGTCCCGGCCGCTTTTCGGAACTCAAGCGTCACATCTGTTCGCTTCAGACCAGAGGGGCAGAAGCACACAAAAAAACCCCGCAGCCGAAGCTACGGGGTTTTTCGAAGAAGTTCGCGTTATCGAACGAAGAAACGTTGACTAACGACGCAGTCCGAGACGCTCGATGAGCGTACGGTAGCGCGTGATGTCAAGCGACTGCAGGTAACCCAGCAGGCGGCGACGCTGACCAACGAGCAGCAGGAGGCCACGACGTGAGTGGTGGTCGTGCTTGTGCTCTTTGAGGTGCTCGGTCAGGTCCTTGATGCGCTGAGTCATCATGGCAACCTGAACCTCAGGGGAACCGGTGTCACCTGGGTGGGTTGCGTACTCTTCGATGATCGCCTTCTTAACACTTGCTTCGAGTGCCATAGATGGATCCCCTTTCAGTCGTTGCGCGGCGCTGATGGCAGGATGCCTCAGCTCTCTTTCTCCGCGGCCGTCAAACGGCAACCTGTCTACTATACCAGCTTTATGCGACTCGCAGTCATCGCCCTCGAGAAACCTGCTCGGCGCTCAACCGCACGAGGTAGGTCGAGGCGGCTTCGACATCCGTCTCAATGACAAACGTGTAGGCGGCAGCCTGGGATGCCTGGGCAAGCTGGGTCGCGCTGTCAGAGTCGAGCATGACCAGGGTCCCATCAGGGCGGTGCAGATCGACGAGGCAGAGGCCGTCCCCAATGCTCCGCTGCTCAAAAAACGCCATGTGCTCGTCGATGCTCTGCTCAAAAAAGATCTGGCAGACCCCGCCGGTTGTTGGCACCTCGATAATCGGCAACCGTCCGTTTCCAGGACTAGCCGTCGGCGACGTTCCGCTACCGAGCTCGGTTGAGGAGGGACCGCCTGTTCCAACAGCGTCACTCTCAACAGACACCTTGGTCGTGGCTTCCGGAGTACTCGGCGCGAGCGCCTCCCGAGCGGCATTCGTCGTTGCCGGCGCCGGCTCGGACGATGCCTGGCCGAATCCGGAGACGAACATAACCGTGCCTGCCACGGCAGCGACACCGATGAGCCCAACGGCCGCTCCAAAAAACGACTTACCGGTGAGCGCTGCTCCCCCGGCGAGCATCTGCGTCTCCGCAATAATCTGCGCGCCAGACTCGGCACCAAACCTGCCGGTAATCCAAGGATGATCAACAAACAGGCCGGGGACAACGGCGGCGAGCGCCCGGGCAAACCGCCCCTGAATCTTACTCAGCTCGGCACGCTTTGACCGGCAGTCGGCGCAGCCAGCAAGGTGGGCGGATAGCAATGGGGACGCCTGTGCCGACGTGCTGCTGCTTGCGAGTTCCTCAACAAAGGGAACACACTGTTCCGCGGTCTCTTCCGCGGCAAGAACGCCGAGGTATTCAAGCCGGAATCCCTTTCGGGCCCGTGAGTGCAGCGCTCCGACGGCATTTGACGAGATACCAAGCGTCGCCGCTGTCTCTGCGAGCGAAAACCCCTCAACGTCTCGGCACCAGACGACCGTCTGCCAGCGGGTCGGCAGACGATTAAACGCTTCAACAACGCACGACTGACCGAACGCCTTTTCTGGTTCTTCCGCCTGCTCATCGGCGAGGCGTTCAAGCGTTTCTGCCTCAACGTTCACGGTTCGCTGAAGCGAAGGGCCATGCGTAATAGCGACGGATTTCATGGCGGTCACCAAATACCACCACAGCGAAACGGTCGGCCCTTTTCCGTTACGAATCGCCTGGATGACCCGAATAAATGCCTCAGAGACGATGTCCTCCGACGGCATCTGAGCAGAGGCGTAGCGCGCAGCATGCTGAAGCGCATACGGCTGGTACAGCGAGAAGAGGGTATCCATCGCGTCGGCATTGCCGGCCCGAAACGAGGCGAGCAGCTCGGCATCCCGCTCGTCGCGGGCAGCACCGTGAGAGGTGCTGCCCCCGACGGGGTCGATGGACGACTCAGCCGCGTCTTGGCCGGCCTGTTGGGTGTTGCTCGGATCGATCACGATTCGTGCGAGCTACCTTTCACTAATCTGCGACGACTCCCGCTGGTGCTTGCGAGCGCTCCAAACACCGCACCTGCGGCAAGGAGCACGAGCCCGAGCAGCCATGCGGATTCGTTGGTTCCGGTCACGGCGAGGCCGGCAACAGTGTGGGGAGCTTGCGTGGATACCCCTCCGCCGTTTCCGCCGGACGTTCCAGCGTCTCCGCCACCCGTTCCACCGTTGTCTCCGCCGGTTTCCGGCAGTTTCGTCTCAGGGATGTCGGCCGCTGCAACGGTCACGGTGTAGGTCACCTCGCCTATCTGGCCAAGGGCATCCTCGATGCGCACCGTGAATGTATCGTCGCCGGCAAAGCCGTCGTTTGGTGCGTAGGTGAGGACGCCATCCACAATGGATGCTTTGCCGTTGGCGGGTTTTGCGATAACCGCATCAGCCGACAGTCGCTGAATATTGGTGCCGGTTGCCTCCCCGATGGGATCAAAGGTGACGAGCTCAACGTCACTTGCGAGATCCACATGCAAGTCTTTCCCAACCGGCGGCTTCACGATTGTGAGCGTGACGGTGGCGGCTGCTGCTGTTCCGTGGGCATCGATGATTCCGTATTCGAGGGTCTCGACATAGCTCAACTCGTCCACCGCCCATTCACGCTCGGTTGACGGGGTGAAGAAGAGCTTCCCGTCACGGATCTCAACGGTTCCTGCGTCAGGGCCGGTTGAGGTCGCCGTTGTGATGGTGACATCGTCGCCTGCGTCATTTGACAGCACATCGATCTCGCTCCCTCTGACCCATGGAAGGGTTGCCGTGTCATCCGCCGCTGCAAGCACCTCGTAGACGGTCACCGTGAAGTCCTGCGTTGTGGACTGCCCGAGGTCATCGGTGTAGGTGACGGTGAAGGTGTACTCACCCGGTTTGGCATCGCCCGGCGTGAACGTAATCGCTCCGTCAGCCGCAACGGAGACGGCGCCTTGCCTTGGCTTGGTGCTGACGGTGATATCGCTCGGGTCAACGACTGCGGGGTTCAGCAGCTGCGGTTCGAAAACCGCGGCACCGTCGGCCGGCACTGTCTGCCCGGCCTCGACCGTCACGACGGGTGCGCGCTGCACCGTCACCGCGATGTTGGCAGTGGCTGGCTGGCCAAACGCGTCGACGACCGAATACGTTACAACCGCGTCGTAGGTCGCTTCACCGTCAGCCCATACGTGCGCTGACGCAATGGAGACCTTGCCCTGAGCAGAGGTGGCGTGCAGGTCATCAGCGGTTGTCGGCGCATCCCCGAGTTCAAGCTTGTGGCCTGAGTCGTTCCCAAGCGCGTCAACGTTGTGCGAACCTGACGCCGCAATTGTCACGGCGTCGTCAACAGCGACTGGCGCGGCATACACGGTTATGGTGACAACGGTCGTTGCCGTGGCACCGGCCGAATCGGTGACGGTGTAGGTCACAACGTCTTCGTAACTCGGTTGACCGGCAAATGCCGCCGGCCACTCCGCTGCTGAGGTGTACGAGAGCGAGCCGTCAGCAGTCAAGGTCGCGGTTCCATAGGCCGCTTCGCCGCCAGGCTGGATGCTGGCTGCCGTCTGCGGCGCGGGTGCGGCCGCGGTGAACCAACTGTCGTTTTTCTTGACGTCAACAACGGTGGATGCCCCGGCCGAGGTGCTGCCGGTGTCGGGCTTGAGCAGCAATGGCTTCAGCGATTCTTGGAAGAGAATCTTGGCGTCGGTATGCACTTCACCTTTGACGACGGTGATCGTCGCTGGCAAGACGAGCGACCATCCCCCACCGCTCACGCTGGCAACATAGTCGCCCGGCGCAATGGTTTCGAAGAAGAAGGCGCCGTCAGCGGCAACATCCGTTGCCGAGCTTCCCTCTGCGCTTGTCAGTGTCAGTGTTTTGCTGCTCGCCGGCCAGAACGGGTCACTCGGCGTGAGCGAGTTCGAGAAATCCGAATCGATCTGCACCGTGCCAGCCAACGAGCCTGCCGAGGCTGCGAGGCTCACCTCTGCGGCCGCCACAATCCGTTTGATGCTGTTTTCGTCGCCGTTTACCGCGGCAGTTTTGCCGTAGAAATCGTTCTTGAGCATGCCGTTGAGGGCGAGGCCAGGCAGCGAGAGCGAGATCGTGCCCGACCCGCTGTATCCGGAGTCGATTGGTTGATCCGTAATGAAGCGCACCGCGGTTGCGTTTTTTGGCACATCGCCGGTTTTCCAGTCGATTCCGGAGTTGCCGTCGCTGTTATTTGGAAGTTTCAGCGCCGTGGCGATGTCATCCGGGTTCTCAACCGAGTACTCGATGGCGACATTTCCCATGACAGCGGGGTTCTGCGTCGATGCCACAACGTCAGAAACAACAAACCCACTGGCAGGCATGCCTGTTGTGCCTCGCGCATCGCCGTTGTACGGCAGCACGTCGACAAACGTGCCACGACCAACTTTGTCGCTCGTGCCATTTGACCAGTTCACGGTGTAGCTGAAGTCTTCATCAGGCTCGACGAGTCCCGGCTTCTTTGTATTGGCCGTTTTCCCACCGCCAAAACTTGCGACGCCGCTCACGGTCAGTTTTGCAGCCTCCGTGCGGTCTTCGATGCTTGAGACGTCTTCTCTGGTCAGGTCCGAATCTGAGCGAGCGATGACCGTTGCCGTATTGACCGTGCCTGACGGTGTGAGCGGGGAAGTCACTACAGGAATATGGAGAACGTCAAGGCTGGTCGCATGACCCTGAAAACGACCGGGGCCAGCGGCTCCTGCGGGGGCAGAGAGATCGCCAAAGTTGAAGCTGATGGTCGCCGGCTTTCCGTCGTCTGCTGTGCATCCGATGCCGTCTGCACCAAGGTCGGCTTGGGTGTGCGAGTCATACCCAGGAAGGTTGGTCACAACATCCCACAACGGCTCAACGCAGGTGGAATCCATCGTCACGCTCAAGGAGACGTTTTTTGCGGTTGACGCGGTGGTGCCCTTTGCCGGGCCAACCAGTTTTGGCGTAATCAGGAGTTCGGATGTCCCACCAGGTGTTGCCGAGATAGGGCTCCAGTCAACCGTAGAGCGGACGAGCGCCGAGGCCGTCTGCACGGTACCGCCGTCAGGACGAATTCCCGTAATTCCTGGGGAGGTTGAGGCTCGGCGCTCCTGCGAGGTAGAACCCAATTGCCAGAACCAGGGCAGCGTGGTGCCAGCGGGAAGGGCCATGGATTCCGGTGAGATGGTACGCGCGAGCGGGTTGACCAGCCCAAACGTGCTGTTGATCTCCAACGGCTTCAGGTACGTAGCCCGGAGTGCCGAGACCGAGGCTATCCCGCCTGGGAGCGCACTCGGGTCGCTCACCCAGGTGATGGATGCTGGATCAAAACTCTTTCGCTCCGCGTCGGAGGCGAAGCTGTGGTCGCTGTACTCGATGGTGTGATCCGACGGCGCCACCTCTGTTCCAGGCCACAGGTAATAAAACGATTCGCTGTTTCCGCTCGGGGTTAGACGGGTGGATGGCACGCCGTTGAGCTGCAGCAGCTTCGGGTCCCATGCCGATACTCCCCACACCCCGGTATCGGATGCCCCCGCCGATTGTGCGTTCCGCACGCCGGTCAGCGCTAGAAAGGGCTGACCAGGCAGCACAAATTCGCCGCCGTTGGTATATCCGTGAGTATCTCCGTAGAGGAAACTAGATTGGCCGTTCATGGCGCCACCGTTTGATCCAAATATCTGAGGAACGGTCGTGCGGTTAACCGTCTGTCCGTAGCATGACAGCTGCGCGCCACCGGCGAGCGCAGGGCAGACAAAAGCAGGGTCTTGCCCTGGCGCGGGCGCGCCACCAAGGTTTGGCGCCCCGCTCGTCGAGACCGGCGCAAAATTACGCAGTTGGCCGCCGACTGCCGTTGGGGTATTTGCCGGGATGGTGGGATCAAACGGTGTCCAGATCCACAGTTGCTGCTGCGAGAACGACTTGAACTCTTTTGGCGTACCAGCGACCGCCCTCGATTTGATCATGTCGGTGCGTTGCCCCGAAACGGAGACGATGAGGTCTGTGCCAGGTCCATTTGGCTGGGTTACCGTGATGCTTCCGTCTCCGACCAGGATTTTGCCTTCGGCAAGTTGGGCGTGCGGCGCAACAGAGACGGTGTACGAGTAGCCATTGTTGAACGATTCGTAGCCCTTGAAATTGCCAGCGGCCGAGTCTGTCGATCCGACAAAGACAAGAAGGTTTTGGGCGATGCCATCTTTTCCATTCAACTGGTACGGCATTTTGCCGGTATCCAGGTACGTACGCAACTCTGCCTTTGGCGTCGCGGATACCCGAACCGCCGGCGCGGTGATGCTCTTGTCTCCTGCGGTAAACGTCGGCTCCAGCACGGCACCATTTCCCGCAGTCGTGGCGATTGCACGGACGTGGAACGATCCGGTGACCTGGTTTGCGGTGAGGTTGCAGTTCAGCGTTCGGTTTGAATCGGTGAGGCCACTGCCAGAGCTGTTGCATACTGACGCAACCACGGAGGTTGGATCCCACTCAGCGCCGAGGGGAAGTGTTGCCTTGTATCGAACCTCGCCCGTTGCGGCAAATGAGGTCGCGACGAGGTATTCGACGGTATCTTGCGATCGAACGACACCGTTTGCCGGACTCGAGTCGTGACCTGGTTCGTCGTCCTGGTCAAATCCCGGCGTCCCATCAAAGGCGATGGAAACGCCGAGGTCGCCGACGACCGCGTCACCTGGCGCGGCCTGCGCATCAGTAACCCCGCCAAACGTTGCGACTCCGGCGAGGGTCAGCGCCGTTGCGAGCGCCGCGAACGACTTCCTGCTGCCGCCCCCAGCCGCGTGTATCGAGTTCTTCTCAAACACTAAACATCCCCTAAATGACATGACCGATTGTCGTTGCGCACAGCGCAGACAGCATCGATCGCTTCGTTGATCAGAGGTTAGAGACGATAAAACTCGCAAAACCATTCGCGCAGCGTAAAAAAACTTTGCAAAGAGTTGCTGTGAGTGTGTGTGCGGCCCAAGAGCTGCCGCACATCCCCAAAACTTGGCCGACATTCCCCAATGCGACGCAATCCCCAACAGTTAGCATACCAGCTGTTAGGGAATGTTATTTCTGCCGTGCCACCATCTCCGACCGCACCGGCACACAACACCGGCGACGCCTCGGCGAGACCGACAACAAGGTCAGGTCGAGCCGAGGCGCCGCCGGTTCCGCGGTGCAAGGTTCGGGGTTAGGCCGGAGCGCTCAGCGACCGCAGCAGCGGACGAGTTGCCCACAACCCCAGCCAGACGAGGCCAACGCCTCCAGCAAGGAACAGCGCCATAGTTGCGATGGATACCGGCGCAAAGATGATCGCCATCCCGACGAGTGGGAACACGAGCAGACAACCAAGCCCGAGCGATACCGCCATCACCCAGCGGAGCGGGGCAATCACACCCAGCCGGCGAGCCTTATCAACTGCGGCCAGAGGCATGCCGATAGTGGACAGGCTTCGATAGTATTCGGCCCGGTCGTAGACGGCAGCGGCTTGGCTCACGCCAACCGCGCAGGCAACCATGACAAACGAAATCACGATTGTTACGTAGACGCCCGTCTGTGTATCAGCCATGAGGATGCGGCTTGCGGAGTCAAGACCGTCCGTGCCGACGGATGACGTGATCGCCAGCCCGCTGCCGGCAATCACCGCAACAAAACTCGTAATGGCAACGCCGCCAACCTGACGCCAAACAGCCTTTGGCGACTCAAGGATTTGGCGGAGGCCAATAATCTGTTCGATGGTCTGAGCCCGCCGCATCCTGAACCGAGCAACAGCACCGATCACGAGCGGGCCAAGCAGATTGAGCACGGCTATGCCAGCCCCGAAGGCTCCAAAGACCATGGTGATGACCATCGCCTCTGACGCCGCGGCGCTGAGCATCTGCAACATCCCAACGCACAGCAAAATAATCGCGGCAACAATGACAAACATCCATTTGCGCAGCGGCGGGGCGTTGGTGCGCATCCGAACACCGAGCGGAGACAACACGACGGTCCTAATGCTCAGCAGCGCGCTGATTGCCGACAAGAGAACCATCGCACAGACAACCAGCGAAATAAGGCCGGGTGAGAGAAGCAACAACCCTGACCCGACGGCCCCTCCCCCAAAGGACAGCAGGCCAACGATCGGGAGCAGGACAAGGTACAGCACAATCCCGGCGAGCGCCCCGATGAGCGCAAGTGCCGCCGACTCAAGAATGGTCATCGCGGCAACCGTTGCGCTCGATGCGCCAAGCAGCCGAAGTGTTGAGAGGCGATCATCACGCCGCCTCGCAGACAACCGAGCAGCCGCACCACCGAGACTCAGCAGAGGGACGAACAATACCACCGCCGCGAAGCCCGCGAACAAGATGTAAATGCTGTCGAATCGCGGCTGCTCGATAAACATCATGAGCCCTCCGAGCACCGTCAGGCTCAGCGCGGTTGCGGCGGCAAACGCCACAATTGGGAGGAGCAGCGCGGCTCGGGATGCTGATCGCTCACCGCCGGCTGCCGCGCTCGGCTTCGCGAGTCTCGCGGTCAGCACAAACGGCAGGAACGCTTGCCGAACAGCGGATGTTCGAACCGGCTGCTGATCGGCAAGGTCGTAGACGATATTGCGTGCCTCGATCATGCGGCCAGAGCTCCCTCGAGTACACCATCGCGCAGCCGAAGGACCCGGTGGCAGCGCTGGGCGACGGCTTCGTCATGCGTCACAATGACAAGGGCGCCGTTTCTGTTAAGCGTTGTGTCTCGAAGGATGGTCAACACTTCTTCCGACGTTCGCGAATCGAGGGCCCCGGTTGGCTCGTCGGCAAACACGATATCGGGAGCCGTTACCTGCGCTCGGGCAATAGCAACACGTTGCGCCTGACCGCCAGACAACTGGCCGATCCGTCGTGTTTCCATTCCGGCAAGGCCGAGAGCTTGCAACCACTGGGCTGCGCGTTCCTCAGCCGCCCGACGTGGGAGCCCAGCAACCATGAGCGGCAGCGCCGTGTTCTCGACAGCGGTCAGCTCTGGCAGCAGCAGCCCCTGTTGAAAGACGAACCCAAAGCGGTCGCGACGAAGAGCAGAGCGCTGAGCATCGCTCATCCTGTTGATCAACGCAGGGTCGGCGCCGCCAACGCTGTCGTGGAATGCAACGTCGCCATGATCAGGAACAATGAGCCCGGCGAGGCAGTGCAACAGTGTTGTTTTGCCTGAGCCTGAGGTTCCCATAATGGCGATTGCCTCGCCACGATTGATGGCCAGGCTCACGCCGCCAAGGGCAACGGTTGAGCCATAGCTTTTGTTGAGAAGTCGCGCGGTAATGACGGGTGTTTTCATGGTTCTAGTCAACGCGTTCCATGGGCAGCACACATCGGCGGACGGTACCAACCTCGGCTGCCCTGTCATACCCGGGTACTAGGCCAGGCACAGAGGCGGCCTGTGAATGCCGGGGGCTGGCGGCGACCAGCATCCCTCGCAAACGAACCGGGTACGGAGTATTCCCGCCAGAAGTCACAGGCGATAGGCTCAAAGCTATGACCGTTCTTGTGACCATTTCCGCCACGCTTGCCGCGGTGCTGCACGTTCTCATCTTCTACATGGAAAGCATCGCTTGGCAGAAGCCGAGCGTCTGGAAGCGGTTTGGCCTTTCCACGCAGGAAGAGGCTGACACAACCGCGAAACTTGCCTACAACCAGGGCTTCTACAACCTGTTCCTAGCCGTCGGTGCCATAATTGGCGCGATCCTCTACGGAACGGGAATGACAGAAGCCGGATTTGTGCTCGCGATCTTCTCGGTGAGCTGCATGCTTGCGGCCTCAATCGTGCTCGTCATCAGCGGCAAGAAATACATTCGCGCCGCCATCACACAGGGCCTCTTCCCACTCATCACTGTCGTCTTGCTCCTCCTGAGTGTCAGCGGACTCGGCAACTGATGTCAACTCAGAACGAGCAGTCGCTCGCTGCGGTTCCGGTTCAGTTTCTCCCCCAGCTCTCCGAGCTGCTGAGTACGGCTGTCGAAGCCGCGGAGGCTGCCGCTGCGCTCATCCATCAGATGCGTCGCGAGGGCGTGCACGTTGCGGCCGCCAAATCGTCGATTGTGGATGTGGTCACCGACGCCGACCGCGCCGCCGAGAAACTCATTATCGAGAAGCTCACGGCACGACGCCCTCACGACTCCGTCCTCGGAGAAGAGGAAGGCGACAGCGTCACAGGAACAAGCGGCGTCACGTGGCTCGTTGACCCAATCGACGGCACGGTTAACTACCTCTACAACATCCCCGCCTACGCGGTCTCTGTTGCGGCAGCCATCAGCGTTGACCCGTCAACGCCTGGGAGCGTTGACGGCTGGCTCACCCTCGTTGGCTGCGTCTTCAATCCGAGCACCGGCGAGCGCTACACGGCTCAGCGAGGCGGCGGTTCGTTCCTGAACGGCGAGCGCCTCTCAGTCAATCCGGTTGAGCGGCTCGAAAGCTCACTCGTTGGCACCGGGTTTGGCTATACGTCAGAAAAACGCCGGGCGCAGGGCCAGGTCGTGGCCTCGCTGCTGCCTGAGGTTCGCGACATCCGACGCATCGGCTCGGCCGCCCTCGACCTGTGCTCGATCGCTTCTGGTTCCCTCGACGGCTACTACGAGTCGGGGCTGAAGGTCTGGGATTTTGGCGCTGGCATCCTCGTCGCGAGCGAGGCAGGCGCGACCGTGCTCGGTCGGTCGGCTGATTCAGTGCCGGGCACCGATCTCCTCGTTGTTGCGGCCCCCTCGATCGCTAGCCCCCTTCGCGCCCTCGTCGCTTAGCTCAGCCCTAAGATCGTCGGGAACACAATCGACCTGACCCAAATGTGTCTATTCTGTGCGTGAATGACATATTTGGGTCAGGTCGATTGCCGTGGGCTAGTCCCGCGCTTGTTCCGCGAGGAGGCGCAGTGTGCGCTCCCGCGACGGTGTGTGGTCGAGCGGATCCGCGAGGTACGCGCCTGAGTTTGGCGAGATCATCACTTCATCGGCGCCCTGTTCGTCGGCAAACGCCTGAATGCGCTTCCAAGCGGCGGCCGGCTCGTCGATAATCCACGATTCGGTCAGTTTTTCGATGAGCACACGCTCCTCATCGCTCAGCGCCGACTCAATAATGTCGTCAATAACGGACACCGGCCCAAGCTTCTTGCCAAGCCGCAGTCGAGCAAACTGTAGGAGCTGCGGCAGGGCGGCGCGACGGGCCTCCTCAACCGTCTCTGCGACGGAGGCGTTGACAATCACAAACGTTTTCGGGGCATCCAGATACTCAGAGGGAGTGAACATCGAGCGATACAGCTCAAGGGCGCGCGCCTGGCCGGCACCAGCGAAGTGATTCGCAAAAACGTAGGGCAGACCCATCTCTCCCGCAAGCTGCGCCGAGTAGTCAGACGAGCCAAGCAACCAGGGCGTAGGAGCCGACGTCGCGGCCGGAGTGGCGCGCAGTTCGTAATCAGGGCCACTCGAAAGCCGAACCCGAGTTCCCTCAGGGCTCATCATCGTGAGCACTTCCATAATCTGGCGGGGGAACCGGTCGACGCTTGTGGTCGGCCCGCTCTGGCTCAGGAACGCAGTAATCACGGGGTCGCTGCCCGGCGCACGACCGATGCCAAGGTCAATTCTGCCGGGGTTTGCGGCCTCGAGCAGGGCAAACTGCTCAGCGATGATCAGCGACGAATGGTTTGGCAGCATGACGCCGCCAGACCCGACGCGGATGCGCTCGGTCTGCGCCGCAACCATGGCGATGAGCACCGGCGGGTTCGTTGAGGCTACCGCCGACATGTTGTGGTGTTCGGCAAGCCAGAAACGCTCAAAGCCGAGCGAATCTGCCGTTTGGGCCAGGGATACGGTCGCGGCAAGTGCCTGCGACGTCGACTGGCCACCACGGACGGGTACAAGATCAAGAACAGATAATTTCACAAAAGCCTCCGACAGGGACAACCTCGCTCGATGCGTTCGTATTCCCGGCGCGAGGATGCGGCGGTCTGCCTCCAGCATCCGGCAAGGACCCCGCGCCCGACATCCACCACTGCGTGCGACGGCCAAGCGGATGCCACGTGGACGTCCTCGGAAACGCCAACGGCGCCATCCGGAAACCGGATGACGCCGCGACAGGATCGAACAGGCTTAGCTCACGCCAAGCAGGTCAATCACAAAGATGAGGGTTTTGCCGGCGAGCGGGTGACCTGATCCGCCTGCGCCGTAGGCCTGTGCCGGAGGAACGACGAGCTTGCGACGGCCGCCGACCTTCATGCCGGGGATGCCAACCTGCCACCCAGCGATGAGGCTGCGCAGCGGGAAGTTGATGGATTCGCCGCGGCTCCATGAAGAGTCGAACTCTTCGCCGGATTCGAACTCTACGCCAAGGTAGTGCACGTCAACGGTCGAACCAGCGGTTGCTTCTGCCCCGTCGCCAACAATGATGTCGGTGATTTCGAGGGTGGTAGGCGCTTCGCCTTCGGGAAAGTCGATTTCTGGCTTTTCGCGTGATGATTCAGTCATAGAACCATCATGCCCCATGAGAATGCGAGCCGTCACCAGGCACCAAGAATTACGTTCTTGGCGTATCTGCGCGGTCCCGAATCCTTCACAAACCGGGCGATGCTGAGACGCGCTACCTAAAGTCTCCCGATAGGAATCGCCTGAGTTCAGCGGTGCTTCGCAGCAGCTCGGCTTCAAGGGCGATCGAGCCGGCACGGTCGTGTCCCGTTACGATCCGCTGCCGGGTGTATGCGAGGCGCGTCGACTGGCTCAGGAGGGCCTGCATCGCACGGCGGTGCGGCTCATCCTGCAACTTTGCCCAGCGCTTCGCCCCGGCCCGCCCCTTTTTCGTCGCAAGCATGTGGACTTCGCCTGGGCTAAACCATCCGGCAGCGGCATATTCCATGAGGCGCCGCTCCGTGAGCAGTCGCTCTTGGCGACGCACGATAAACACAAACCAGATGCAGAGCGAAAACATCGGCACCTGAACAAGCGCATACAGGGCAAAGAAATTGACGTACGTTGAGCCGTTCCAAAGCGCGTGAAGCGAAATAGCGCCAGCAAGGCCAACAACAAAATACGTTGGGATGCGGTAGCCGCCGCCCCTGCTCACCGCAAAGCCAAGTGCAAACCCTGTGCACGCGGTAAACATGGCGTGAGCAAACGGCGAGAGGATGCCGCGCAGCACAAATGTCTCGGTGAGCCCCATGCTTCCGCTCGTCGCAAGCGCATCGCCAAAGTAGAGGATGTTCTCGGTGAAGGCAAACCCCGCAGCGATGACCATCGCGTACACAAGGCCGTCAACCACACCGTCAAACGTCTTGCGCCAGACGAGCAGGACAAGCAAGAGCCCTGCCCCCTTTGACGCTTCTTCAACGAGTGGAGCTTGCACAACCGTGCTCATGACCTCAGACCCGGTGGCCCCCGTCACCATGAGGCTCACCTGCACCGCGGTATCCACAAGCAGGGACAGGAGCACTGACATCCCGGCACCCCATAAAAACGCAAAGGCAAGGGCAAGACGGGGCTCAGGCTCCCACCGGTCGACCCAGGCCGCCGTGAGCAGGACAACGGTGAGTGGGATCAGCGCCACAAGCGAGCATCCGATGACGGCGCCAGACCCGAGGAAACTCATCATGAACGCAACAACGGCGATGAAGATG
This sequence comes from Lysinibacter cavernae, assembly GCF_011758565.1. GTDB lineage: Bacteria > Actinomycetota > Actinomycetes > Actinomycetales > Microbacteriaceae > Lysinibacter > Lysinibacter cavernae. The sequence goes on from NZ_JAAMOX010000001.1 coordinate 1,597,431, forward strand.
AAGGCCAACAGCACAAGCGCAATAATCGCAACAACAAATCCGGCGTTCTTTTTCACGGCCGGTTGTGCGTACCCAGTTGGCTGCAAAAACACCACTTGGTTGGCGGGCGCGTTGATACGCTGCTCGTGCAGCAACGGTGAGGTCATGTTCGCAACGATAGCGGGTTGATGGATGCCTGGGCGAGTTTGCCGAGTCGCCCAGCAACCCGCATGCGGCGGTCACCGATCCGCATCCTCGCGTTCAAGGACAACACAACAATGGCCCCCGTTCTCACGAACAGGGGCCATCGGCAGCGTTGGTTTAGATCACGCCGAGGGCGATCATCGCGTCGGCAACACGGGTGAATCCTGCGATGTTGGCGCCGAGCACGTAGTCGCCGGGGCGGCCATACTCGTCTGCGGTCTCAGCGCAGCGATCGTGGATCGAGCGCATGATCTTTGCAAGACGTTCTTCGGTGTATTCAAACGACCAAGAATCGCGCGAAGCGTTCTGCTGCATCTCAAGTGCCGAGGTCGCAACACCACCGGCGTTTGCTGCCTTGCCAGGAGCAAAGAGGATGCCGGCGCGCTGGAACTCGCGAATCGCGTCAGGCGTTGAGGGCATGTTTGCGCCCTCGCCAACGGCGATCAGGCCAGAGTTGATGAGCGTGCGAGCGTCGTCATCGCCAAGCTCGTTCTGCGTGGCACACGGCAGCGCAACCTCGATCTTGGTGTCTGAAGCAACATCCCAGACGCGTCCACCGTCGCGGTATTCGCTCTGAGTGCCGCGAACCTTTGCGTAGTCAGACAGGCGCCCGCGCTCGACGTTCTTGACGTGGGTGAGCAGCTCAACATCGAGACCGTCGCGGTCGTAGACGACGCCGTTGGAGTCGCTGCAGGCAACAACCGTTCCGCCAAGCTGCGCAACTTTTTCCATGGCGAAGAGGGCGACGTTTCCTGAACCGGAGACGATAACCTTCTTGCCCTCAAACGTCTGGCCCGTTGACTTCAGCATCTCGTCAACAAAGAAGACGGTGCCGTAGCCGGTTGCCTCTGTACGAACGAGCGAGCCGCCCCAGCCGAGGCCCTTTCCGGTGAGCACGCCAGACTCGTAGCGGTTGGTGATGCGCTTGTACTGCCCAAAAAGGTAGCCGATTTCGCGCTGGCCAACGCCGATGTCACCGGCAGGAACGTCGGTGTACTCGCCAATGTGGCCCGCGAGTTCGGTCATAAATGACTGGCAGAAACGCATGATTTCGGCGTCAGACTTCCCCTTCGGGTCAAAGTCGCTGCCGCCCTTACCGCCGCCAATTGGCATACCGGTGAGGGAGTTCTTGAAGATCTGTTCGAAGCCAAGAAACTTAATCGTTCCGAGGGTCACGGACGGGTGGAATCGCAGGCCGCCCTTGTAGGGCCCAAGGGCCGAGTTGAACTGCACACGGAATCCGCGGTTGATCTGTGTGCGTCCGTTATCGTCTACCCACGGCACCCGGAAGATGATCTGGCGTTCTGGCTCGCAAATACGCTCGAGAATTGAGTTGTCTGCGTACTTGGGGTGCTTGGCAACGGCCAGGGAAACCGACTCGAAGACCTCGCGCATAGCCTGGTGAAACTCGGGCTCTCCAGCGTTGCGGCGAAGGTTGTTTTCAAAAATGGGGAGAACAAGCGGGGAAAGATCTGACACTTCGATAAACATGCTTTCTTCCGGTGAAACACAAAAAACACCCCTGAACCGACGTGCGACAACACACGGGGGCGTACCGTAATCGACATTAGTGGCAGATGAGCGCAAAATACAGCCGAAAATGTCTTGGATGCCATACGCTTCCCGTCTTATCCGCGATTTTCTCCGGGTTTTTTGATGCGTTTTTCCTCGACCGCCTCACAACTCTGGTCACGGGCAAGAAGCGCCAGCGCCCAACAGAATGCACACAGATGTGACCGAAGCCTGAAAAATGGCCCACGAATTCTTTCACGGGCAAGTACGTACCACACAGGGTTTACCCCGTTTCTTTAGACCAACCCAACGAGGTTCAACGAACCTCCCCGCCATGAGCCTCAGGATCAACGATTTTCACGGTTTTCGCATACGCTAGAGAAGTGAGATTTGCGCATTTGGGAGAAACAGAATCAGCCAATACCCGCTTGGCAGTTGTAGTAAACGACGAAGCGGCTTTTGTCGACGACCTCATTGCCGACGCCCCTCGAGATCTGCAGGAGCTCATCTCCCGCGGCCCAGAGGTGCGCAAAGCCCTGATCGCCGAGATCGGCACGGCCCTTGAGGCAGGCGCATCCACCCAGCCGGTTGCCGACCTGCACTTTGGCTCAGCGGTTCAGCGCCCGCCGATCATCCTCGCCGTTGGCCTCAACTACTCTGAGCACGCGAGCGAGCTCAGCCTCGACAACAACTCAGAGCCAGTACTCTTTGCGCTCTTCCCGAACTCCCTCACCGGCCATAAGCGCACGGTTGAGCTGCCAACCCGCCTCAGCGAAGAGGTCGACTACGAGGCAGAGCTCGGCGTCATCATCGGCACAGAGGCCAAGAACGTGTCGGTTGAGGATGCCCTCGACTACGTCTTTGGCTACACGGTTGTGAACGACATCACGGCCCGAAACCTGCAGTTCCAGGAACCCCAGTGGTGCCGCTGCAAATCGTTCGATGGTTTCACGCCGACGGGCCCGGTCGTTGTTACCTCCGACGAGATCCCCGACCCGCAGCAGACATGGATTCGCACGGTGGTAAACGGCGTCACGGTCCAGGATTCTTCGGCAAGCAACATGATCCGCTCGGTTGCCCAGCTCGTCTCGTCTCTCTCGCAAGAGACAACGCTGAAGCCGGGAACGCTCATTTCTACCGGCTCCCCCGGTGGCGCCGGCCGCTCGCGCAAGCCCCCGCTGTACCTTGGCGACGGAACCGTTGTGACGGTTTCGGTGGATGCCATCGGTGAGCTCACCTCGCACTGCGTCGCGATCTAGGCTCCACGCTCCTGCCCGGGGGACTCCCAGGCATGCAGTCATCGAGGGCGGAATATCCACCTGCATCTATTTGCGAGTTTCTGCGCAAAAATCCCGATTCGCGAACAGAAAGTCACAAATAGATGCAGGTCAGCACGCAAGAAGGCCCCTCTTGGAAGAGGGGCCTTCTCGGTTAGTGGCTACTGGTTGGCGCGGATGATCGCGATCGACGAGGTGGCCGGTGCCACGCCAGACAGGCGGTCGGGCTCAAAAATGCGCGTAACCTCTTCGCGTGTGAGCAGCCCGCTCTCGACCACGAGGTCTGCGACGTTTGCGTTGGCGGCAAGGGCCGTGTGCGCGAGCGTCGCGGCTTCCTGGTACCCGATGTACGGGGTCAGCGCGGTGATCACAACAACCGAGCGAGCAACCATGTCGGCGAGGCGATCCTCGTTGGCCGTGATGCCGTCGATGCAGTTGATACGCAGCGTGTAGCAGGCACGCTCAAGCCACGTGATCGACTGCAGCAGTGAATGGGCGATGATCGGCTCAAACGCGTTGAGCTGGAGCTGTCCGGCCTCTGCGGCCATGGTGACGGTAACATCCGCACCCACGATGGAGTACGCGACCTGACTGACGGCCTCTGGGATCACCGGGTTCACCTTGCCCGGCATGATGCTTGAGCCGGCCTGGCGTGGCGGAAGGTTAATCTCACCAAATCCTGCCTGTGGGCCGGACGAGAGGAGGCGGAGGTCGTTGCAAATCTTGCTGAGCTTGATGGCGCTGCGCTTGAGTGCGCCCGAGAACGTCACAAACGCTCCCGTGTCGCTCGTTGACTCCACAAGGTCGGATGCCGTCACCAGATTGAGGCCCGTGATCTCGTTGAGGTGGCGGAGCACGGTCTCTTTGTAGCCGAGTGGGGCAGTGATGCCCGTTCCGATGGCCGTTGCACCCATGTTGATCTCGCGCAGCAGCGCCTTTGCGTCGTCGAGGCGCTCGATGTCCTCAGCGATGGTGGTGGCAAAGCCGTGGAACTCTTGGCCGAGAGTCATGGGAACCGCGTCCTGCATCTGCGTGCGGCCGATCTTCAAAATCTGCGAGAACTCGACCGACTTTACGAGGAAGGAGTTGCGGAGCAGATCGATCTCGTCCGACAGGTTGCGAAGCGAAAACGCGAGCGCAATCTTGATCGCGGTTGGGTACGTGTCGTTGGTGCTCTGGCTGCGGTTGGTGTGGTCGATCGGGTTGAGGAAGGCGTAGTCTCCGCGGGGGTGGCCCGCGATCTCAAGCGCCCGGTTGGTGATGACCTCGTTGACGTTCATGTTGCTTGAGGTTCCCGCGCCTCCCTGCACAACGCCAACCACAAACTGGTCGTGCAGCATGCCGTTCTTGACATCCTCACAGGCCTGATCGATGAGGTTTGCTTTTTCTTGGCTGATGACGCCGATTTCGGCGTTGGCCCGTGCCGCAGCCTGCTTCACGCACGCGTAGGCGCGGATGAACTCGGGGTAGACCGAGATGGGGCGTTTTGCGATCGGAAAGTTCTCGTGGGCCCGCGCCGTGTGGATGCCCCAGTAGGCGTCGGCGGGAATCTCCATCGACCCGAGGGAGTCATGTTCTACACGAATGGCGGACGGCGAATTATTCATCACTTTTGGTGCTCCGGTTGTCTCAACGTTGAGTAGTTTATTGAGGTTGTTCCTCAGCAGCTAAGCCTAGCCCGTCGCCAATGCTTTTGCCCGGGAAAGCCCTGAAAACACGGGATAGTTCGCGCTCAAAACGGGGGCTTTCTCGTATCCAAGACCCAAAACCACACCGCTTCTGGTCGCCGCGTTGCAAAGGACAACATATGTGCATCCGTAAGGGTTCAATAGAATACAAAAATGCGCCCCTATACGATGACCGAACCACTGCACACGGAACGGCTCATGCTGCGCCTCATGAGGGCTGACGATCTGAATGACATTTATTCGTACCAGTCAGACCCAGACGCCTGCCGTTACCTGCCCTACGAGCCACGGAGCAGGGAGGCCGTTCGGCAAAATCTTGAGGTGCACTCCAAGCGCAACACTATTGCCGAGCCTGGCGACTACCTCAGGCTTGCCATCCAAAGCCGCCTGACAAGCAAGGTGCTTGGTGAGCTGTATTTTCGGCTCGACAGCACGGTCAACCGCTCTGCCGAGGTTGGCTGGGCGCTGCATCCAGAACAGCACGGCAAGGGATTCGCGGCCGAGGCCGCCAGCGCCCTGCTCGATTTTGCGTTTGACCGGGTTGGCATCCACCGCATCTTCGCGAAGCTCGACGTACGCAACTCGGCCTCTGCCGAACTGTGCACTCGATTAGGGATGCGAAGGGAGGCGCTGTTCATCGACGACGAGTTCGCAAAGGGCGAGTGGACGAGCACCGCCATCTACGCAGTGCTTGAGCGGGAGTGGGCCGCTCGCCAGTCATGACAAGGTGTTGTGCTCGTGTGCGCCCATGCCCGGATGCACGCGAACCCTGCCCCAGATTCGCGTGAGCCAAGGCCTGGATGCGCGGGGAAATCACTCAGTCTCGCAAGTGAGTTTGCAGGAGATGGCGTATTTTGCCTACGTCAGAGCAATGGTTGCACCTCGATATTGTGTGAGGTTCGGCCGGCAGGCGCTCAGGATGCGGGCGGAGCGAACGCGTTCAACATCGTCAAGATGAGTCCAGGCATGGAGGTGAGGCCCTCAACCGTGAGCGGCTCACGCAGGTGTCGAGACAGGGTCAGGTCAACAAGGCCGTGGAGCGTCGCCCAGAGCAGGCTCGTCAACTCACGAACGTCTCCGAGCACGAGGGTGCCGTCGCGCTGTCCCTGTTCAACAAGTTCGTAGAGGTAATTCACGCAGGCGGCGGCCGCCGCCTGCTGCGCCTCGCTGGGATTATTGATCTGAAAGTCGCCAAAAATCAGGCGATAGTGGGCTGGTCGTTCACAAGCGACCGCGACATACGCAAGGAATGCCCGGTAGACCGGCGTCCCGCCTGCGGCAGTATCCTCGGCGCCGAGGCGCATCTCTGCCTCGAATCGCAAGAGATTCTCGGCTGCAACGGCGCTGAGCAGGTCGTCTTTGTCGCGAAAATGCCGATACGGAGCGGTTCGGGAAACGCCAACCGCGGCACCAACCTGGCGAAGCGTGACGGAGTCAGGCCCTCGTTCGGTAAGCAAATTGCTCGCGGCGGCGAGCAGCAAATCGCGGGTTCCGACTGCCTGTTCCATAGGTGAAAGCCTAGCCATGTTGACAGCGTCAACCTGAGCTTGCTATGTTGACGTTGTCAACACGAGGCTCAGGGAGACTGCAGGTGGCGTCTTCCAGCCGCCACACGCTGGCCACCAGCCTCAGCCCTGACACCCACCCCTCGAGAGAAAGAATCACACATGCCCAGCCCATCAACCACGTCCATCACCATTGCGGATGCCCCAAGCATTGCGCGCGACTACATGGAGCTCTGGACAACAACCAACCCAACTCTCCGCAGCAGCCTCGCCACCAAGCTCCTGAGCGAACACACCACCCAGTTTGCGGCAGAAGACAATCTCGTTTTTCACGGCGCCGAGGCGATCGAGGCGACCATCACCAAGGTCAACACCGAGAACATCCAGCAGGCCGGTTTTGACTTTGTCTTTGACTCGGCTGTCGCCAACCAAAACTCAGTGCAGATTGAGTGGACGATTCTCAACGGGGAAGGCGCCCGCGTTGGGGCAGGCCGAGATTTCCTGCTCATGGCCGCCGACGGCACGATTGACTCGTTCTACATGTTCAAGCGCTAACCTACAGCCCGCGCGAATCGCGCCGAAACCCTCATCGAGGTCGCAATGGATGTCGCGTTTGCCGCTATTCGAAGCATTAATTGCGACCTCGATTCTGGCTCAGCCCGATTACAACACGACTCAAGCGCCAGCGAGCAGACTACTTCTCCCAGTCGGCCTCTACCGGCCGCGGCACACGCAGTACTCTGGCAGCCCAGACGGCGGCAAGGAGCAGCACCATCATGACAACGTAGGATGTCGTCCAGCCGCCAGTGACGTCGTGCAGCACACCAACAAGGAGCGGACCAAGCCCACCAAGGCAGTAGCCAACCGACTGTGCGAAGCCGCTGAGCGCAACCGCGCTTCTGTGGCTTCGGGTGCGTCGATTGACGAGCAGCAGGGCGACGGGAAAGAGGGTCGGGATGAGACCAAGCAGCACGACCCACACCCAGGTGGCGGTCGTTGGTAGCAGCCAGAGACCAGCGTATCCAATAAGACCGCAGATCACGCCAAAGTAAATGATCTTGCTCACCGAACCGAGTCGGGTAGCGATCATTGGTACAAGCAGGGCGGTTGGCATCCCCATGAAAGCGAAGACGCCCATGAGCGCACCAGCCTCGCCCGCGCTCAGGCCCGCCGTATCTATCAGCATTGACGGCAGCCACGAAAACATGAGATACGCGTTCATACTCGAAACGGAGAATACAATCGTGATGGCCCAGGCGACGGGCGAACGCCACATCTTGCCGAGCACGGCAGGCTCTGCCTCCTCAACGGCTGGGCCGTCGTCACTCAGCGCCTGGACGTGAGCGCGCCGCTGCTGCACCGCGATAATGACCCACGGCACGATTGCGATGAGGCCAAGCAACGCCCAAACCCCGCTTGAGGCGCGCCATCCGGCAGCCTCGGCAACGGGCACCGCCATGAAGGCCGGAACAAACGTGCCGATTGCCATGAGCGTGAGATACACCGATGTCATCACTGCGATGTGGTCGGGGAAGTGACGCTTGATGAGCGGCGGTAGCAAGACGTTGCCCATTCCGATTCCGCCAAAAACGAGGGCGCTGCCAAGAATGAGCACGCTGCTCTCCGGCGCAACCGTGCGCACCACGAGCCCAATCGCCTGCACAACAAGGGCAACAACCGTTGCCGTCTCAAGCGAGGTACGACGCACAAGCACGGGCGTGAAAACCCCGCAGAGCGCAAACAGGAGCGGTGGCATCATCCCAAGCACGGCAATGGCAGAAACGCTCAGCGCCATGTCTTGACCGATGAATACAAAGATTGGCGACATGGATGCCACTGCGCTGCGAAGGTTGGCTGACATCAGCAGGACGGCCACAAGCACGAGGATGCGACCGGCCCTCGACCCCGAAGGTGCCGCGAGAGTTGTCATCGGGTCGTCAACCCCAAGGTGACGCGCGCCGTGGAGACGTCGGCGTTCATCTGCTCGATCAGGGCGGGGAGCGAGTCAAAGGCAACCATGCCCCGCAGCCGTGCGACAAATTCTATTTCGACCACGCGGTCGTACAGGTCTATTGTTCGGTCGAGCACAAAGGCCTCAACCTGGCGCCGCAGCACGTCGTCGAACGTCGGATTTGTGCCAACGGAGATGGCTGCAGGAAGCCGCTCCCCCTCGGTGAGCAACCAACCGGCGTAGACGCCATCGGCCGGCACAAGGCCTTCGGAGTCAAAAGCAAGGTTTGCCGTCGGGAAACCGAGCTCGCGACCGCGCTTTGCACCGTGGACAACCTCGCCTCGAACGCTGTGCGGGCGGCCGAGCAAGCCGGCAGCTGTCTCAACATCGCCAACATCAAGCGCAGAACGAATCATGGTTGCGGAGACGCGTCCGCTTCCGGGAGCGGCAACAACGTCAGAGACAACATCAACGGTGAAGCCGAGGCGCTCACCGGCGGTTATCAGCGTTTGGGTATTCCCTGCGCCCTTGTGCCCGTATCGGAAATCGGCGCCAACGAGCACGTGCGAGACGTGCAGCGTGTCGCAGAGAATGTGCTGCACGAAGTTGTCGGCCGATTGCGAGGCAAGTTCGCGATCAAACGGCACCATGACGGTGGCGTCAACACCCTGTTCCGAAATCCGTTCAAGTTTTTGGGCCGGGCTCAAAAGCGCCTCTGGGCAGGCCTCGGGCGCAACAACGCTCAGGGGGTTGTTTTCAAAGGTGAAGACGACGGATGCGAGGCCCTTGTCTGCGGCAATCTGTTGCAACTGCTGCAGGATGCGCTGGTGCCCAAGGTGCACGGCGTCAAACTTGCCAACGGCTACTGCTGAGCGCGGAAAATCCGCGGGAATCTGAGAGAGATCAGTGTAGATATTCACGAGGAAACCGCCTCGGTTGTTCGCTGCGATTTCCGCTCGCGGGCAAGCCACCAAAGACCAAGAATTGGCAGGATCAGCGGCACAAATCCGTAGCCCCTGCCAAAGCCAGACCACACGGTATCGTGCGGGAATAGGTCGGACATCGTGAGGCTGAGCGTGCCAACCACGAGCACACCGATGAGCTCAAAAACGATGGCGGCGAAGGCCACCTTGCGCGCGCGTTCGCCAGACTTCGCCAGCGCGATTGCCGCGACGATATAGACAACACCGGCCACAGCAGAAAGCAGGTACGCGACGGGTGCATCGTCGAAACTCTTGATGATCTGGTAGACAGAACGGGCCGTGGCCGCGAGCGCCAAGATGGCGTAGATCAGCACCAATACGCGGCCAAAACCGCTTCCGCGCGTTGCGGGAGAATCACCACTTACCTCAGACATAACCACCCAAGTTTACCCAGAGAATCCTTAGAACAAATCGCCCTCGGTTAAACGACCTGAACTGTCCAAATTTGCAGCATCCTGAACACCATGATGCCAATCGAAAAACAGGTCACCGCGAGGATGAGCGTGCTCCACTTTGTGCGATCAGAAAGCGCCCAAAACACGGCAATGATAGGAATAACGAGGGCACAGATGAGGTAGAGCGCAAACTCGAGCCCGTCGCCGGTCGGCTTATTGCCAACAAAGGGCGCCACGATCGCGATGACTGCCTGCACGACGAGTAGCAGCTCGATGAGCACAACAGCCCCAAGGGTGTAGTCGTTTGGCCCCTTGCGCATCGTGAAGAAGGCAAGACACAGGAGCGTTGCGACCGCAGCGATTCCCATTTGGGCCCATGCGAACCATTCGATCATGACTGCACCACAGGGAAATTCACAACGACCTTCGTCTCAGATTTTTTGACCCGCACAAGCCCGATCAGTCGCCCGTCTGGGGCAAGGGCGGCCACGATAGGGGCGTCTGGCGTTGTGGGAAGCTTGACGCGTTTGCCCTGTTCGAGGGCGAGCGTCTGGTCGGCATCCAGCTGGGCGGTTGGGAAAAGATCGGCGGCAACATCGGCGGCGGGATGCAGCGCGCCAGCGTAATTCTCGGCGTCAAGCTGCACGGCGTCGCTCACGCGGAACGGACCGACCCTCGTGCGACGCAGCGCTGTAAGGTGCCCGCCAACGCCAAGATCGTCACCAAGGTCTCTGGCAAGCGCGCGAATGTAGGTTCCTGACGAGCACACAACGCGAACCTCAAGGTCAAGCGCTGCCAGACCGTCGTCGGTCGTTGCCTCCCGAATATCAGTCACCACAAACTCGCTGACCGTCACGGGGCGCGAGGGAAGCTCAACATCCTCTCCCGAGCGAACCCTGTCGTACGAGCGTTTGCCATCAACCTTGATGGCGCTGACCGAGCTGGGCCGCTGCAGGATGTCGCCGGTGAGCTTCGCGACTCCCTCACGGATGCGTTCGGCCGGGATGGCCCGCACCTGCGCCTCGGCAGCGGCAGCGATCCGGTCACCTTCGCGATCGTCAGTCACGGTTGACTGACCAAGGCGGATGGTCGCAACATACTCTTTGTCTGCACCAACCAAGAAGGTGAGCAGCCGCGTCGAACTGCCAACTCCAAGCACGAGGAGTCCCGTTGCCATCGGATCGAGTGTTCCGGCGTGGCCAACCTTGCGGGTCTGCAGCAGTTTGCGGCTTCTGGCAACGACGTCGTGACTGGTGAATCCGCCAGGCTTATCAACGAGCAGGATGCCGGTTGGAGCGATCTTCGGCTGCAGTGCTGCTTCGGCTGTTGGTGCTGGCGCGGCTTCGGCGGCTGGCTCGGCCGCGGCTGGCTCGGCCGCGGCTGGCTCGGCCGCGGCTGGCTCGGCTGCGGCTGGCTCGGCTGCGGCTGGCTCGGCTGCGGCTGGCTCGGCTGCGGCTGGCTCGGGTGTGGGCGCAGCGACCATGGCGCTCTCAGGGGATGACACGAACTTCTGTCCTAACAGTAATCGAGGTAGGCGCGGCGGGGTCGCAGTGGATCGGTCACGTCAACCGCCACGGTAGCGAGTCGTCCAGGGTTCACACGCTGCTGGTAGAGGCGGTCAGCCTCAGCGTTCCGCTCCTGCGACGCACGGAGTGCATCCGACGGCGGGGTATGCGTGTCGAGATTCCTTGATGACTGGGCCGCTTCGCCCTCAGCCACACTATCCGAAAAAAGCCATAGCGACTGGTTCCAGACCCCGCGTAGCGTTGAACGGTGCAGGAACGGGCCGTCAATGATGAGCACCGCGTCGGGTGGGCCGGTTATCCATTTTGGTTCGACCGGCTGATCTCTGCGCTTATCAAACGACTCGAGCTCGAAGCCCGTGCTGCCGCCAAGCTTGAACGGATCGATCAGCGTGCGGCGAAGCAGCGCCTCATCGTAGGCATAGGCAAGATAGCCCTCGGGGTTGTAACGGCCAAGCAGGTACCGCGTGGATGACGGAGCACAGAATCCGTCAAGGCTCGCGCGAAACACCGTGACTCCTCGCTGCTCAAAGACGGTCGCGAGGTCGTCGGCAAAGGCTTTGCGTGCCACATCGTGGGGGCCATCGACCGCAAGGATGGTGCGCCCCCTCGGATACACCGCCAAGAACCCGTCGGCGATCTCGGTAAGCACCGCTGTCTTTTCGCTCGACCACCCAAACATGCCACCAGTCTAAGCGGCGGCCACGCAATCTGTTCGCCCCAAAAGCCGCTCGATCAGTGCCTAAAACCGGATTATGGGGCGAACAGATGACCGACGCGAGGTTTCACCGACATCCCGTACCCTTGAACTCATGCAGTTGTGGACCAAGATCAACCCGTGGTTTGAGGCCAACGGGCGCGATCTGCCCTGGCGAGAGCCCGGATTTAGCGCGTGGGGAACGCTCGTGAGCGAGTTCATGCTGCAGCAGACCCAGGTGAGCCGCGTCATCCCAAAACTTGAGGATTTTCTGAACAAGTGGCCGACCCCGATCGACCTTGCGGAGTCGCCGGCTAGCGACGCCGTTCGGGCTTGGGACAGGCTCGGGTACCCGAGAAGAGCGCTCTGGCTGCACCGCGCAGCAACGACCATCGCCGAGCAACACAACGGAGTTGTGCCCCGCGACGTGGATGCGCTGCTCGCTCTGACCGGCGTTGGCGACTACACGGCGCGGGCCGTCGCCGTGTTTGCGTATGGCGACCGGCATCCGGTTGTGGATACCAATACGCGGCGCGTCATCGCGCGCGCCGTTCACGGAAGGGGCGAAGCCGCTCCCCCGCAGGCCACAACAGATCTTGCCGATATGGAAGCGCTCATGCCGGCAGAAGACGGTGCCGCCGCCGTCTTCAACGCTGGAATGATGGAGCTCGGCGCGATTGTCTGCACCGCCAAAAAGCCGCTCTGCGATGAGTGCCCGCTCGCCACGGTCTGTGCCTGGCGCGCGTCGGGTTATCCAGCATACGAGGGCAAAAAGCGAGCAACCCAAAAGCGCTTCGAGGGGTCTGACCGTCAGGTACGCGGCCTCATCATGGCGGCAGCGAGGGCGGCAGACACCGGCGTTACCGATACTGAGATCGTGGCGCTGTGGGCGGATGCCGAGCAGCGCGACAGGGCGCTCGCAAGCCTTATCCGCGATGGGTTGCTTGTGCCGCAGCGCTCGGCGCGCTACGTACTCGCAAGCTAGGAGCGGTGTTTGGGGCTAGCCCTGACTGTTGGTGTGGTCGACCTCGTCAAGCCCAAGTGACTGCAACAGCGCAAACATGGCGCCGAGCGAAAATGCCGTGAGCTCGTGGGGCAATACCTGCTGCTCACTCTCACTGACGTCGCCTGGTGCATCGGTTGCTCCGTTGGCGACCCGGGGAAGAAGCCGAACATACTCCCTCACGATTGTGATGACCTGCTCGCGCCAAGCCGGCACCCGAATACCGAAGAGTATTGCCTCGACCGCGAGGGCATAAGCCTGATCGAGCGAAAGCGGAATTTCCGCAGGAGCGTTGCCGCGTTCCGCGTCAGCCCCGCTGCTTGAGCCGGCGGCCGCGCGCGCAAGTTCCTCGGCAAGCGCGTCAAGTCCGTAGCGCGTTGCCTCAAGAAAGAGCTGCTCTTTTGAGTTGAACTGGGAATACACAGCGCCCTTAGTGAACCCAGCGGCAATGGCGATGTCTTCGAGCGAGACTCCGTTGAATCCCCGCTCGGAGAACAGGCGCGCTGCGGAGCGGATGAGCTGCTCTCGCGTGCTGAGCGTGGCCGTTCGGCTGCCGATCCACGCTGTGGCGTTGGCAAGGGCTTTTGCTGCAGAGAGCAGGCCTTTGGATACGGTTGCCTCTGCTTCGGCGCTAATTTGCCCGCCGAGCGAGCTGCCCAGCTTAGCGGCGGCCTCGGCGAGCGCGCGAGTTGCGTCGTGCAACTGCTCTTCCGCACCGTTGGGTTCCCGCTTTGGGCTCTTTTTCGCCATATAGACGACGATACCACGTTCAAATACCGAAGGGTATCCAACACTTTGCGTATCTGATACTGTTTGGTATTGAGATTCCGATTGGTATCTCAATACGGTATCCAAACCATCATCGCGGCAACCGTTTCCCCCTAATCACGGCCGAACGGCCACCACATACGAAAGGAGCAGCGGTGACAACGCCAATACTCGCCATCAGCTCGCTCAGCAAGAAATACCCTGGAAAACGCGGGACAACAGCCAATAAGAGCGTCGATTTGACGGTCCAGCCTGGCCGAGTCGTTGGGCTACTCGGACACAACGGCGCGGGAAAGACCACACTCGTCAACCAGGTTGTTGGCCTCCTCAAGCCAGATTCGGGCACCATCCACCTTGGCAACCTCGATGCCGTTGCGCACCCGTCTCGGGCGAGGGAACTCGTCTCGGTTCAAGCCCAGGCAAACGTGCCCATTACCGGGCTTAAGCCCCGCACAGCCATCGAGCTCGTAGGGCGCCTTCGGGGCGGCGAAAAAACGGCAGTTGCCATGCGCGCTCAAGAACTCATCGACGCTCTCGATCTCAATGAATGGGCCGATGTTCCCGCCGAGAAGATCTCGGGAGGCATCGCACGACTCACGGCATTCTGCATGGCGGCCGTAGTTCCGGGCAAGCTCGTGATCCTTGACGAACCAACCAACGATGTTGATCCGGTGCGGCGCCGACTGCTCTGGGGCGTCATCCGATCGATTGCGGATACGGGCGCAGGCATCCTGCTAGTCACACACAACGTTCGTGAAGCCGAGCGCGCGGTTGACGACCTGGTCGTCCTCGACAGCGGCGCGGTCATTGCCGCTGGAACCCCTGCAACCCTCACGGCACACATGCGAAACACCCTGCAACTTGACCTCGATTTTGCCACCCCACCGGCGCTGCCAGCAGGCCTGGGTCTGACGCAGCTCTCACAGACCCACGGCGTGGCTTCGATTCCAACAGAACGGGCAGCAGAAGCCGTCGCATGGGCCCACTCGTCTGTTGGGCGCGGCAAAATCGACAGATTCTCACTGACCGCCGCATCGCTCGAAGACCTCTACGTTGAGCTTGTTGGCCACACAGCAGACTCAGCAAACACACCCCCAGCAACTTCAGCCACAAAGGAGGCCGCCCGATGAGCACCCTCACGGCACACCACCAGCCCAACCCAAACGTTCCGAAACGGCCGGCCGCTTCAGCGCTCTCGGAGGGGGCGACAAAGACCAACGCGTTCCGCTCCTACCGGCTCATGCTCATCTGGCAGCTGCGCCGCCAATCGCAGTACCTGCCGCTGCTCATCGTTGTGCAGTCGGCGCTAGCCGTCGCAACCGTCATCGGCTACGGGATGCTCATCGGCGACGTTGCCCCCGCAGCGGCGCTGTTCCTTGCCACAGGCGCACCAACGATCACGCTTGTGTCCGTTGGGTTTGTTATGACCCCACAAATGATGTCCCAGTCAAAAACAGAGGGCAGCGCCGACTGGATGAACACCCTTCCGGTCCCCCGGCTGGTGTTTCTTGCCGCCGACCTCACCGTTTGGACGTTTATCGCGCTTCCTGGAGTTGTGCTCGCAATTGTTGCCGGCGTCTGGCGCTACGACCTTGAGCTTTCGGTTGCCTGGTGGATCGTGCCAGCTTCGCTGCTCATCTCACTTACGGCTGCATCCATCGGATACGCCATGGCTGCCCTGCTGCCGCCGATGGTCGCCATGCTGCTCACCCAGCTGCTTATCTTCATCCTGCTGCTGTTCTCACCCATCAGTTTCCCCGCGAGTAACCTGCCGGCCTGGCTGCAGACGGTACACGAGTGGCTGCCCATCCAGCCGATGGCCGACCTCATGCGGGCAGGCCTCGCCCAGGATGCCTTCTCAATCAGCACTGGCGCGGTTATCACGCTCATCGTCTGGTGCGCTGCCTCGGTTGCTGCGGCAGGGTGGGCGCTGTCCCGTCGACGCTAGCTCGCCGGCATCGTCAAAAGCCTTGCCGGATTGGCCACGAGGATGCGCTCGGTTGCCTCGGCCCCGAGCGCGTCCTCAAGCCTCGGTACAAAGCGACGCCCAACATAGTCGAGCCCAGGCAATCCACCGTAGGAACGGTAGCGTGATGCCCTCGCGACATCGCCGCCGAGCAGAAGCCGATCGGCCCCTGCTTGCGACACTACCCGCGCGAGGCAGTCAAGGATGGCCTCGTCCGGCGCCTCTCGGTGCCTGGCGGGGCCGTCATAGCCGAGATACAGCCCGGAGGCGATGAGGTCGGCGTGCAGACCGGCGTCAAGATTTCGATCCATGTGGGCAAGCACGATCCGCTCTCGCCGCACGCCGTATCTGTCAAGGATCTCGGCAACCTCGTGGGCCGCCGAGCCGTAGTCGAGATGCACCATAACGGGGGCACCCGTCGAAGAATGCGCCGCCCCGACCGCTTCAAGGACTCGTTGCTCGAACGGACCTATCTGCCAGTAGCGGATGCCAGCCTTGATCATTCCTGCACGCACGGGCCGAGTCTCGTCGCTCGTCATGCCAACAACAACATCCGCAGAAAAACGAGCCGTCAGCTCGGCCACGCTCAGGGAACGAATTGGATGGTCGTCTGCGTAGTGCCCGCTGTGGTGAGCCCCAGTAACGTGCACAATCTGCAGACCAGTTGCCGAGCTAATCCTGGCAACCGCGGCTGGGTTGCGTCCGAGCCCCAACGGCGTGGCCTCAATCATCGAGTCTGTCGCTGCCTCACGCAGCGATCCCGCCTCGGCAAGCGACTTGCTCTCGTCGTCAAGCTCGTCGCCAGGAAGCATGGGTGAGACCTGAAACAGGTGCTCGTGATAGTTCGTTCTGCCAAGCCTCGACGGGTCGATGTCGCCACGCACGGTTCGGATAACACCGCGCTGCGCTGACTGCGCATCCTCGTTCATCTCGATCAGTCCAGTTCGTTGAACCACGGCTCAAGCCGGCGGTAGGCGTCAAGGAAGCGAGGATACTCGCGCGAATACCGCTCGGTGTTCGCAGCTACCGGGGCATATTCTGTTGTGCGCGATGAGAGCGTGGCTGCGATCTCAAACGAGTCAAAAATTCCAACGCCGACACCACCAACAACGGCCGCACCGATGGAGTTTGCCTCGTCAACCAAATTGCGGCGGGCAACCGGCAGCCCCCAAACATCCGCAAAGATTTGGAGCAGCGCCGACGCATTCGCGGCCCCGCCAATAACGTCAATCTGGGTGGCCGTAGTCCCGCATTCCTCGAACGCAATCAGCCCCGTCTTCAGGTTGAACGCGATACCTTCAAGCACGGCCCTCGTGAGATGCCCGCGCTCGTGATGCCGCAACAAACCAACAAAGGCAGCTCGGGCCTTCGGATTCCAATAGGGCGAGCGCTCACCGAGCAGATGAGGAAGAAAATAGAGACCCTCTTCGGATGCCTTCAGCCGGTCCGCCGCCTCCAAAAGTTCGCTGTAGTCGGCCGCCGTGGCTGGCGAAAGCGTATCGACAATCCACTGCAACGAAGCGCCACCAGCCTGCATCGTCGCGGTTGGCACAAACATGTCTGGGATGACGTGGTTGAAGGTCATCGACCGCATCTGCGGGTCATACAGCGGCCGCGGCGCGGCAACGGAAACCCACGAGGACGAGCCGAGGCACGCGTAGGCTCCCGACGCGGCATCCGTGATTCCGGCTCCGAGCGCAGCCATCGGGCCGTCGCCACCGCCAATCACAACGGGGGTTCCTGCCCGCAAACCGGTCTCGCGAGCCGCCTGAGGCGTCACGGTGCCAATAACCGTCGTCGAAGCAACAATCTCGGGAAAAATACTGGCGTTCAGGCCGGATGCCTCGATGAGCTCCGGCGACCAGGATGCGCTGCGCTGATCGTAGGCGTTGGTGCCAGACGCGTCGGAGGGGTCCGTCGCCTGAACACCCGTGAGCCGATACGCAACATAGTCTTTTGCGAGCAACACCTTTTGCACCCGCGCAAAGGCGTCTGGGCTGGTATCGCGAAGCCACATTGTCTTGGCCAACGAATACGTCGGGTTCAGACGGTGCCCGGTGATCTGATATCCGCGGTCCATCCCAACGACATCGATCAGACGCTGCGTCTGCTCGGTTGCCCTGGTGTCGGCCCAAATAATGGATGGAAACACTGGCTCGCCGGCGGCGTCAAGTGCAACAACACCCATCATCTGACCGGAGAAGGAGACCACATCGATGTCGTCAGCAGAGCATCCCGAGCGTTCAAGCAGGTCGGCTGTTGCCGTGGCGAGGGCTGCCCACCAGGCGTGTGGGTCCTGCTCTGCTTTACCTCCTACGCCAAAGTCGGTGCCGTACGGTGCCGTCACGGCAGCCCGGAGCGTACCATCGTTGTCGACAAGCGTGGCCTTGTTCCCTGTTGTGCCAAGGTCGTGCGAGATGATCATTCGATTCCTTCTGTCGGAGGCGGGGAGAGACTAGCGGAGCGTGATGCCGCCATCCATGAGCAGCTCAGCGCCCACAAAATAGGTTGATCGATCGCTCAGCAAAAACAGCACGGCCTCTGCCACTTCCTCTGGCGTCGCAAAGCGCTCAAGCAGAATGTTCTCTTTCCACTGTGCATGCATTTCGGTCTTCTGTTCGAGCAGTGGGGTGCCAACATAGCCGGGCGAGAGCGCGTTCACCCGAACTCCGCGGCCGGCCCACTCAACGGCAAGCGACTTGGTAAATGCGGTGACAGCTGCCTTCGAGGAGTTGTAGACGCTCTGCTTCTGCGGATAGTTGACCATGTAGTTGCCAGACATCGACGCGATATTTACGATGCCGCCCCCGCCGCGCGCCAGGAGTTCACGACCAAACGCCTGGCAGGCAAAAAAGAGGCCCCGAAAGTTGACGCCCATCACGCGGTCGAAGTCAGCAATGGTCATGTCTTCAACGCCGATGTTTTCTTCAACGACGCCAGCCGAGTTGACGAGGGAAATCGGTCGGGCATCCTCTTCATACAGTGCGGCGACAACGGCGCCAAGCTGCTCAACATCGGCGAGGTTGCACTCAACCCCAACAACGCCTTCTGGCAAGCGGTCGAGACCGCGAAGGTCCAACCCGATAACATCGGCGCCGTTGGCCTGCAGCGTCTCGCAAATTGCGCGCCCAATCCCACCTCCGGCACCGATGACGGCTACGCGTTTTCCTGCGAGTTCTTGCTTCATGGTGGTTCCTTTCGGGTGGGTTATTCGGGGCGACCGAGGGTGACGATCGTTTTAATGTGCTCCGAGTTGTGCAGGTTATCGAGAGCCGCTTCAAATCCGTCCAGTGGGATTCTGCTCGTGATCATGCCCTCGGTTTGGATCCGACCGGACCGAAGCGCAATCACGGCGCGGTCGAAGCAGTGTGCCTGGGCGAATGATCCTTTGATCGTGAGCTCACGACTGAAAATCTCGTACGGGCGGATGCTCGAGGTGGCTTCCTCGCCGGCAAGTCCATATACAAGGATGGTACCCCCGGTGCGGGTCAGGGATACGGCCCGTTCAAGCAGGGCGGTTGAGCCGGTTGCTTCGATCACCGCGTCAAAACCTTCAGGAGCGATTGACTCAAGCTCATCCATGCCCTGATCGGGGTTGGCCCGCGAGAGCTGCACGACGTGGTCGGCCCCGTAGCGTTTGGCGAGCGCAAGCTTCGAGGCGGTTGGTGCCGCAACCGTCACGCGAGCAGCTCCAGCCATACGGAGGAGCTGGCTGAGGATAAGCCCGGTCGGGCCGGCCCCGAGGATGAGCACATCGGATGCGGGTTTGAGGGCAAGCACGTCAACGCCGTGGACGGCGCAGGCAGTTGGTTCGGTAAAGACGGCAACATCATCACTCAGATCTGTCACCTCAATCACCTTGCTGGCTTTCGCCACGAGATACTCGGCAAAGCCTCCGGGCGCATTGCACCCGAGCGAGGTGAAGTTTTCGCAGAACAGGTCATTACCCCGAGCACACGCAGTGCATTCTCCGCAAAAGATCGTGTTGTCTAGCACTACCCGCGTGCCGATCGCTGGAGAGCTCACGCCCTCGCCGTGCGCTTCGACAACGGCCAGGATTTCATGGCCGGGCACGAGGGGAAACTTGGCGATGAACCCTCCATGGAGCAGGTGCTCGTCGGTTCCGCAGACGCCGGTTTGCAGCACTCGCAGCAGCACGTCACCGTTGCCGGCGGTGGGCCGCTGAATTGACTCAACAGCCCAGGAGCCTTCACCCATGAACACAACTGCGTTCATGGTGCTGCCGTGTATTTGCTCTGTCATCTGGAATCTCCCTCGACTCGTCACCTATTCAAATTCGTTAGTAATACTACATCAGCCACGACCAAACGATTGCAAAACATGATATTTCAGCACTTGTCAGGCAGGTTCACCACAACGATTCCTCATTTCGTGTAGTGTAACTACATATTCATCTATGCGAAGGAGCTGCCGAATGAGCGGACCTATTGACCAGCCGACACTGCTGAACATCGTAAAAACGGGTTCTCTAGAAGGACACACTCGCGTGTACCGGAAGAACCTCGGCGACATGACCGGGGTCTACCAAGACCAGCCCGCCTACGCAGAACAGCGTTCCTCGAAAGGCGACGACGCCCTCGTATACAGCGTAGAAGAACAGCGATACGGCAACCACGACGGTGCACTCATCGTCGGAACCAGCACGATGCTTCCCGGACAGTACGGCAACGAATTTGCGGTCACTCGTGGGCACCTCCACGGAATCTCGAACAGAGCGGAACTCTACTACTGCCTCAGCGGCAAAGGCGTCATGCTCCTCGAAACCATCGACGGGCGCAGCGAGGCCATCGAGATTACGCCAGGCCAAGCCGTGAATGTTCCTGGTGAATGGATCCACCGCAGTGTCAACGTCGGTGACGAGCCCTTTGTCACGCTCTTTTGCTACGCCGCAGATGCAGGGCAGGACTACACCATCATTGCCGACGCAGGCGGAATGAAAAACCTCGTCGTTGCGACCGCCGACGGCTGGGCGACCGCACCAAACCCAGCGCACACCGGATACCGGGCGGTCTCGGAATGACCAACAGCATCCTGAACCAGCTCGAGACCATCGGGGTCATCCCCGTTGTGGAGATCGAGCACGCGGACCACGCCGTCCCGCTCGCCCGCGCGCTCAAAGCCGCAGGCCTCCCGACAATGGAAGTCACGCTCCGAACGGCTGCCGCTCTCGAAGCAATAGAGCGCATCAGCGACAACGTTGACGACTTCCTCGTTGGCGCAGGCACGCTACTCACCGAGCAGAACGTTTCCGACGCGATTGCGGCAGGAGCCGCGTTCGGCGTATCCCCCGGGCTGGATGTTCCCGTCGCCACGACGGCCATCGAGGCGGGCTTCCCCTTCGTCCCAGGCACAATCACTCCGAGCGAGGTACTCGCCGCAGTGCGCCTCGGCTTCACGAAGGTGAAGTTTTTTCCCGCCGGGCAGTACGGAGGGGCATCCACGCTCTCGGCCCTCTCGTCGCCGCTCGCCGCAACCGGCGTTTCGTTTATGCCAACGGGCGGGGTGCGGCTCGATAACCTCGGCGACTACCTTGGCCTGTCCTCCGTTTTTGCTGTCGGAGGCACGTGGATCGCAACAAAGGCCCTCATTACGGGCGAGCAGTTCGAGACGATCGAAACCAACGCGCGCCAGGCCGCAGAGGCCGTTGCCACCATCCGTAGAAAGTAAGAAGTAACCGAGCATGACAACTCCCCTGACCTACCGCTTCGACACCCTTCAACCAGCCGAAAAACCAACGCTGTATTTCATCGGCGTCACCACGGCCGGTTCCTCAATTCGCCAGGTTTTCCCTCAGTGGGCGGATGCCCTCGGCCTTCGGAATGTGCAGCTCGTTGGCATCGACCTCCCCCTTCACGCCGACCCCGAGGAATATCGCCGCGTGACCGAGTTCATCAAGGCTGACCCGCTCAGCCTCGGCGCACTCGTCACGACACACAAGATCGACATGTTTCACGCGGCCAAAGACCTGTTTGACCGCATCGATCCCCTCGCCGAGCTCATGGACGAAATCAGCTGCATTTCAAAACGTGACGGCGAACTCTGGGTGCACGCCAAGGACCCAATCTCATCCGGTTTTGCGCTTGAAGCGTTTATTCCTGAGTCACACTGGTCTGAGCATCCAGAGGCGCAGGCTTTTATTCTTGGGGCCGGCGGCTCCGCCGTTGCGATCAGCTGGTACCTGACCCGCGCGGAGCGTGGTGCTGAGGTACCAGCCGGCATCGTGGTCACAAACCGCAGCCCAAAGCGGCTCGAGATGCTGCAAGATATCTACGCAGCGGCCGGCGCAAAGACGCCCCTCACAACGGTGCTGGCGCCGTCTCCAGAGCTCAACGATGCGGCGCTCTCGCGCGTTCCGGCAGGCTCGGTTGTGATCAACGCGACCGGGCTTGGCAAGGATGCGCCGGGCTCGCCACTCACCGATGCCGCAGTTTTCCCACAGGGCAGCATTGCCTGGGATCTGAACTACCGCGGTGATCTTGTGTTCCTTGACCAGGCGCGCACCCAATCGGCAGACCGCAACGTCACGGTTGTTGACGGGTGGGATTACTTCCTCCATGGGTGGACCCAGGTCATCGCCGAGGTGTTCCACATCACCATCCCAACGTCGGGCCCTGAGTTCGAGCGCCTGTCCGCGATCGCCGCAAGCACCCGGTCCTAACCCCAACTCACCTGCATCTATTTGTGAGTTTCTGTCGCAGAAATGTGATTTTCCCGCAGATTCTCGCAAATAGATGCAGGTCATGAAAGAGCCAATATCATGAAGATCCTTGTGACTCCCCGATCGATGACCAAACCAGGCCTTGACGCCGTTGCCGAGCTCCAGCCACTCCGCGATGCCGGTTACGAACTCGTAAGCATCGCCCCCGGCAAACTCCCGGGCAAAGACGAACTCCTCAACGTGGTTGGCTCAGTTCACGGCTGGATTGCCGGAGTTGAGCCCATCGACGCCGACGTACTTGCCGCAGCCGGTTTGCTTCGTGTCATCAGCCGCAACGGTGTTGGGTCTGAATCGATAGATACGGATGCTGCGCAGCGGCTTGGCATCGAGGTGCGCGTTGCGAGGGGCGCAAACTCGCGAGGCGTTGCCGAGCTCGCCTTTGGGCTCATCCTGAGCGGCCTTCGAGAAATTCCCGCCGCAGACCGTGTGCTCCGCGGCGGCGGATGGGAGCGGCAGCTCGGTCGAGAAATCGCGGATGCAACGGTTGGAATTGTCGGCTACGGCGCCATCGGCCGAATGCTCGCGCAGTTTTGCGCCGCCCTCGGGGCAACCGTGCTCACCTACGACCCGTTCAGCTCGCCAGAGCCGGGTTCTGCGGTCGAAGCCGTGACGCTTGACGAACTCTTCTCAAGGGCCGATGTCATTTCGCTCCACACCCCGCCGGCCGCCGACGGCACGGCGCTTGTCACCGCAGGACTCCTGGCAACCGTTCAGCGCGGCAGTATCCTGGTCAACACGGCGCGCTCCGCTCTCGTCGACGCGGATGCCGTGACCGCCGCACTGAACGATGGACGGCTCTCCGCCTACGCGGTTGATGCGTTTGATACCGAGCCGCCAACGCTCACGAGCTTATTGACCCACGAGCGCACCATCCTGACGCCGCACCTCGGCGGCTACACCGACGCAAGCACCCGACGGGCGACGCAACTCGCGGTAGAGAACCTTCTGGCTACAATCGAGAGCAGCCGCAATAATTAGTTTGACCTTCACCCCAGCGGTCATAACCGGTAAGGATTACCAGTGCACACCCCAGCCGACGTTCCTCTGCTTGAGCTTCTCCGGGCACGGTTGCCCGAACTCCGCAAATCGGAACAGAAGGTAGCGCAGCTTGTCATCGAGGAGCCGTCGTTTGTGGTCTCCTCGACCATGGCCTCGCTCGCCGAGGCTGCCGGGGTCAGCGAACCTACGGTCATGCGATTCTGCACTGGGCTCGGCATCGGGGGTTTCCAGGCGTTCAAGATGAAGCTTGCTCAGGCGCTCGCTATTGGGCTGCCAACCACGTACAGCTCGATTGCGCGCGACGACTCCGTCGAGGTCATCTCAACCAAGGTGTTTGACCACACCATCAGCAGCCTTGACCGGGCGCGAGGGTCGCTGGATGCCGGACAGATAGAGCAGACGGTGCAGGCTATCCTCGAGGCACAACGAATGACGTTCATCGGCCTCGGCGCTTCTGGCATCATTGCCCTCGACGCGGAGCAAAAAGAGTCGCTGTTTGGCATCCCGTGTTCGGCGCCCGTTGATTCTCACCAGCAATTCATCGCGGCCGCAATGGCCGAGCCTGGTCAACTCTTTTTTGTGATCTCGAACACCGGGCGCACAGATTCCATCAACAAAACCGCGGAGGTAGCAGCGGCAAACGGCGCGACGGTCATCGGCATCACCGGCGAGCACGATGCGCCGCTGCTCAAGCACTGCCAGTTCGCGATTGTTACCAAGACGTTTGAAGACACAGATGTGTTCACACCAACGGTCAGCCGCCTTGCCGGCCTTGTGCTCATCGACATTCTGGCAACCGCGGTGGCGGCGCGGCGCGGGACCGAGCACCTCGATCGAATCGCTTCGATGAAAGAGGGGCTGGCCCGCTTCCGCACGGCCTCGTCAGAGGCTTAGGCCTCAGCCGCCGTCACCAATACCTTCACTTCGTTGCCGCTCGATGCTGCGGCAAATGCCTCCGCCGCGCGCTCAAGCGGATACGAGTTCGTGATCATGGCGTCGACGTTGACCCACCCGTCGCGAAGGATGCGGATGGATTCCGCATAGTCCTCGGGCATGTATGTGGCTGCGCCAAGCAGCCGCATCTGGTGATCTTGCAGGAAGGGAAGTGGCACGGTGACGTCGCGAGTTGGCACGCCAACGATGACAACCGATCCGCCTCGGTCTGCCATCTCACAGGCAGTTGCGACCGTTGACTGCACGGATACGCAGTCGAAAACGACGTCCGCCGACTCTCCAAGCAACT
Organism: Lysinibacter cavernae; assembly: GCF_011758565.1. Lineage (GTDB taxonomy): Bacteria > Actinomycetota > Actinomycetes > Actinomycetales > Microbacteriaceae > Lysinibacter > Lysinibacter cavernae. The sequence continues at coordinate 1,621,863 of NZ_JAAMOX010000001.1, forward strand.
CGCGAACGTCGGTTGCAACCGTCGAGTTTGCGGCATCAACAACCGCATCCGCGCCGAAGTCGAGTGCCCGAGCGCGCTTGGACTCAAGCATGTCAGTCATGATGATCTTCGATGCGCCTCCCGCCCTTGCCGCAGCGAGCACCATGAGACCGATCGTCCCGCAGCCAAGGATGACGACGGTTTTGCCGTGCACGCCTCCTGCGATGCGGACGGCGTGCACTGGCGTGGCTAGCGGCTCGATGAGCACTGCCGCGTTCAGGCTGAAATCTGCGGGGATCTTGTGCAGGCGCGACGCCGGAACGGAGAAGACGTCGGCCATGCCACCCTCCCGATATCCGCAGCCCAAAAATTCTAGGTTTTCGCAGATGTTTGAGCGGTCCGTCCGGCACATCTTGCAGGTGCCGCAAGACAGCGTTGGCTCTGGAGTCACGAGATCCCCGACCTCGATGCCAGCGGTACTTCCTGTCAGGGCCACCACTCGTCCAACCACCTCGTGACCGGGGAAATACGGTGGTTTCATAATCGGGTGGTGCCCGCTTGCGCCGTGCACGTCTGAGCCGCAGACGCCGGCGACGATCATTTCAACAAGAGCCTCGCCCTCTGCCAGTTGCGGAAGCGCTTCGCTGACAATCTCAACTGTGTTTGGCGCGGTGACGCAGACGCGTCGACGATTACTCAGGTTTACCATGTTGGATTCCGTTCGCTAGAGACCACTCAGGCCCGCTGAAACGTGTTCAGAGGGCCCGAGCGGGTGAAAAAGGTTGCGTATTGTGTTGCCGGTTAGAAGATGCTGTCTGCGTCGTAGAAGTCGGCTACGTTGTTGCAGTCGATGCCTGCAGCCTTGGTGAACTCTTCTGGCTTGAAGTCGCTTGCGACCTTTTCACCGGTTGCCAGCTGGAGCGCGATCTCGAACGCGCGCTCCGAAGCGAGCGACGGCGAGTTCAGGCCGGTCGAGACATACTGGCCGCTGCAGCCGTCTTCCTTCATGATGCGCAGCGCTTCCTTCTGTCCGTCAGACGAAGCGGCAACAAGCGTTGTGGTGTTGCCCTGGTCCTTGAGCACGGTCAAAGCTCCCAGCGCCATCGAATCGTTCAGGCCGAGGATGAGGTCAACCGTTGGGTTGGCCGCGAGCAGCGATTCAGCGGCAGGTACTGCCTTGTCCTGTGCCCAGAACGCGGGAGCGCTTCCAACGATGTCATAGGTGACCCCGCCTTCCTCAAGCCCATCGAGGAAGCCCTGTTGACGCTGCGGCCCAACGATTTCGTCGTTTGGCCCACCGTTCAAGATGGCGACAGAGATGCTCTTTTTGCCTTCGCCGACAAAACGCTTTGCCGTCAGCTCACCAGAGAGTTTCCCAATCTCTGAGTTATCAGAGGTCACGGCGGTGACGCCAACGTCTGGGATTCCGGTGTCAACGAAGATCACGGGGATTTCCTGCGCAATCTGGTCAAGCTGCGCCTTCTGCGTGTTTGGGCTGATCGCGTTGACCACGATTGCGTCAACACCCTGCGAGAGCATTGTCTGCGCCTGGTTGAGCTGTGTGACGGGGTCTCCCGCCGCATCCTGCACGAGCACCTCGAACCCACCGGCCTTCGCCTGGTCCTTCGCCATCTCAACCATTGCCGAGAAGTATGGGGCGTCCTGCTGCTTCTGCAGGAACCCGATCTTCACGTCGGATGCGCCCTTCTTCTCGCCGGCCGCGCTGCTGCCACCGTCGTTGACCGAGCCACAAGCGCTCAGTGAGAGAATCGCGACTCCGGCGATGATTGCTTTAGTGATGTGTCGTTTGATTGTCATCTTTGACCTCTTCTATCGAAAAACTGCTGTGAATTGCAAACAATGATTAGGCGGGGGTTTGACTGCTGCTGGCTTTCCTCCTCTTGGAAAACTGGATCGTGGTGAGCACAATGGCAAACAGGATGAGCGCGCCACGGAAGGCATCCTGCATGTAGGTGGAGACGTTGAGGAGCACGAGCAGGTTGGAGATCACACCGAAGATGAGAGTTCCAACGACGGCCCCAAAGACCCGGCCCTTTCCACCGGCAAGGCTCGCCCCACCGATCACAACTGCGGCAATGGAGTCAAGCTCGTAAAGCGTTCCTGCCGTAGGCGTTCCAGCGCCAACGCGGGCGGCAAGCAAGAATCCGGCAAAGCCAACGAGGAGGCCGGCAAGGGCATATACCGCCACAAGCGTTCCCTTGACGGGGATGCCCGCGGCACGTGCGGCTTCTTTGCTGCTCCCGATTGCGTAGATGCGGCGGCCGAAGACCGTGCGGCGCACAACAAAGGCGATAATCACGGCGAGTGCTAGCCAGATGATTCCGATGACCGGGAAGCCGAGCACGGTCGAGGTGGCAATATCGCGGAAGTTGCTTGCTTCTGGCATTGCGGGGACGCCCTCGGTGTAGGCGTATACCAGTCCGCGCGCGAGGGCCATCATTCCGAGGGTCACAATAAACGGTTCAAGTTTCCGGAACGCAACAAGATATCCAGTGGCGGTACCAATAATGCCACCGACGATAACGGCAACCAGGATGGCAAGGATGACGTTTGAACCGCCCCACATGCCAGCCGCGAGCACGCCGGCAAGGGCGACTACTGAACCGACGCTAATGTCGATGCCGCCCGTGAGCACGATCAGAAACTGTGCAAGCGTGACAATACCGATGACCGACACCTGCAGGATGAGGTTGGCAAGGTTTCGAGTTGTAAAGAACGAGTCAGTTGCAAAGGCAGCAACGATGAGGAGCGCGATGAGAATGTACAGCGCGTACTGCGTCTTTGCCCAGTTACCAAGCCCTCTCAGGTCAAACCGAGGCGTGGCGTCTGCCGTGACGGTTGAAGTTGATGATGTTGTCATTCGTTTTCTCCTCCAAGGGCAGAACGGATCAGATCGTCTGTGGTGCTTTCGGCGGGGAAGAACTCGTTCACGAGTCGCCCGTCGCGCATGATGAGGATGCGGTTGCACAGCATGAGCGCTTCTTCTGCTTCGCTGGTAATCACCACGAGGCCTTTCCCGCTCTCAGCGAGTCCGCGCGCGATCTGATAAATGTTGAGTCGGGCACCAACGTCGATGCCCTTTGTTGGTTCGTCAAGGACAACCAGGTCTGGGTCTGCCTCAAGCCATTTGGCGATGCACACCTTTTGCTGGTTTCCGCCGGAAAGTGTTGATGTCAGGGCTTGCGGACCACCCTTGACCTGATACTCGACCGTGAGCTCACGGGTGCGGCGCTGTTCGTTGCGTACGTTAATGACACCAAACGTCGAGAAGTGATCAAGCGTGCTGAGCGTCATGTTCTCGCCGTTGGTGAAGTCGTGCACAAACCCTTCCCTGCGGCGGTCCTCGGTGAGGTAGGCAACCTTGCCGCGCAGCGCAGCCCTCGGGTCTTTAAAGGAGACGGCTTTCCCGTGGACGCTGACGTCTCCGCCAAGCCGTTCTTGCTGACCAGTAATCGAGCGTCCGACTGAACTGCGTCCGCTACCAACGAGCCCGTAGATTCCAACGATTTCGCCGGGGAACACCTCAAAGCTCACCCCTCGCGTGCTGCCAGCGGCGAGATCCGAAACCGAGAGCACCGGTGTAAGCCCGGTACCATCAATCGGCGCAGGCGCTTCAAGCGCACTCACTGCCTCGCCGATCATCATGGTCATGACGTCGTCAGGGGTCGTTTCTTCGGTGCGCACAACATCCACAAGTTTGCCGTTGCGCAGCACGGCGATGCGGTCGGCAAGCGCAAACACCTCAGGCATGCGGTGCGAGACAAAGACGATAGATACGCCTTCGGCCCGCTCACGCTCAACGAGGTCTTCGACATCCTTGAAGTGCTCTTCGGTAGTGGAGGCTGTTGTTTCGTCCAACAGGAGGATCTGGTGCTGCGAGACCTGTGTGCGGCTGAGCGCAAGCATCTGGCGAAGGCCTGGAGCGAGTGTTGAGCCGGGGGCTGAAAGCGAGACGTCGCCCATCCCAACGATGGTGAGCGCCTCTCTGGTCTTTTCTGCCCTGCCGCCCTTGCTCAGGTTCCACGGCTTTGTGCGGTTTGCCGAGCTCAGTTCGCGCAGCCAGACGTTTTCTTCGACGGTAAATTCGTCGATGATGAGCGGCTCTTGGTGCATGAGAAGGATGCCGGCTTCTTCGGCATCCGCAGGGCTCCGAACCTGTCCGGCGTAATCGCGAATGGTAATCGAACCGTCGGTTGGCACTTCTTGTCCGGCGAGGAGCTTCGCCAGGGTGGATTTGCCAGCACCGTTCGCCCCGCAAATCGCGAGTACTTCACCAGGGTAGCCTTCGAGGCTCACGCCGTCGAGAGCTTGAACACCCGGATACGCCTTCGAGACGTTGTTGATGATAAAGGCAGCATCACTTCGCTGCTCGTGGGTCATCGCGACCACCGTTCGACCGCTGACCGGCACTGCTGTACCTGGGCCGTTCCGTTGGGAAAGAGTTTCCAACTCATGTGCGCTCCTTTGCGTGGAAACCAACTCGTAAGTGTAGTAATACTACCTAATGCTAAAGCGATTTCCAGCTTTTTACAAATTTGAGCGACTTAAAGGCAAAAATAGCCGGGTTAAACGTAGCTATCCTACATATCGTCGTAGAAAACGCACTCACGCAGTAGCCCGAGGGCAGAAACAACCACAACCGACCTAGTTGAGGGCGCACCGACCACAGCCCTCACCGGCCGCACCCCCACGGCCTTGCGGGGACGAGTTCACCGCCGTCGAGCATGCGCTGCAGTGCACTCACCGCAGCGCACAAACCGCATTGCACGATAAGAGACAAGCCAAAGCACCAAAACGCTACAAGGGTTCCGAACCCAAATGAGGCACGCCTAGCGCCCTCGAAACAGTCAGCTACAGCTGGATATCAAAGCTCCGCAACCGTTTCTTGTCCCGCTTTGTTGCCGATGCTTGCAGAGCAAGCAGTTCGGCATAAATTCCGCCGCTTTGGGCAAGTTCCTTGGGCGAGCCGTTTTCGTCAACGCGCCCGTTTCGGAGCGTGATAATACGGTCAACGGCCGAAATCGTTGACAACCGGTGCGCAATAATGAACGTCGTGCGCTCGTGCATGAGCAACTCAAGGCCGTCCTGCACCAGCTGCTCCGATTTACTGTCGAGGGCAGACGTTGCCTCATCGAGCACCAAGATGGGTGCGTCTTTGAGCAGCGCACGCGCGATCGCGATGCGTTGCTTTTGCCCGCCAGACAGTTTAAGCCCGCGCTCACCGATCTCGGTGCTGTAGCCCTGAGCAAATTTACTCACAAATTCGTGCACGTTTGCCGACTTGGCGGCAGCCTCGACCTGAGCATCGGTTGCCTCCGGGCGCGCATAGGCGATGTTCTCGCGGATAGTCCCAGAGAACAGGGCTGGCTCCTGGAATACCACCCCAACCTGCCTCCGGAGCGCACCAAGCGGCAGCGCTGCGATATCCGTCTCCCCGATGCGGATACGGCCAGCAGTCGGGGTATAAAGCCTGAGCAACAAGCTCATCAGGGTTGATTTTCCACCGCCGCTCTCGGCAACAAACGCAACCCGCTCGCCAGCTGGGATCTCAAAGCTAATGTCCCTGAGCAGGGATTCCTCATCGGAATACGAAAAAGAGACCCCCTCAAACACGATTGGGAGCTTGTCAATCTGGGCACTCGGCTGCGGCTCTGATCCAGCGAGTGTCTCAGGGGCAATAACCGCATCCGTAGTCGTGGCCGCGCCCTGGCCAACCTCGCGAAGGGCCCCTGACTGTGCCTCTGGAGACTCCTCCATCACGGCAAAATAGTCTTTACTGCCTGCCACCGCTCGCTGCGCAAAATCGATCATGTAACTCATCGAGAGCACAGGAGTCCGTGCCATTCCGACGAGCTGAATAAGCAACACCATGACCCCGAGCGTGAACACGCCCTCTGCCGTTTGTACAAAAATAACGCTGAAAACTCCGAAGAACACGAGGTTGAGCGAAACCCTGCGCAGCACATCCATCTGATGCCAGAACCGCGACTGCGACTTGGTAATCGCGACGGTCTTCGAATACCGCTGCCGAAACTCGTCAAGCTCGCGCCGCTCCTGCCGAAAGCTCTTGACCACCCGAATCTGACCAACTACCTCGGCAAAGCGTCCGCCGGCAATGTCGTATTCGGTGTTTTTTTCTTGCTCAAAACCCTGCCATTTTGCGCTGGTTTTGGCGGTGAGCCAGACGTAGACCGGATACATCACCGCAAGCATCACGGCGAGCGGCCACGAATACACCGCGGTAATGATCAGCACCGCAACGACGGTGACCAGCATCTGAAAGAAGCCGTTGGCAAACGAGTTGAGAAAGTTCGTGACCTCGGTAATTGAACGCGATAGCCGGTTAATGATCTTTCCGGTGAGCTCATTATCGTAATACCGCTGCGGAAGTGAAAGCAGTTTCTCAAAGTAGCGGGCCGAAAGAATAGCCCGCAGCCTGGTTGCCATGACGTCGCCGATATAACCACCAACGTTGGTGAACAGCGTGTTCAACAGGTCAAGGGCCAACAGGAGCGCCGCCAGCCAGATCACAGGGGCCACGCCGCTGGCCTGGCCGTTCACGACAAGCGTGATGTAGTCGATTGCTGCCTTCAGCACAAACGGAACGAGCAGCGTCGTTGCGGCCATGAGCAACGAGCACAGCACAATTGCTGCATATAACCACCAGAGCTCCCGAACAGAAAGCATAATGCGAAGGATGCTACGCACGGCACTCCTTTGGGGGTTCAATCACGGCGCGGCACGGGCGCGTGTAGTGGTGTATTACTCAGAACGAGCGGAGTGACGACGCCCTCATGGACGTCGTCACTCCGCTCGATCGAAGGTGAGTTAGGCCAGGTTTCCGGCGCTGTCTCCGCGCTTCGTGTCGGTAGCATCCTCATCGGTGCTATCGTCTTCATCTTCGTCTTCGTCTTCGTCGAAGTCGTCTTCATCGCGAGGCTTCACATACGGGTCCTCGTCGCCAGCGTATTCTGCGTTGGCTGCGAGGGCTGCCGACTCTTCGTCGCGCTCGCGAGCGGCGCGCAGCAGGTCATTGATGTGATCGGCGTTCTCGGGGATGCCGTCGAGAATGAACTCGAGCGTCGGGGTGAGACGCGTGGTCATGTTGCGACCGACCTCGGTGCGCAACATACCCGTTGCAGCCTTGAGCGCGGCGGCGCTGTCCTGGCGCTCCTCCTCGGTGCCATACACCGTGTAGAAGACGCTCGCGTGCTGCAGGTCGCCCGTGACCCGAACATCCGTAATCGTTACGAAGCCAAGCCGAGGGTCGCGAAGCCCCTTCTCGATGCGCTTGGCGATGATCTGCTGGATGCGCTCGGCCATCTTGCGTACGCGTGGGTTCTCAGCCATGTTCTGTGTCCTTTCGCTGCCCAGTCAGAGCCCATCGGTTGAACTCAAGTGAGTCTCGTGATCGGGCAAAGCAGGGTGGATGAATACTGTATCAACGGAAGCGGGATGCCACGAATTCCGTGGCATCCCGATTCTCGTTCCGAAGCGATCTCTGCAGAACGCCTCGTGTCAAACACTCGCGCTAGACGCGGGGTTTTTCCTTGAGCTCGGTGGTCTCAATTTCGTCGCCGACCTGAATGTCGTTGAACTTGCCAAGACCGATACCGGCCTCGAAGTCCGTACGAACCTCGGTGACGTCATCCTTGAAGCGACGCAGCGACTCGATGGCGAGGTTGTCGCCAACCACGATGCCGTCGCGGATAACGCGGGCCTTTGCGTTTCGGGTAATGGTTCCCGAGCGCACGATAACACCGGCGATGTTTCCGAACTTGGATGAGCGGAAGACCTCGCGGATCTCGGCAACACCCGACTGAACCTCTTCGAACTCTGGCTTGAGGAGACCCTTGAGCGAGTTCTCGATGTCTTCGAGAGCGTTGTAAATAACCGAGTAGAACCGTACGTCGACACCTTCACGGCTGGCACGCTCGCGCGCCTTGGTGTCGGGACGAACGTTGAATCCGAGGATGATCGCGTTGTCGATCGTGGCCAGGTTGACGTCGGACTCGGTAATGGCACCAACACCGCGGTGGATGATGCGCAGCTGAACCGAATCGTCGACCTCGATCTTGAGGAGCGACTCTTCGAGGGCCTCAACGGCACCCGAAACGTCTCCCTTGATGATGAGGTTGAGGGCCTCGACCTTTCCGTCTTCGAGGGCCTTGGTGAAGTCCTCGAGGCTGATGCGCTTGCGAGCCTTTGCCAGCAGGGCGTTACGCTCTGCTGCCTCACGCTTCTCGGCGATCTGACGGGCGGTGCGGTCTTCTTCAGTAACGAGGAAGGTGTCGCCGGCGCGGGGAACCGTTGAGAGTCCCTGTACCTGAACCGGACGTGATGGGCCAGCCTCCTGCAGCGTCTCGCCGTGCTCGTTGAGCATGGCACGAACGCGGCCGTAAGCCGTTCCAGCAACGATGGCGTCTCCGACGCGCAGTGTTCCCGACTGGATGAGCACGGTAGCAACAGCACCGCGGCCCTTGTCGAGGTTTGCCTCAATGGCAACACCGCGAGCGTCCTTGTTGGGGTTAGCGCGCAGGTCAAGCCCGGCATCAGCGGTCAAGAGAACCGCGTCAAGCAGCTCCTTGATGCCAACACCGTCGCGAGCCGAAACGTCAACAAAGATGACCTCTCCACCGTATTCTTCTGCAACGAGGTTGTACTCGGTGAGCTGCTGACGAACCTTGGCCGGGTTGGCGTCTGGCTTGTCAATCTTGTTCACCGCAACAACAATTGGCACGCCAGCGGCCTGGGCGTGGTTCAACGCCTCAACCGTCTGCGGCATGATGCCGTCGTCGGCCGCAACCACGAGGATCGCGATGTCGGTGACCTGAGCACCACGGGCACGCATGGCGGTAAACGCCTCGTGACCAGGGGTGTCAATGAAGGTAATCGGACGGTCTTTGCCATCGTGAACAGCGGTGACCTGGTACGCACCGATGTGCTGCGTGATTCCGCCGGCTTCGCCAGCTCCCACGTCAGCGTTACGGATAGCGTCGAGCAGTCGGGTCTTACCGTGGTCAACGTGACCCATAACGGTGACAACCGGAGGACGCGCAACGAGTACGTCGTCGCCCTCTTCTTCGAGTTCGGCATCGAGGTCGATGTCGAAGCCTTCGAGCAGCTCGCGGTCTTCATCCTCAGGTGAAACCATCTGAATCTTGAAGCCAAGCTCGTCGCCGAGAATCTCAAACGTTGCCTCGTCAAGCGACTCGGTTGCCGTTGCCATCTCACCGAGGTGGAACAACACGGTAACCAAGTTTCCTGGGCTTGCGTCAATCTTGTCGGCGAAGTCCGAGATGGATGCTCCGCGACGCAGACGAATAACCGTTGAGCCGTCGCCACGAGGTACGCTTACGCCGCCAAGTGACGGCGCCTCGCGCAGCTCAAACTCTTGCCTCTTCGCCCTCTTCGACTTACGTGACTTGCTCTTGCCGCCTCCGCGACCAAATGCACCTGCGGTTCCACCACCCGGTCCGCGGCCACGGCCGCCACCACCGGTGGGACGTCCTGCAAATCCGCCTGGACGACCTGGTGCACCCGCTGCTCCCGCACCGGCACCGGCTCCAGCGCCTGCTGGGGCCCCGCCTGGACGCGAGAATCCACCGGGACGACCGCCCGGTGCGCCACCTGGACGACCTGCGCCGCCTGGGCGGCCCTGTCCTGGGCGACCCTGTCCTGGTCCACCGGTTACCTGGGGACGCGCGACGGGGCGAGGGATGTTGTTTGGCGTAGGTTTGCGAGCCGTGCCCATTCCCTGAGCCGAAGCGAAGGGGTTGTTTCCGGGGCGAGGGCCGCCGGGACGGGCAGTGCCCATTCCCTGAGCCGACGCAAACGGGTTGTTTCCGGGGCGAGGGGCTCCTGGGGTAGCCGGACGCGCTGCGTCTCCACCCTCGGCGCCCTCAGCTGCTGGTGCAGCGTCTGCCTTGTCTGCTGCCTTTGGCGCAGGCGCCTTTGCAGCATCGCTCGGGGCCGCTTCTGCCGGCTCAGCGGCGGGTGCCGCTTCGGCCGGAGCTGCTGGAGCGGCCGGCGCAGCAGGTGCTGGCGTCGGCGCTGGAGCAGGTGCTGGCGTCGGTTTCTTGGCGCCTGGCTTTGCCGCGGCGGGTTTTGTTGCCTTTGCCGCTGGTGCGGCCTCTGCTGCTGGCGCTGGTGCGTCAGCCTGCTTGCCAGCTCCGTCAGCCTCGAGGGCTGCCTTGAGCTTGCGTGCGACCGGCGGAGCAATGCTCGACGACGGTCCCTTGACGAACTCGCCCATCTCTTTCAGCTTGGCGAGTGCGACCTTGCTATCGACGCCCATATCGGCGGCGACTTCGTGTACGCGTGGGTTTGCCACAGTTCTCCTGTCTTGGGTCTGTGCCCAGACAGGCGCAGACCGTTAATTACGGACGGGTCTCATTTCGAGCCGCTCATTAGTTTTCCATTAGCCGTTCAGCCTGTTCTCTAGTGGTTGTGTGTCAAGCGAACTCGACACGCGGAACGCACGGCCAAAGGCCCTGCGCTTCACCGCTGAATCAAAACACGCACGTGTTGGATGAATCCACGCTCCCCGCCCGGGCAAAACCGCATTCACATCGACAACAACTTGGCTGTCAACAGAGACGATTCGCAATAGGACATTTTTTTGGGAACGGGAACGGCACCCAATGCACGTTCTAACCGGATTCATCCTACCACCCTCCTGCACATCCCGCCGATCGTTTTTTGCTCCCCTAGCTCGCGGGGTGCGTTCCAGCTCGTGGGGTGCAGTATTTTGCGCCCCACGAGCGGATTCGCACCCCACGAGCGGGTGGTTAGTCTTCCAGAATTGAATCCGGCTGGATGTCGATCTTTGCGCCCGTCAGCTTCGCAGCCAGGCGGGCGTTCTGGCCCTCCTTGCCGATTGCAAGCGAGAGCTGGAAGTCGGGAACCAGCGCGCGAACCTGCTTGGCCGCTGCATCAAGGATGAACGCGCTCGTCACCTTTGCGGGCGACAGTGCGTTTGCCACAAATGTTGGCAGATCCTGCGAGTAGTCAACGATGTCAATCTTCTCGCCGTTGAGCTCTGCCGTTACCGCGCGAACGCGCTGGCCAAGCTCGCCGATACAAGCGCCCTTTGCGTTGATGCTCGGGTCGTTTGCCTTGACCGCGATCTTGGTGCGGTGCCCGGCCTCACGGGCGAGCGAGATGATCTCAACTACACCACTCGAAATCTCCGGCACCTCAAGCGCAAACAGCTTACGCACGAGCCCAGGGTGAGTGCGCGAGACCATAACCTGCGGCCCCTTCACTCCCTTGGAAACGCCAGTGACATACACCCGGATGCGCGAGCCGTGGGTGTAATCCTCGCCTGATACCTGCTCCTCTGGCGGCAGGATGGCCTCGACGCTGCCAAGGTCAACGTGGATCATGCGAGGGTTTGGTCCCTGCTGAATCACGCCGGCAACAATGTCGCCCTCTTTGTTGCGGAACTCGCCAAGAACGGCGTCGTCAGCAATGTCGCGAAGTCGCTGGTTGATGACCTGTTTCGCGGCAAAGGCAGCGATGCGGCCAAACTCGTCGGTCGATTCCTCGACCTCGCCAATAATGTTTCCCTCTTCGTCGTGCTCAGGAACCAGAACGGCAAGGTGGCCGGTCTTCTGGTCAAGAACAACGCGCACGCTTGGCGTTGCACCGGGGATGCCTTCAACCTCGGTGGCGTGTTTGAGGTATGCCGTCTCGATGGCTTGCTCGATAATCTGGACCAATTCCGCAAAGGGAATTTCCTTCTCGCGTTCCATCATCCGCAAAACGGTGAGATCGATTTCCACGTTCGGCCTCCTCTATTCATATTGTGAGTATTCAGTTAGTTGTGCGCTCAGGCGCACACGTCATCCACTACGGTACCTGATTTTTGTAGCGCCCATACCCGAGCGCTCAAAGAGAAATGACGCAAGAGTTCCTTCCCAACTTGGAGAAGGAACTCTTGCGTCAGATCTGCCGGGCATGCGACCGGATGCGACGAAGGGACAGCCTAGGCCTTCAAGGCATCCGCGAGGTCGGCGATGGCGACCTTGGTGCGTTCGCCACTTCGACGATCCCAGAGCTCAGCAAAGCCCTCGACGGCGTCGCGGCCAACAATCACAATTGTGGGCACACCGATGAGTTCGGCATCGGCAAATTTCACGCCGGGTGAGAGCTTGGGTCGGTCGTCAAACAGCACGTCCTGGCCAGACTCCTCAAGCCCGGCAACGACGCCCTCTGCGACCTCAAGAATCGCCGGGTCTTTGCCCGTGGCGATGACGTGAACGTCAAAGGGTGCAACGGCAGGAGGCCAGATGAGGCCCTTCTCGTCATTGTTAAGCTCGGCGATGATCGCAAGGATACGCGTGACACCGATGCCGTAGGAGCCCATCGTGACGGTCACAAGTTTGCCATTTTCGTCGAGCACCTTGAGCCCGAGCACCTCGGCGTATTTGCGTCCGAGCTGGAATACGTGGCCGATCTCCATGCCGCGGGCAAGCTCAACGGGTCCGGAACCGTCAGGCGCTGGATCGCCCTCGCGAACGTTGGCAACCTCGACAGTTCCGTCACCCTCAAAATCGCGTCCGGCAACCAGGCCAAAGACGTGCTTACCTTCGGCGTTTGCGCCGGTAATCCACTCGGTGCCAACCGAGACGCGAGGGTCGAGCAGGTAACGGATGCCGGTAGCCGATTCCTCACCAAGCACGGAGCCGTCGGTCGACCAGGGGCCGATGTAGCCCTTCACCAGTCCGGGGTGCTTCGCAAAATCGGCCTCGGTCGCGGCCTCAACCTCTGCAGGGCCAAACGCAACCTCGGCGCGCTTTGGGTCGACCTCGCGGTCGCCAGGCAGGCCAACGATCACAAGCTCACGGCTGCCGTCAAGCCCAACAAGCGCAAGAACGACGTTCTTGAGCGTGTCGGCAGCGGTCCATTCGCGGCCGTCGGCGCGAGGATGCTCGGCGTTGGCCTTGTCGACCAGCGTCTGGATGGTTGGGGTGTCTGGGGTGTCGTGAACCACGGCATCCGGAAGCGAGTCGAAGGGAACTGGCTCGGGGGCAATGGTGTGGAAGGCCTCGACGTTGGCGGCGTATCCGCCAGCCGAACGCACAAACGTGTCCTCACCAACGGGAGTCGGGTGCAGGAACTCTTCGCTTCGCGAGCCGCCCATTGCGCCGGCGTCCGCCTGAACAATGACGTATTCGAGCCCGAGGCGCGTGAAGATACGCTCGTAAGCGTCACGCTGCTTCTGGTAGCTCACGTCGAGGCCCGCGTCGGTGTAGTCGAAGGTGTAGGCATCCTTCATCGTGAACTCGCGGCCGCGCAGCAGGCCGGCGCGGGGCCGAGCCTCGTCGCGGTACTTGTCCTGGATCTGGTAGATCGCGAGCGGAAGGTCTTTGTACGACGAGTAGAGGTCTTTCACAAGCAGCGTGAAGACTTCCTCGTGCGTTGGCGCGAGCAGCATGTCTGAACCTTTGCGGTCCTGCAGACGGAACAGGTTGTCGCCGTATTCGTCCCAGCGGCCGGAAAGCTCGTAGGGCTCGCGCGGCAGCAGCGCCGGGAAATGTACTTCGTGCGCGCCAGCGTTGGTCATCTCTTGGCGGATGACGGCCTCGATGCGCGCCTTGACCCGGAGACCAAGCGGCAGCCAGGCAAACACGCCCGGCGCCTGACGGCGAATGTAGCCGGCGCGAACCAGCAGCTTGTGACCGACGACCTCCGCCTCGGCGGGGTCTTCTCGGAGGGTACGAAGGAAGTAGTTACTCAGACGTGTAGGCACCTCACCATGTTAGCGGCATCCGCAAGCCGGGCGGGGATGGCTAGCAGCAACTACTCCCTCGGGCGGCGGCGGATGCTGCGGAAGCGCGTTCCACCGAGCGAGCGCAGCGAGTACCGTGCCTTCCAGCGGTCACGGCGACTGAGATCATCTGCCCAGTTCTTACGGAGGCCGGTCACCTCGTCCCAGTAGTGCTCCGCAAATTCCGCGTCCACGGGGTCGGTGTTAAACACCGCGCGGTCTGCGGCACGCGCAAGGCCCATCACTCTCGGCTGCCCCAAGGCGTCCGCATACTCAAGACGCGTGCGCGATCCTGGGGGCTCGGCACCGTTGTCGACAGCAACATCCACAACCTCGCGCCAGGCGCCTGTCACCCGGTCGAGCGGCTGTTCGGCCGCGCGACGCTTCTTTCGCCGCCAGCGCTTTGCCGCCGCGATGAGGATGAACGGCAGGCACACGATGAAGACGACGAGGGCGACCCAACCGGCAACGATGAGCACGGCGAGCAGAATAGCGAGCCACTCTGGGGCCTCGTCGTCGTCCTTATTGTCTTCGGCATCCGGCAGATACGGAACGGCGGTGTCGTCGTTTTCTGGAGGGGGTGGCGGTGGAACGCTGAGGGGGTGCGAGACCTTTTCAGGGTCCTGCGGCTCTTCCTCAGGGATTTCGCGCCATTCTGGCGTCGCGTCGATAGCGACCCAGCCCTCGTTGGTATTGACCTCTGTCCACGCGGTCACATTCTCGCCCGTGATCACGCCGCTGCCGTCCTCTGGCAGGAACCCAAAGACCACGCGGGAGGGGAATCCCACCTGCTGGGCGAGCAGCGACATCGTCACGGCGTACTGCTCGGCGTCGCCAATCAGTCTCGGTTCATCAAGGAACTGCACAATTCGATCGAGCGCATGGCCAGACCGGCTGTAGACCTCGTCGGGTTTTCCGTGGCTGATGTAGCCTTCGCGAAGCGTATCCGCGATGGCTACGAGCTTTGCACCCTCGCCCTCAACGTCGTCAGACCAGTCCTTGACCGTCGTCCGGAGCACGGCAGGGACCTCGTCGAGCAGCGTCAGCGGGGCCTTGCCCGGCTTGAGCTTGGTGAGCTCTTCGTCGCTCAGCTCGGTATTCAGTACCGCGCTCAGCTCGTAGGCGTCGCCATTCTGCAACCCGCTCGTGGCCGCCGCGGTGCCCCCGTCGCGGTTATAAAAGAATGAGTTTGTCAGTTGGGCGGAACGGTTGCCGTCAAATGCGATCGACTTGAGCCATCCTGCCGTCGGAACCCAGACGCCGCGATAGCCGTCAACCGTGACCGTTACGTTAATATCGTCGCCGTCGCGGTCGCTCTGATCGATGGTGTACGGAACGCGCGCAAAATCGGTCAGGCCGCTTGGCGATTCCGGGGTGCCAACACGGTAGAGGATGCCGTCATACGTGTCGAGCGTAGCGATGCGGATGCGCGCGCCGTCTGGCAGACCGTCAACGGTAAACATCGTCTGGTCAATTCGGTCATCAGCAAGGTAACTGCGAAAACTCGACAGCGGGCTCGCATAGTCGCTCGGGTCGAATGGCGGCGCAACCGTGTCCCGCAGCACATCCCTCGCCTGTGTGGGAGTCGCAATCGAAACCGCTCCGGTGGCAAGGCCGCCGCCAACAGCAAGTACAACAACCGCGGCGATAGCCGAGCGGATGCGGGGCCAGGAGCTCTGGGCCGCAACCTTCGGCGCGCCCTCTGCCGACGCCATGACAGCCGTTGCGATGGAACGGCGTCGACGGGCCCGCCACAGCATCCACACCGTCACGAGCACCACAAACGCGAAGGCCTGCGCAACGAGCCACCAATGCCCGGAGATCTGGGCGATTGGCGAGCGAACGTTGGCAACCCCGTAGACAAGCCCAAATACAAACAGCACAACCGGGGCGAGGACCCCTGCAGCAGCAAAACGGCGCGCGCGGAGAAGGACGCTCAGCCCAACGACGCTGCCGATGAGCACAATCACAAACGGTGGAACCAACAGAGCTTGGTATTCGCCAACCGGCGCGTCGACCGTCAACAGTTGCTTCCAGGCAAGGGCTGAACCAAGCAAAAGCTCGCGGAGTCCGTCGATGGATGGAACGAAAGGCGCCGTTGCGTATTGGGGCACCGCGAGGCCAGAGCCAAGCGCCAAGTACAGGACGAGCGTTGCGATCACGAGCATCCACACCGGCATCCGCGTGAGCGCGCCAACGAGCGCAAGCGCCGAGCCGAGAATAAGCGTGACCCCGACAACGATAAATACGGACGGGTGCTGATACACGGGCCACAGGGTGACCGCGGCAACACCCATAAGCGCAACAAAGAACAGTGAGTTCGCGACAACATCGCGAGCCGGCTGCCGAGTGAGGGCGCTTCGATTCTTCTTGGCGTCTGACATCACAGGGCCGCCGATTTTGCGAAGGATCGTTTGAGATCGTCGAGGTAGCCAACTGTCAGCACAGTGAGGCCATCAATGCGGCGGATGCTCGGGACGATTCCGGGGTTGCACACAATCGCAACAACCTCGGTGTCAAGATCAAAGGCGAGGGATGCCGACCGAATCTGCGTAGCGGTTGGTACCGACCCACAGATAAGGAAGGCAACAGAGATACCGGTGATCTCGTTGGCGCACACGCGGCTGAGCTGGGTCAGCGGGATCGCTCGGTCGTGGTGAGCGACGCCTGAGAGGTCGTCGAGCAGCCGCGACGGGCTTGTTACCCTGAGGCGCTGCGCGGCGGGGGTCACGTTCGTAGCGTATTCCGGCATGATCTCGGAGACGGCCATAGCTGTGTCTCTTCCGTCACGAATCGCGCGAATGCCAATCGAGCCGGCAACACTCACCGCGAGCTCAAACTCTTCTTCGCTGTAGTAGTCGGCGCTTGAGGTACTGAGAGCGAGCAGCAGCTGGCTACGCCGCGTCTGCTCAAACTGGCGCACCATCATCTGCCCGGTGCGGGCGGTGCTCTTCCAGTGAATGTGGCGGCGGTCATCGCCCGGCGCATACTCGCGGAGGGCGTGAAACGAAACGTCGCTGTTTGTCAGGTCCCTCGTTGGGTTGCCCTCAAGGTCGCGGATGAGGCCGGTATTTGTGCTCGGGATTGGTGTGGTGAGCGGATGCACAAACAGGCTCAGCCCGCCCGTCCACACGAGTTCGCGGCGGAGGAGCAGGAGTGGGTCGGCCCTCACTGAACGAACGGGGCCAACCGTAATTATCGAACGGCGGAGCGTCGGAACCACAAACTCGCCGCGGAATTGACCGCCGGCTCCGAGGCTCGGCAGCGAGAATTCGGCGAGCCCCTCCCCCACGGGAACCTCGATAGTTTCGGGAAACAACCGGCGTTTGGTCGGGTTGGTCACCACAAGCGATCCTGGTGCCTGCTCGCCAACAACAACACGGGCACTTTGCATGAGCAGGTCAACGGCGTAGACGCTTCGACCGATCATGAAGCAGGCCGCTATGACCAGAACAACAAGTCCAAAGAATCCGAGGAACACCGCCTCGACCCAGCCAAACCCATACCCAACGACGAACCCGATGAGCGTGACGGCAAGGATGCTCCAGCCGAGGCCAGTAACCGTCGCGCCAAGCCAGCGAAGGGTTCGTTTTGCGATGCGGCGCACACGTCGCCACAGCCGGTTAGCAGCATAGACGCTGCGGCCGACAAGCCCGGCCTCGGCCGCACGAAGTTGGGTCGCGGTGTGCCCATACGCGGTATCGGCATAGGTAGAACCGGCACCAATCGTTTCGGAACGGTTGGTGTGATCTGACCGCTCTTTTCGGCGGTTCTTACGAATCTCTCGACGGGCAAACGGCGAAGTCGTAGCCCTGACGCCAGCGTTGGCCTCAGAGGATGCGGGGGATGACGAAGACGGCGGGCGTGTTCGCTTTGGGGCGGTGCTCACGCCACCGTTTCCCGCTCAGCGGGTGGGGCGACGTCAATGAGGACCTGTGCGATCACGCTGTCAGGGGTCACACCGTCAAACTCGGCCTCTGGGTCGAGGATGAGGCGGTGCGTCAGGACGGGGCCGGCAAGCGCCTTGACGTCATCAGGCAACACAAAGTGGCGCCCCTGAACCGCCGCCCAGGTCTTTGCGCAGCGCACGAGGGCGAGTGCGCCACGAACGCTCACGCCGAGGCGGACCTCTGGTGCGATTCGAGTTGCCTCGATCAGGCGGGCGATGTAGTCAAGCACCGCCGGTTCGATGTGAACCGTCTGCGCGAGCGCGGCCATCTCGACCACGTTTTCGCTGGAAATGACGCTCGGCAGCACGCTGTCGTGCGAGCGGGTTCCCGCGTTCTCAAGGATGCTGATGGTCGCGCGGTGATCTGGGTATCCGAGCGTTGTCTTCATGACAAATCGGTCAAGCTGGGCCTCAGGGAGGCGATACGTTCCGGCCTGCTCCACCGGGTTCTGGGTCGCAATCACCATGAACGGGCGCCCAACGCTGTGCGTGTGGCCGTCAATCGTGACCCGGCCTTCTTCCATCACCTCAAGCAGCGCCGACTGCGTCTTTGGGCTCGCGCGGTTAATCTCATCGGCCAGCACGATGCTCGCAAAAATTGGTCCCCTGTGGAACTCAAACTCGCCACGCTTCTGGTCGTAGATGCTCATACCGGTGACGTCACCAGGCAGCAGGTCAGGAGTGAACTGGATTCGGCTGCTCGTGCCCCGAACGCTCTGCGCGATCGCACGGGCGAGCGACGTCTTTCCCGTTCCCGGGTAGTCCTCCAGCAAGAGGTGACCGTCGCTCACGAGGGCGGTGAGCGCAAGCTGAACCACACGGGTCTTGCCAAGCAGCGCGGTCTCGACGTTTGTCACCACGCGGTTAAAAACGTCGGCAAACCAGGTGGCTTGTTCCGGGGTCATACTCACGGTGTTCTCCTTGGGTGTTCTGGGGGAAAGTAGCTGTGCTGAAATGCGGATGTTGTTAGTTGCCGTTGCCTGGCGGTGGCACGACGGGGTCTGCCGGGGCACAGGTGAACTGGGTTGCGGACTCAGTACTAGTCATCGTTGCGTCACGATATTGGGCAACAATCTTGTTGGTGCCCTCTGGCAGCTGCGGGTTTGTTCCCGTCCACGGGTCACCAATCTGATTGCCGTTGACGTCGAGGGCCCAGTAGTTGACGTTGGCGACGTTGAGTCCATTCGGCGTTGGCACGGTTGGTGAAGACCCACCGACCTTGCAGCTTGCGCCAACGGGCCAAATCATCCGGATGTCGCGCCCCTGTGCGCTTCCAGCAGGACTCGGGTCGCTGCATTGGTTTGGATCGCTCGTGTTGCAGTAGCGTACCCGAACGTTGGTTGGAGCGTTCACATAGGAGCTAGCGCCGACTTCAAACGAGCTGGCTGAGGTAAACCAAGGTTCACCATTCACGCTGAACGAGTAGACGACATTGCCGCCATCTGGTGCGGTCGCTTTCACCCCGAAGTAATCCAGATCAGCGCCGGGGTTTGCTTCGACTGCTGGCGCGCCTGGAGTTGCCGGCTTCTGGTGAACGGCAATACTGCCAGATGCTGTTGCGCACCCCCATCCGTTCGACACAATCACGTTCACCGTTCTGTTCTCAGTTCCGGAGCCCGTCAGCTGAACGTTGGTGGAGGAATGGGTGGTTTCCGACGTACCAACTGCGGTACACCCGGGAAGTGCTGCCGGATCCCATGCTGCTGCGAAGTAAGGCCCCTTGCCGCCCGCAGCATTGCCACTCCAGTTGGCCACCACGTTTGAGCCCTCTGTCCGCAGCTCCGAGAGACTCACGCTCGGGGCGTGAGCTGCCGCCACCGCGGCGCTTGTGCGCGAGCGCCAACTAATGGCTCCATAGGTCGTCTCGTCAATTGCGTTCCTCGCGAGCACGGTAGCAGTGTAGGTTCCTTGAGGGAGCGAGGACGTGGTGTAGCTCCTGCTCGAGGCGGATACGACCGTTGGAGGTATGGCTCCACCCGAAATCGTCACTTCGTATTCGCTAACGGGGCTGCCGCCGTTGGGCGTTGTGGACAGGTCCCACGTCACTTCGAGCACTCCGGGGTTGCTCTGCGAGGTGTTCGCTTTAACCTGCGTGACCGTCACTGAGGCCGGAGCCTCCGGCACAAAGTCAATCCGCAGCGGCGCGCTGGCCGCACTCTCGACGGAGTCGCCGATGGAGTTTGTTGCGATGGCAACGTAGCTCAAGCTCTTCCCAACGGGGGCTTGCCCCGACGTGACCGTGCAACTGGACGTGTCTTTGCCGCAGCTGACGCTGACGGAGCCATCGGTGCTTCGCAGCTTGTAATTATCGATCGGTTTACCATTTGCCGACGCAGATGGCGCAAAGCTGATGCGGAGCGCACCATCATTGGCAAACGAGTCTTGCCGCAGATAGCGCGGCTGGCCGGGGGCATCCGGCACATCAACAATCACAACGGTGATCGTTCCCGTCACGATGCGGTCCTTTTGGCCGGTCGCGTCGCCAACACGATAGGTGAGCTGCAAGTTTGTGGTGATCGTCGCGTTTGCAGTGGCCGTCACCGTCACGGTGCGGTTATCGCCGCTCGGGGTTGCGGTGACGCCGGCAACCGAGTTCTGACTTTCTACACCGATGACTGTCATTGGCATCAGTTCAGAGGTCACGACGTCGTTTGCCAGCACGTCGACGCTCTTCGAGCTGCCACGCGTCAACTCAATTTGGTCTGGCATGGCTTGAATCTTCGGCTTCGTTGATGAGACAACGGTCACGTCAACCGAGGCAACTGCTACCTCGCTCGCGTCATCCCTCACGCCTACCTGCACTGACAGGACGGAGCCCATTTGGGCATCCTTCGGAACCGAAACGGTGAGGCTGCTGCCGGCGAGCGTTGCCGTCATCCCTGCTGGCGCGCCCTTCGGGAGCGACCACTGCAGCTTCTTCATATCGTCAGGATATGGATACTGCGTCAGATCCTTGAGATCGATCGTGCGCGAGCCGGTTGGTTCGAGTGTGACCGCAGAACCGCGCATGGTTGGCGGCTGATTATCCGTCGGGGTGACCGTGATGGGCAGCACAATGGTTGCCGTCCGGCCTTTCGCATCACCGGCAGAGCCGTCGGTCACCTCAAACACGATTGACGCTGGGCCCCAGTATTTCTCCTGGGAAACAAACTCGAGCGTCGTCTCATTCTTGAACGAGCTCTGCCCGTTTGAGTTTGTTGCTTTGACCGTGGATGCGTCAGTAATGCGAACCTTTTTGTTGCCGGCCGCAATCACCTGGTCGTTCACATCGATGGTCAGTTTTTTGCCCGATTCAACGGTGAGGGATTTGGCGTCTGCCCGCCGTTCCGGCGGAGCCGAACGGTTACCAGGAACCCAGACAAATCCGTACGTCTCGACTTCTGGACTGTCAGCGACTGCAACTCTGAACGGCACAATCTGATTCTTATCAGTCACCGCAATGCTGAGTTCACGTTTGGTTGTAACCTCGACGTTTTTGTCCCAGCCCGTTACCGTGCTGAGCTCAAGGTCAGAGTTTGGTCCTTCTGCGTAGAAGACCTTGCTCCAAACGTCAACGCTGACGGTCGCCGCATCGTCGTCGATATCAGTGAGTGTGAGCACGGTGTCATCGACGATTGGACGCGACGGAGGCGCGTCTTTCCGAGCACTCACCTGTATCCAGGCAGAGCTCTGGCCACCAGACTCATTTTCGATTGTGTAGAGCACGCTATAAACGCCCTCGGCTTTTGGCACGGAAAGAGTGACGGTTTCGCCGTCAAACTCACTTGGCATCTCGTCGCTTTGCTCTACAGAAACAACGTCGAGACGTCCACCATCAGGGTCTGAATCGTTTTCGAGCGGTTTGACCACAAAGGTGGTGCCTGGTCGCACTGACAGCACGTCGGTACGTGCAATCGGGTTACGCGCGGTGCCCGTCGGCTCCATAATGCCGACTCGAATCTGGCCAACGCCTGTCGCGCCAAGGCTGTCGGAGACCGTGTAGTAGAACACGTCGGTTCCCCACTGGTTGGTAGCCGCCTCATACTCAAAGTAGTCTTTGCCGGTTCCGACAACCGTTCCCTTTGTTGGGGCCGTTTCGAGGCCTCCTAGGGTGACCGAATCGCCGTCTTCGTCAATGCCGATGAGTGAAATCGGAATCTTCACGGTGTTGCCCTGCACAACGCGAGCAGTGACCGTCTTTGGTGTTGGTGCCGTGTTCGTTTCGGCATCCACCTCGCGCACCGAGATCTGAACGGGCGCCGTCGCGGTCTCGCCGCCCGGGCTCTCAACGATGTAACTTGCGGTGTACTCGCCTGGCGTGTCGGGCGCAAGATAGCGAAGCTTATTCCCCGTCGCGAAGAGGAGGCCCTCGCCTTCTGGCAGCTCGCGCGCAAGTTCGCCGCTCAGAATGATGGGCAAACGATCGGGGTGCAGGTCGTTCTCAAGCACCGGAATATCAATGACTTCGCCGACGCGAACTTTTGCACGGTCTGGAAGCGCAACGGGCGGCTTCTCTTTTGCGGGAGGATCAACCTGCAGGATGGTGACGGTGCCCTCAGAGGTCCGCGACCCGTTGGTCACGGTATACGTAAATTTGGCTTGGCGCTCGGTCAGCGGTTCGGAAAGGGTCACCCTGAGGATGCCGTGGCTCAATACCTCAACGAGCAGGCCGTCATCTGCTGCGGTGTTCTCGACGTTGCTGATGAGCAGTACGCCACCGGCAGGGTCATAGTCAGATGCGAGTACGTTGATCGTCTCGGTCTGTCCAAGATAGAGAAATGCCGAGGCAGGAACGGTGACGGGGATGCTTTCGCCCTCAGGCATCGGCTGCACCTCAAAGCGCAACTTGCCAGAACCTGAGGAGACGCCATCGGTCACTTTATAGTCGAGCAGGTATGAACCAGGCTCGGATGCCGTGAACCGCACGGTGCCGCTGTCGGTATCCAGCTTGACCTTGGCGTTGGACAGCCCGTCATCCGGAACCCCAATGAGGCGCACGTTTCCGTTGCCGCCTCGAACAAAATCAAGGGGCGTAGCAACGAGCTCTTGATTCACGTTGCCAAGTACGGCGACGGCATCCGCGATGATAGGCACGGCCCCACCAACAACCTCGATGTCGAGGGAGCCGTTGCCAACAAGTGTTCCGTCTGAAACGGCCAAGGAGACGGCCTTATTCGCGCCGCCCTCTGAAGAATCTTGGTAGTACACAACACCGCTTGCCGAATATGTTGCGGTGTCTGGTTCTTGCACGTTGGCTTCTGCGAGGAAGAACGGGTCGCCGTCTGGGTCAAACCAATCGGTCGAAATGTCACGGTTGAACTGGCCTCCTGGCACAATCGTGTTGACCGTCCGTCGCGCCTGTACTGGGGCGCTGTTTTCTTCCGGCGTTCGTACCTCGACCGTCACGTTCGCGGTGGCCTGGCCTCCGCGCCCGTCAGTGATTGTGTACTGGAAGTCGAACGAACCGCTGGCCTCGGGGCGCAGTGAAACCTGCAACTGCTGACCGTTCAAGATCGGCGCGACGGTTCCCATTTCTTCGGGGAATCCCGAGGTGCCCGTAATCATGATCACGTCGCCGTTGGGATCATAGTCGTTCAGCAGCACTGGCAGCGGGCTCGACTTGCCAGGGCGTGCGCCAAGAACGTCGTCAACCGCAACAGGAGGCTTCTGGATGGGATCAACCTCAGGTGGGAGGTTCGGGTCGTTTTCTTCTTCTTTGTCCTCGTCCTCGATGTTGTCGAGGATGTCGGCCCAGTTGTTCACAAGCTCGCCGTCGCGCTGCACCATCCAGGCGCGGCCAGAGCGCTCGTCATTGAGCACAACTGAGCCGGAACGCGTGGCAAATTTGAGTTCCGCGTCGGAGTCAAGATCTTGAAGTTCGAGAGTGTTCTCCTCCGAACCGCAGGATTTCCAGGCGATGCCGTCGGTCCATGCGGCGAAGGCACATCCGTTGGCCCAGACAGGGGAAGCAGCCGTCAGTGACGAGTTCTTATCGTCAAATACGCGCTCAGCGCCACCGGAGAACGGTACCCGAACGACGCCGGCGCTGTCCGAGAGATAGACTGCGGTCGCGGTCGCGGCGGATGCCATGAGGCGGGCTCCGTCGGTGGTGTCGGTGTCTCTTGCGTCCTGCCCGTCGAGGCTCAGTTGCCCCTCAGAGGCGTTGAACACAACAGAGTGGCCGCCAACAACCGCTGCCTGATAGGCGTCATCATCGGCACCAAGATTCAGCTTTCGCGCAGATTGTTTGGCTGCGACACGGTTGATATTGGTTTCGATGAGCCCACCTGCCGCGGAGTATCCAACAAACTGCCCATCGGCGCTGACCGCAGCGGCAGAGTTATCGCCAAGAACCAGGTCAGGCTCGGCTTCCGCGTTGAACGAGTCAAGCGCTTTGGTGCTCACGAACCACACTTTGCCGCTCGTTGAGGAGTGCACAACAACCGTCTTGTCACTCAACAAGACTTCGGTAGCATCGGCGGGGAGCTGAATATTCTCGGCAATCTCGGAGAGCGCCTCATCGACAACGCCGAGTTCTTTTTGACCAACCGAGTGCAGGAGCACAAGCGAGTCGTTCTGAACAGAGGTGAGCTCTGGGCGGTCGCTCCGCTTTGCAGTGTCCAGCGCTGCGATTTGGGTGTTGAGACGCCCAATAGCGCGCTCATTGCCGTTCACCACCCAGGTGCTTGCATCGTTAAGATCCATGCGCTGGGTCGTGTATCCACCCGTTGTGACCGCAATCGTAACCACGAGAGCGAGCACAACGACAACGGCAACGCCGCTCATCGCGGCGGCGATGTTCTTGCGAAACCACCTCAGCAGCATGACTAATCCTGCCCTGCGCTAATCGACTGGCACGTTTCTGAGCTCGAGGCGCCTGGTTTGCCGTCGCGTGTCACCGTCACCGTGATACACACTGGGGCTCCGCTGCCATCACTTGTCGCCCGAAACTCGCGGTCGGTCTGGGTGCTGCTCGAGCCATCGGCGGAACGGACAACGTAGCGATCGCTGTCGGCAAGTCCTGGGTCATCCCAGGTGAAAGTCACCACATCGGAATCAACCTCGGCAACAATGTTCGAGACCACTGGAATATCGCCGTTGTTCCCCAATAAGAAGTAGGCCGCGGCCCCTGCAACGGCGAGAAGCGCCACTCCCCCGCCAATGAGGCCCCACAGCAGCCCTTTGCGCGATCGTTTTGCATTTGCTTCAACCGGTTGCGCAAACACACTGGCCGACCGGATGACGGTCAGGCTCGTGTCCTCGCCCGCAATCTGCTCGTCGGCACGGCCGGTGTGTCGATATCGTCGCTGTACGCCAGATGTTGCTGAGGGCACGGCCGGGCCGTTCACGCTTGACTGGTCCGCGAGTACGTGGCGAGACTGCTGAACACGCACATCATCCGCAATTTCGGCAGGAGTCTGGGCAAAGCCCATCTGCGCCTCAACCATCTGCAAGTTGCGCACAAAGTCGAGCATGGTTGGTGGGCGTTGAGCGGGGTTCTTGCTCATGGCCTGGCTAAGCACCTCTTCGAAAAAGGCGGGAACGTCTGGTCTGCCAAGCGGCTGCAGCCGGTCTCGGCCAATAATCCTTGCTTTTACTCGTTCTCGACGGTTGCGTTGTTTGTCGTCCCCTACGAGTTCGTATGGGGAACGCCCCAGCAGCAGCGTAAACAGGGTTGCCGCAAGCGAATACACCTCGCTTGCGGGAGTTCCAGCGGTTTCACCCCGCAGCACTTCTGGGGCTGACCACGGGATCGACATGCCTTCGGCTTCGTCGTTCGCCACGGCCGCGACCGTGGCCGCGATCCCAAAGTCGGCAAGCACGGGATGACCGTACTGCGTCAGCAACACGTTTGAAGGCTTGATGTCACGGTGCAGGAATCCGATGCGATGCGCCGTCTCTAGGGCACTTCCAATCTTGATACCGACTCGCAATACCTCGGATGGCGTGAGTGGTTGTTGCTTATACCCTGAGCCAAGCGACGAGGGGCAATACTCCATGACGAGGTACGGACGTCCGTCTGGCGAAATACTTGCCGTGTGCACCGTGAGCACCGAAGGGTGGGTCTTCAGCTGCGACATGAGGTTTGCCTCTGAGAGGAACATGGTACGGAGCTTGGCATCAGCGACTTTTGGGTTCAGCACCTTGACGGCAACTTCGGCGCGAGGAAAATCTTGCTCGTACAGAAACACGTACGCAAAACCGCCCTTACCCAGGATGCGAATGTGCTGATAGCCGGACAGCTGCGGGGGGACAATCTGCGCGGGAGAGGACAAGAATCAGGTCTTTCTGTTCTGTGACGGGCGAGGTGCAACGATTAAACGCTAGCCTCTGACGGCCAGCAGTGCTACATGCTGCAACGAAATAAGACGGTGGGCTTAGGCGCCCTCAAGCACAATAAAGAACTCATTTCCGATTTCTACTCGGCTGCGAGCAGCGACCTCGACGGCCTGGCCCGGTGTCAGCTCTGTCTCAGGCGCGTTGTGCAAGCGAACCCGTGTGCCATTTCCAGAGTGTCGGTCGGTGATCCACAGCTTGCCGTCAATGATATTGACCTCGAGGTGAGTCTTCGAAACGGACCTCGCAGGATCAATGACTACGAGCAAGTTCTCTACCGATTCGCCTTGGTTCGTCTTTGGGTTGCGACCAAGCAGCGAATGCCCAACAACGGTCAGCTCCTGGCCAGTGCTGAACTGGAGTGTAAAAACGACCTTCGGGGCAACACCGGAACGGCTCGCGGAGATCATCGTTTCTTCGAGGTCTTCGTCGTCAACCGGGACTGCAATGGCTGATGCCGGCATAACCCCAGTGATTGGCGACGAGGCCGGCGCCGAAGCTTTTGTCATCGGTCGACGCTCGGCAGCTGCTGGGCGAACAACATCTGCCGGTGCCGGTCGTGGTGTCTCCGCTACGGGCATCGGCGTCGGCGCTTGGACAGCCGATGCTGGTTCGGAAGCCGCAACCCTGGGCTGGACCGCTGCCGGAGGAGCAGGCGCTGACGCAACGCTTGGCGCAGGTGGGCGAGGAACGGACGGTGCAGCTCGCTGCACGGGCTGGACGGGCGCAACGGGCGGGCCGGGCGCGACAGGCTGTGCCGGCGCGACAGGCGCGGCCGGGGCCTGTACTCGCGGGCTCACAGGAGCAACCGGAGCCTGCGCACGCTGCGGGGCAGGTGCCGGTGCCGCTACCCGCTGCTGGGCGACGGGTGGAGCCGGAGGCGCTGGCGGGCGGGGCACCTGAGCCGAAGGCGGCACGGGGCTCGGCTGCTGACCAGGCTGTTGGAACGCAACGGGGGCCTGCTGCCGCGCAGCTGGCGGTGCCGGCGGACGCGGTACCTGGAGTTGCGGAGCCTGGGCTTGAGGCACCTGCGGCTGCTGGGCTTGGGCAGTCGGAAGAGCCGCTTGTTGGAACGGCTGCGGAGGAAGCGGCTGCGCTCCCTGGGCTGGAGGTGCTGGCGGCGCCGGCGGACGATTTACAGCGGGCGCAGACGGCGGAGCAAGGCGCGACGGCGGAAGCGGCGGCGCCGGTGGCACGGATGCTCGCTGCCGCACAGGAGCGGCGGGAGCCCCCTGCGGTGCGGCGGGTGCCGAACGAACCAGCTGCCCACATTCCGCACAAAACATGCTGTTAGTGACAAGCTCATGCCCGCAATAACTACACACTGCTCCCATTTACAAGTTTCCTTTCGAGTGGTCCGTAGCCCCAAGCTGGACCGCTGGTACAGCATATCGCAACGTTTAGCGGTATGGCACGCCGAGAAACGACTAGCGGCGGGGAACCGTGGTGTCCCACTCCTCGGCCTCGGTGACAACCTCGGTGGCGCTGACCACCGCATCAAGACGTCCGGCAACGGCTGGGGTTGTTCCCGTCGCACGCGCGCCAACAATCTGGCCAACCACAATCACGATCACCGTGATGTTGTCGTGCCCACCGGCCATGAGGGCGGCGGCAAGGAGGCTGTCGGCGACTTCCCCCGGATTGGAGCCAGCGGCAAAATGCTCCGCTATCTGCGCATCCGTCAGTTCCTTTGTGAGCCCGTCGGAGCAACAAAGCAAAGCTGAGCCTTCAATAACCGGCAGTAGCCAGTAATCCGGAATCGGGGCCTCTTCGAAACCGATGGCCCTGGTGATGACATTGCGCTTGGGGTGTTGCTCGGCTTCTTCCGCGGTGATTTCTCCGGCGTCTACGAGTTCCTGCACGATGGAGTGGTCGACAGAAATTCTGGTGAGCGTAGCGTCGTCGTAGGAGTACGCGCGCGAGTCACCCACGTTGTAGACCAGCCAGTAGGGTAGCCCGCCCTGCTCCGTCGCTGCGAAGCCAACACAGGTCGCCCCACCAGAGGCACCGGCTTCTGCCGCCGCTGCCAGAATCTGTTGCGTTGCCACACGAAGCGCCGCTTGGATGTTCGCCGGCTGGACCGGCGCGTGGCGAATGTGGCTGAGCGCCGTCACTACCGAGGCACTCGCGACATCCCCTGCAGCGTGCCCGCCCATCCCGTCGGCAACGGCAAACACGGGAGGAACGGCCACAAGGCTGTCTTCATTCTGTGCGCGGCGAAGGCCGGTATCGGTGCGAGCCGCCCAACTGAGGGATACAGCGAGATCGCCAGAGCCCCATGGAATGGTGCCTGTTTGTTGTTCGATCAACGCAGTTCTCCTCGTTCGAAGGGCTGGACCCGAAGCACGACGCCGTCGCCAAGATCCAGGAGAGTCCCTGGAATCACAACGGTCGGCTCGCCCGCACGCAATCGTCGCGGTGGCTGGCCTTGGATAATAAGGGCCGTTCCATTTGACGATCCAACGTCGGTCACAAGCACGGCCGAGCCCTCGTGCCGCACCTCAAGATGCGTAGACGACACAACGCCCTGCGGCGACGGCACCTGCACAAGCGTTGGCAGCACCCCTGAGACGATGCGCTCGGAACGGGGTTTGCGCCCAATAAGAACGATGCCTTCGACTGGGATGATGCGGCCGTCTGGCAAAGCAAGCGACGCAAAAAACTGTGGAGCCGGGCGCGATGCCGCCGTTGGCATTGGCGGGAGTGGAGGGAGCGGTGGCAGCTCGTCGTGGTCAGGGGAAGGCGCGGCGGTGTTGGCCCGGCTGTTCAGGATGGTGTCGTCATCCTGTTCGCCTACGTTAGGTCGTTCTCCGCCGAGAACGGTGTCATCGTTGTCGTCGAGGCGAGGTCCTTGGCTAAGAATCGTGTCGTCATGGGCGGCGTTGAGGATGGTGTGCTCCTCAGCGTCACCGATGACGGTGTCGTCGTCGGCATCGTTGAGGATGGTTTCATCGTCAGGATCGTTGAGAATCGTGTCGTCAACGCTGGGTGCCCGGGAAATCCCGCGCCTCAACACGGTCGCTTCGTCATCAATGACAGGATCGCGGAGCAGCTGCCCATTGAGCACGGTGTCCCCATCGTCCACGGTGTCTGGCGCGTCTTCCCATACGTCGTTCACCCAGCCAGCCTATACCCAGGGGTTCAATGACGGTCTTGCGGCTGGTGCTTGATTCGCTGCCTGGTGTCGGTCAACCCACGGAACCCGCGTATGGTTCAAACAAACTGTACGAACAAACCCCAACCGTGTATGCTCATCCTCATGCAAATCTCGTGTGCTCGCAGCTGGTGGCCCGCCTCTTAGGCGGCAATCGCGCGAACCCACTCGTCGACCAACCGCCCAGCAGGGCATCCGTCGACGGCGATCTTGTCCTCTTGGGCTCAACCAATATGAGGAATCCATGACATCGCTCCTTCACCGCATCGTTCAGACCCCTGATGCTTTTGCGTTTGCCATTATGCGGAGGCAAGGGCCAGACGGGATGCCAAATGCCCTGCTTGAGGTGCGGGTCGGCGAGGTTATTGATGTTGATCGTTTGGCCGATATTCCGCTCGATAGCCATGACGGGCCGCTTGGCGAGGTGCTCGCCCTCGTTCCGTTCCGCCAGGTTCGGGAGCGCGGCTTCGTTGCGAAGGACGACGGCGCTCCCCTCCGCTGCCTTCGCGTCACCGAGATCGAGCATATTTCGCTTTCGGAAGCCCTCGAACTCCTGCCGGCGGATGCCGTTCCACTGGTCAATGGCGGTTTCACGATCAGCGACGAGGACTACGCGGACACGGTTCGGCGGGTCATTCGTGATGAGATCGGTCGGGGCGAGGGTGCCAATTTTGTGATTCGCCGCGAATTCGAGGCCTCAACGGAGGTGCCTGCGTC
This sequence comes from Lysinibacter cavernae, assembly GCF_011758565.1. Lineage (GTDB taxonomy): Bacteria > Actinomycetota > Actinomycetes > Actinomycetales > Microbacteriaceae > Lysinibacter > Lysinibacter cavernae. The sequence goes on from NZ_JAAMOX010000001.1 coordinate 1,651,773, forward strand.
GCGTGCGGTACTGGCGTGGTTGCGTGCGCTGCTCGTCGGCGAGACCGGCGCCTACTGGACCTACGCGGTGCATACGCCTGGGATTTCCCTTGCTGGGGCAACCCCTGAACGCCACGTTGGCGTGCGTTCCGACGCCGCTACCGGCGAACGAGTGGTGACCATGAATCCAATCAGCGGCACCTACCGGCACCCGGCGGAAGGTGCAACGGCAGAGGGTTTCCGCACCTTCCTCGGCGACGTCAAAGAAACAGAAGAACTGTTCATGGTTGTTGATGAGGAGATGAAAATGATGAGCAGGGTGTGCTCGTCAGGTGGGCGCATCCTCGGTCCGTACATAAAGCAAATGTCCCGTCTCACCCACACCGAGTACCTGTTGGAGGGGCACAGCACCCTCGACGTGCGGGAAGTGCTTCGGCTCACGATGTTTGCGCCGACGGTGACGGGGTCGCCGATGCAGAACGCGTGTGCGGTTATCAATCGGCACGAGCGCGGCGCCCGCGGGTACTATTCAGGCGTCCTCGCGCTCTTCACCGACGCGGGCGATGGGAGCTACGAGCTCGACGCGCCAATTCTCATCCGCACCGCCTATATCAACAACACCGGCCACGTCCGTGTGCCGGTGGGAGCGACGCTGGTTCGCCATTCCCACCCGGAAGCGGAAGTTGCAGAGACCAAAGCGAAGGCAGAGGGCGTGCTCATCGCGCTGGGAGCGGTGTCGCCATCCCCCGTGGATAGGCGAGTTGAACTGGCCCAACTCGACGGAGTTGCCGAGGCCCTAGCGGCACGCAACTCGCGGCTGGCTGCGTTCTGGCTCACCGATCAGAGCAGCCACACTGGCGAGACACTCCTCGGCAAAACGGCAACGGTTCTGGATGCCGAGGACGAGTTCACGGCCATGCTCGCCCACCAGTTGCGGCACCTCGGCATGATCGTTGATGTTGTCTCGTGGAACGACTTCGATTTCGAACAGCTGACGGCGGATCTGCTGGTAGCAGGCCCTGGTCCCGGCGACCCGACGAACCTGGCCGAGCCGCGCATCCAGGCCCTCTCGGACGCCATCGGCCAGCGCGTTGCCTCTGGACTTCCGCTGCTTGCGGTGTGCCTGAGCCACCAGGTGCTTGCCACGCAGCTCGGGTTTAACATTGAGCGACTGCCCGAGCCGAGACAGGGTCTACAGCTTGAGGTGACGCTGTTTGGAGAGGACGCCCTCATCGGCTTCTACAATACGTTTACGGCTCGCGGCTCGGTTCTGGCGCACGAAGTTGACGTTGCGACCTACGGACCCGACGCCGATATTATCGCGATTCGGGGCCGCGCGTTCGCCTCGATTCAGGGGCATCTTGAATCGGTGCTCTCCCGAGATGGGCTTGCCCAACTTGAACGGTTGGTGATCCACGCGCTCCGAGGGTGAACGCGTCCACAACCCTGTTTCGCGAGTCATACATAGGGATTGCACAGCATGACGCAGCTTGCCGAAGGCCGCGCCGCGAGTTAACATTGAAACTTCAAGCGAAATCTGCAAACGCGCGCCCCCAACAGTCTTGCGAGACGCCGGCGGGTCAGCACAGGCAACTCACACGCACCCGTGTGCTGGGGCCTTCCTCACGAGTAGACTTCCCATACTCTTTCCGCCCAACGAAAGCCGACTAGATGCCCTCGGATATCAACCAGCTGTACCGGCTGGCCGCTGATCCAGGCACCGCACCGCGAGTTCTCGCTGATTTGGCCGCCCGCAACGACCTGTTGTGGCCAACCATCGCGGCAAACCCCGCCTGCTATGACGAGCTCAGAGAGTGGATCGAGCGCCAAGAGCTGACCCGTCCGCTGACTCGTCCGCAATCCGGTAAACGGCAACACGGGGCAAACGTTTCCTTGCCCTCACCGAGTGAGTTACCGCCACCGCCTCCCGTCCCTGCGCCGGCAAAGAGAAATATTCCACAGGCAATCGTCGGCTGGTCAATTGGGGTCCTCGGCGTCGGACTCATCATGGCACTTCTTGCGCTCACCGGATTTCAGGCGGTGCGGGCCGCGATGTCCAACGGACCCGTCGCCGCGGTGTCAGTTTCAGAGCTGTCATCGGAACCGGTTCCACTCGAACCGTGGGAGCATCCACTCGCAACAATTACTGACCCAACTCAACAGGCCTGCCTAGATCTCACAACCGGAACCATCGGGCAGGACAGAGCCGTTGTTGTTGAGGGAGTTCGAGTTCAACAGGCTGGCTGTGAGGCAGCGCGCCTATCTGGTTCGACCACCGCGCTTGGCTCACCAGACGCTGCGTCGTCCGAAGACCGGGCGGAATCCTCAGCTGCGGCAGCCTCCCCAGCAACACTGGTTACGCTCGTGAACACGCGAAACGGCGCCACTTCCTGGACAACCGATCTCAGCGAGCAGGCCGCTTGGGTGGCCGGTTCAACAGTTCGCAACGTCACCCCAATTGGCGGCAGCGAGGTCGTCCTACAGATCAGCAACGAGCGTGACGGCTTCACCTCGATTGTGACGCTTAATCAGCAAAGCGGGTTACTCTCTGACGAAGCACAGCAGCTTGCTCCGTCACCAAACCTCACCTACTCGTCTGCGACGATCGCTGATATCCCGTCGGATCCAGACGGCTTCCTGATCATCGGCCAACGAGTCGGTACGAGCGCCTCCGAAGTTTCCTACGTTCGTAGCTCTCAGCCGACTCAACCAGTCTGGAGCTATCAGTACTCGTCCGTGCTACAGCCTTCTGCGACGTTTGTTGATGACGTGGTACTCCTCGCACCCGATGTTGCGGATGACCCGGCAACTCCGATGCCGGAGGAGGCAACTCCCGTAGTGGTGAACCTCAACGACGGAAGCGTGGTCACCGACCACGAATTCACCTCGGTCAAGGTTACAAGGGTTGGTTCCAGCTTCATCACGTATGCACCTAACCCTGCTGACGCCGCTCATTCCGGAACCATATCCGGGATCAACAACCGAGGCGAAACGCAGTGGCAGCGCCCCGGCGTCAGCGAGCCTCAGTTCAGCGCAGCAGGCGCATCAAACGAAGATCTCACGTTCGACGCGCACGGCTCTGTATACGTTCGCGCGGGAGACAATCATGCGCTCCTCCGTATCGACCCGGAGACCGGTACCGATTTCTGGAGCGAACCGCTCGCTGTTGATGGATCCGTGTGGTCCGGCCCATACGGTTCTGGTGATTCGCTCATCCTGACCGGCACGGACGGCGCGGCTGTCGACCAGCTCACGGTTGTTGACGTGGCAACGGGCAACGTCGACTACACGCGTGGCGCTCCCGGCAGCAGCATTACCTTGCTCGGACTCTCAGCCACCGTCGGCTACACAACGTCGACCGCAGCGGACGGCACGATGGTACTCACGGCGTTTGACACCGCCACCAACGCGACGCTCTGGTCGAAGGCGGGAACACCAGGCGCGACGTTCTCGCTGCTTGGCGGCCAGTTGGTGCGCTTCGATCCGGCGACCTCAACCCTCGCGCAGCTCAGCGGTAACTAGCTGCCCCGCCGAACGGTCACCCAGCTAAGCGGCTAGCTGACGGTAACGGTTGGCGAGCCTACGCTCGTGTCATCCGCGGGCATCTCAGCCGCGAGGCGATTGGCCTCCTGGATAAGCGTGGCGACGATCTCTGATTCGGGCACGGTCTTGATGACCTCACCCTTCACAAAGATCTGCCCCTTGCCATTTCCGGAAGCAACACCGAGGTCGGCCTCACGGGCTTCACCTGGACCGTTAACAACGCATCCCATGACCGCAACACGAAGCGGAACCGACATGCCCTCGAGACCATCGGTAACGTCGTTCGCAAGCTTATACACGTCGACCTGAGCACGGCCACAGCTTGGGCACGACACAATCTCTAGCTTGCGCTCGCGCAGATTAAGCGACTGCAGAATCTGGAGGCCAACCTTGATCTCTTCCGCCGGCGGAGCCGAAAGGGATACGCGGATGGTGTCGCCAATTCCCTCGCTCAGGAGGATGCCGAACGCCGTTGCCGACTTGATGGTGCCCTGGAAGGCGGGCCCGGCCTCGGTAACGCCGAGGTGCAGCGGCCAATCGCCACGCTCGGCGAGCTGGCGGTAGGCCTTGACCATGACGATTGGGTCGTTGTGCTTGACCGAAATCTTGAAGTCGTGGAAATCGTGCTCTTCGAATAGGCTCGCCTCCCATACGGCGCTCTCCACAAGCGCCTCTGGGGTTGCTTTGCCGTACTTCTGTAGGAGGCGGGGATCGAGCGAACCAGCGTTCACACCAATTCGGATGCTCACGCCAGCGGCCTTTGCCCGACGAGCGATCTCGCCAACCTGGTCATCAAACTTGCGGATGTTGCCGGGGTTCACGCGGACGGCGGCACAGCCGGCATCAATCGCCGCGTAGACGTAGTTCGGCTGGAAGTGAATGTCGGCGATAACCGGAATCTGGCTCTTCTTCGCGATGATCGGCAGCGCCTCGGCATCGTCTCGGCTCGGGCACGCAACACGCACGATGTCACAGCCGGTAGCCGTGAGTTCTGCGATTTGCTGGAGCGTCGCGTTGATGTCGGTTGTTGGAGTCGTGGTCATCGACTGCACGCTCACGGGGGCGTTTCCGCCGACGAGGACGTTCCCGACCTTGATCTGCCTCGACTTGCGTCGGGGTGCGAGGATTTCGGGAACCTTGGGAAGACCTAAATTAACAGCAGCCACGACGACTACTCTACCCGGGTCAACTGAGTGCTGGCCTCGCGATCCCTGAGTGGCGGCTCATCCACCACAAAAAGCTATCGAGGTTGCAAAACATGCTGCATTCTCGCGAAAAGTAAGCATTTTTTGCGACCTCGAATGGTGAGCACTGCCAAACGGGTCAGCCTCGCCCAATGCTCTCAGCTAGCCAAAGAGGTTGACGGGCTTCACGATGTCCGCGTACACCAGCAACAGGGTCATCGCACCCATGATCAGCACAACACCAAACGTAATAGGCACCATCTTCGCGGCATCAACGGGGCCCGGATCCGGGCGCTTGAAGATCTTCGCGAGGGTGCGTCGGATGCGCTCATACACGGCCGCGATGATGTGGCCCCCGTCAAGCGGCATAAGCGGGATGAGGTTGAAGATGAAGAGCATGACGTTGAGCGAGGCGAGCATCCCGATGAGTGCCTGGGCCTTAGCCACAAAGGGAACCGTGTCGAGGCTCGCGATTTCGCCTGCCACGCGTCCGACACCAACAACGCTCATCGGGCCGTTGGGGTCGCGTTCCTCCGAGCCGAAGGCCGCATTCCAAATGTCTACCATCCGAGACGGCAGGTTGACGATCATGTGCACAACCTTGCCGATGTTGTCGCCAACCTGGGGCAAGACCGCAGTGACCGGCTGCCGCACGAGTTCGCTGGTTGGCGACATCCCAACCATGCCGACTTCTTCCGTGATCGTGTTGCCGTTGGCGTCGGTTGCGATCGTACCGTCATCGTTGGCGACCGCGCGCTCGTTGAGCACCGGCGTCATGGTCAAGGATTCTTCTGTACCGTCACGAAGCACAACAACGTCGAGCGCCGTACCGGGCGAGTCGCTGATCGTGTCGCGGATCTGGTCCCATTCGCTGATGGGCTTGCCGTTGATGCTCACAAAGGTGTCGCCAGGAAGGAGTCCGGCCGCTGCACCCGGCGCAGCCACGTCGTCAGGCCCACACGGGGCCTGGCTGGCGTTTGTTGCCGGGCGGATACACTCACTGACGCTGCCGACGGTGATGCTCGATTGTGGCATCCCGATGCCAACCAGCAGGATGGCGTAGAGCAAAATAGCAAGCAGCAGGTTCATGACGGGGCCGCCGGCCATGATGATGATGCGCTTCCAGACGGGGAGGCGATAGAACGCGCGGCTGTCCTCGCCCTCACCGATGGTCTCGGCGCTTGCCTGTCGGGCCTCCTCAACCATCGAGGCGATGTAGTTTGCTTTTGCCGGGGCGTCGTCGCCGGTGAGGACAATGTCTGCCTCGCCTTGGTCATGGGTTTCGACGTGCAGGCCCTCTGGGCGAAGCGCCTCCGCAAGCTTTGGGTCGGCTTCGATCGCTTCGCGCAGCGACGTAATCGCTGCACTGTGGCCATCTTCGGAGCCGTGGTGCACGGATTTGGTGCCCTCGGTGACGACCGAGTTGAGGAAACCGGTGGTGGATTCCCTTGCCTCTTCGCCGGGCTTGGTTGGCGGGTACATACCAATCATCGAAATGTATCCACCGAGCGGGATCATCTTGATGCCGTACTCGGTTTCGCCTTTTCGCTTCTTCCAGATCGACTTACCAAAGCCGATCATGTACTGCGTGACCTTAACGCCAAAGAGCTTTGCGGGAACCAGGTGCCCAATCTCGTGCAGACCGATAGAGACGCCGAGGCCGACGACGATGATGACGACGCCCAAAATGTATAGCAGCACAGATTCCACTTGCTTATGGTACCCCGCTGCCGACGGCGAGTCCTGAGAGTTCGCCAGTGCCAGACGATGAGGTTGCTATGCATCCTCTAGTCATCGATTTAGCGTTTTTGTTAAATATCGATCTTTTTAACGCCTCAATCGGCCAATTATTAACACAGCGCAAATTCGAACCAGGTAGTTTTGGGGCTACACGCACCGAGAGCGGCCCCAGAATCCACCGATACCCAGGGCAACGCCTCGAAAGATTAAGCACACCGCGTGGGCGAAACCAACCGTTCCGCTCATCCGCCGCTTTCACCAACATTCAGCCAACGTGGGCACGCCGTCCGAACGCCGGGATACGCGCACAGCCGGGACCTGCCGGGCCGTTGCGCGGCATCCTCTCCCCAGCACGGTTCCGGACCACCCGCATGGCGACGCCAGGCCCAGCCGGTGCCACACCAACGCATCCACAACGACAACGAGGAAATCCCATGACAAACGCAACAACGCTCACAACAACGCTCAACCCTGCGGCACCCACAACAGAGCCCATCAGCAACGGCGAAATCTTTGCAGCCCACAGCGGCGGCAAGCTCACCGTGACCAGCCGCATCCCGCTCGACAGCAAGCGCAACCTCTCGATCGCCTACACGCCAGGAGTTGCAAAGGTCAGCCAGGCCATCGCCGACACCCCAGAGGACACGCGCGAATACACCTGGGCAGAACGGCTCGTTGTTGTGGTCAGTAACGGCACCGCCGTGCTTGGGCTTGGCGACATTGGGGCACGCGCCTCGCTTCCGGTCATGGAGGGAAAATCGGCGCTCTTCACCGAGTTCTCTGGTCTCAACTCCATCCCCCTTGTGACCGAAAGCAAGAGCATCGACGAGATCGTGAAGATGCTTGTCATGCTTCGCCCGAGCTTTGGGGCCGTCAACCTCGAAGACTTTGCGGCGCCGGACTGCTTCGAACTCGAACGACGCCTCATCGAAGAACTTGACTGCCCTGTCATGCACGACGACCAGCACGGAACCGCCGTTGTGAGTCTCGCAGCGCTCAAGAACGCCACCCGCATCACTGGCCGCAAGCTCGAAGACAACCGCATCGTCATCCTCGGCGTTGGTGCGGCCGGCGTTGCCATCGCCAAAATCCTGCTCAACTGCGGGGTCAAGGATGTTGTGCTTGTTGACTCGCGGGGCATCGTTTCAACCGATCGCACCGACCTCACCCCCGAAAAGCAAGCACTCTCCACCCGCACAAACCCCCGCGGCCTCACCGGCGGCATCGACGAAGCACTCACTGGGGCACACGCCGTCATCGGGGTCTCGTCGACGACCATCAGCGAGGCATCCCTTGCCCTGATGGAAGAGGGCCCTATTGTCTTTGGCCTCTCGAACCCCAACCCAGAAGTATCGCCAGAGCTCGCAGCGCGCTATGCGGCTGTCTACGCGACCGGCCGAAGTGACTACCCAAACCAGATTAACAATGTGCTTGCCTTCCCCGGAATCTTCCGCGGCGCGCTCGACTCCGGTGCCACAAAAATCACCGAAGACATGAAACTCGCTGCGGCGCAGGCAATCGCCGACCTGGTTGGCGACGACGTGCGCGCCGACTACATTGTTCCGAGCCCCCTCGACCCGCGCGTTGCAGAGGCAGTCGCTGCTGCGGTCGAGAAGTCGCAGCGCGACAACGGCTAACCGCCCTCCCTAACCTGCATCTATTTGCGAGAATCTGCTCTCATTCGTGAGTTTTGCAGCAGAAAGTCGCAAATAGATGCAGGTTTACAGGGTCAGGGAATCGGCGCGTGCCCGTGCCCAGCGCTCGGCTTCGGCAAGGGATTCAAGGGTGAGACCATCTGACGGCGCCTCGTGCTGGTCAACGACCCGCTCAACGATGTCAAGGATGTCAAGATAGCCGATGCGGCCGTCGTGGAACGCGTCAACAGCCTGCTCGTTGGCAGCGTTATAAACGGCAGGGTACGTTCCGCCCGCCATGCCTACCTGTTTAGCCAGCAAGAGCGCGGGGAACGCCTCATTGTCTACCGGCTCAAACGTCCACTCAGAGGCGACGGTCCAATCGATCGGGGCCCCAACGCCACCAACCCGATGAGGCCAGTCGAGACCAAGAGCGATCGGGATCTTCATGCTCGGCGGCGAAGCCTGCGCGATGGTCGACCCATCGACGAACTCGACCATCGAGTGCACGTACGACTGCGGATGAACGACCACATCAATCCGGTCGTATGAAACGCCAAACAGCAGGTGGGCTTCGATCACTTCGAGACCCTTATTGACGAGGGTGGACGAGTTGGTCGTAATGACCCTGCCCATATCCCACGTTGGATGCGCGAGCGCCTCCTGCGGAGTCACCGAAGCAAGCGATTCGCGGCTTCGCCCACGGAACGGTCCGCCCGACGCGGTAAGGACAAGCCTGCGCACCTCGTGGTGCTCACCAGAACGCAGGGCCTGCGCGATGGCAGAGTGCTCAGAATCGACCGGAACAAGTTGCCCGGGTTTTGCGAGCTTCGTGACGAGGTCTCCCCCAACAATAAGCGATTCCTTATTCGCAAGTGCGAGCGTCGCTCCGGTCTCAAGCGCCGCGAGCGTCGGCCCGAGACCAACCGAGCCGGTAATGGCGTTGAGTACAACATCCGCCTCGACGTCGCGGACCAGTTGCTGCGATTCTTCGGCGCCGAGGGCCGTGAACTCGATGCCAAACGCTTCTGCTTGGGCATCCATCGCCTCTCGATTGCTGCCGGCCGACAGGCCAACAACCTCAAACCGGTCCGGGTTTGCCGCAATGACTTCGAGGGCTTGGCGACCGATAGAACCGGTGGACCCAAGGATGATGATTCGACGCATGCCTCCATCATCCCCTAACAAACGCTCGTGGGGTGCGTTCACGCTCGTGGGGTGCATATTTTTGCGCCCCACGAGGAGAACTGCACCCCACGAGCGGGGAACGTTACTGGGCGGCTGCTGCCGGGGTAACGCCCTCGATGTCGATCACAAAGACCATCGTGTCGTCTGGCAGGATGCCCGCGCCTGCGTTTCCGCCATCGGGGTTTGTGTCGCTCGCGACGTAACCGTATTTAGGCGGAATGACGACGACCACGCGGGAGCCAACCTTCTGGCCGACAAGCGCCTTGCCAAATCCTTCAACAACGCCCGTGGTCGCGAACTCGGCGGGCGAGCCTCGCTTCCAGCTGTCGTCGAAGATGAATCCGTCGCGCCAGATCGAGCCCTGGTAGTTAACCTTGACGGTGTCGCCTTCGCCGACCACATCGCCGTCGCCCTTTTCAATCGTGCGAATTTCGAGCTCGTCAGAGGGATCGCCCTTTGGCAAAGTCACGATCGGAACGCCGTCTTTGTTTTCCTTGACGGTTGGGAAATTGTCTTTGATATCGGCCTTCTTGAGCGACTGGCCGGCATCCATCAGGTCGACAACCAAGAACAGCGCGTCATCATCGTTCAGACCCTGCTGAGCCGCACCGCCCTCTCCGAAGTACTGCTTCGCGGGGAAGGCCACGGTCACCCGGCTGCCAACGGGGGCGCAAGTTGCCGCGTCGAGGAGCGCCTCGAAGTTTGAGTCTTTGGCAAGCGTAAGCGAAATTGGGGTTGGCTCTCCGCCAGATTCGCCCTCTGGCGAAAACATCGTGACATTTGCACTCACGTGATTGCCGTCAACGAGCATCTTGCCGTCGCCAAGCGTGTTGATTGTCCGCTGCGATTCGGTGATCTTGCTGGCCTTGTCGACCTTGAGCGTGACGGTCTTGCCAAAGTCGCCCGTGACCTTTGCGGCATCACTAATCTTGCCGGCAGGAGTCGGCTCGCATTTTGCCTCTTTGGCGAGCGAGTCAATATTCGTTGACGAACATCCGGCAAGGGACACGGTCAGGGCAACAGCGCCGATGAGCGCAGGGAGAGCTCGAAGCTTCACAATTCTCGATTCAAATGAGTTGGCAGGTTGGGTGCCCTTCCATCATGGCGCACCGCACTGGCAGCAACCTGAACAGAGATTATGAAATTGCAATCAATCCGCTGGCGGTGGAGACGCTACGACAGGTGCCGCTCGTCCACCCCGTTATAGGCAGAAAGCGGGCGGATAAGCGAGTTGCTCGCCTGCTGCTCCATAATGTGCGCTGTCCAACCGGTAATCCGGCTCGCCACGAACAGCGGCGTGAAGATATTCGTGTCGAACCCCAGCAGGTGATAGGCCGGACCCGACGGGTAATCCAGGTTCGGCAGGATGCCTTTCCGCTCGGTCATCGCCGACTCAAGCGCGTCGTAGAGTTCGCCAAGATCGGTTCGTCCTGACTCGGCGATGAGCACGTCGAGAGCGGCCTTCATCGTCGGCACGCGAGAATCACCATGCTTATACACGCGGTGGCCAAAACCCATAATCTTTCGTTTTGACGCGAGGGCGTCGTCAAGCCACTGCTCCGCCTTATCCGCCGTACCGATTTCGTCGAAGGTGTGCATGACCGCTTCGTTGGCTCCGCCATGCAGCGCGCCCTTGAGCGCGCCAATCGCGCCCGTCACCGCCGAGTAGAGGTCGGCTGTTGTCGAGGTAATGACGCGAGCGGTAAACGTTGAGGCGTTGAAGGAGTGCTCGGCGTAGAGCACCATCGATACCTTGAACACCTCGATGGCCGCCGCAGACGGCAGCTCGCCAAAGGTCATCCAGAGGAAATTCTCGGAATAGTCAAGGTCGTCGCGCGGCGGCACAAGGTCTTGCCCCCTTCGCCGGCGCTGATCGTACGCGATCATGGCCGGCAGCTGGGCAAAGAGCGAAGCCGCCTTGGCGAGGTTGGCTTCCCATGAGGCGTCGTCTGCCGCGGCATCGCGCGCACCAACCGTGCTCACCGCGGTGCGTACAACATCCATCGGATGCGCGGTGAGCGGCAACAGGTCGATAGCTTGCTTGACGACGGGGTCGAGGGCCCGCTGGGAACGCTCGGTCCGCGTGAAGGTGAGCAGTTCGGATGCGGTTGGCAACTCACCGTTCCAAAGCAGCCAAGCAACCTCCTCAAAGGAGCATTTTGCGGCAAGCTCCTGCACGGGATACCCGCGATAGAGCAGGGAGTTGCTCTCCGGGTTGACCTTCGAGATCGCGGTGTAGTCAACAACTACCCCCGCGAGGCCTTTGTGGATCTGTACTTCATCGTTCATGATCGCTCCTTTGCGTGTGCCAGCCGCCTCGCGGGTGCATTATGGCTCGTGGGGTGCAAAATTATGCACCCCACGAGGAGAAACGCACCCCACGAGCGACGGGGTTACTTCGTTACTTGAAAGTTGAAGATGTTGTCGTCGAAGGCGTTATACGAACTGTAGTCGAGCAGCTCGTAGAGGTCAGCACGGTGTTGCATCTCGCCGAGCATCGGAGTCAGACTGCCGTGCTCGGTGATCGTGTCGAGCCCGCGCTCGGCCGCCCCCATCGCCAGGCGCAACAGCGACACCGGATAGATGACGATGTTCACTCCAACGTCGGTGAGTTGCTGCGTCGTAAACAGCTCGCTCTTGCCAAACTCGGTCATGTTGGCGAGCACCGGCACGTCAATCGCGGCACGCACCGCCTCAAACTCGCTCAGGTCGCGCATGGCCTCGGGGAAGATCGCGTCGGCCCCCGCATCCACGAGCGCCTTCGCCCGGTCGATGGATGCCTGCAGCCCGTCAATCGCCCGAATATCGGTGCGCGCCATGATGAGGAGATTCGGGTCTCTTCGACCATCAACTGCCGCGCGGATGCGCTTGACCACCGTATCCTCGTCAACCACCTGTTTACCGTCAAGGTGCCCGCAGCGCTTGGGGTTAACCTGGTCTTCGATGTGCAGGCCGGCGACCCCGGCATCCTCGAGCGTCTGCACGGTACGAGCCACGTTCATTGGCTCGCCGAACCCGGTGTCGGCGTCAACAAGCGCTGGCAGGTTGGTCATGCGCGCGATCTGCTGGCTGCGGCCTGCGACCTCGGTGAGGGTCGTGAGGCCGATGTCGGGCAGCCCAAGATCGGCAGAAAGAACCGCGCCGGAGATATACACCCCGTCAAAGCCCTTTCGCTCGATGAGCCTGGCGCTCAGCGGGTTGAAGGCCCCGGGAATCCGCAAGAGTTTGCCCGTCGCGAGCTCGGCCCGAAAATTCGCCCGCTTTTCGGCGGCGGTCAGTGAGGCGTACAGCATTAGAAGAGTCCCTTCGGGGTGTTGACCGAGGCGAGCAGCCCGGGCTTACCAACGATTGTGAGGCCAGCAAGTTCGGCACCGGTCAGCTCTGGCAGGCGCTGAGCGACGTCGAGGAAACGCTCGATCTCTGACTGCTCAAGCACGTTCTCGGCAAGCGTGCGGAACTTGGCCACGTACTGCTCGCGGGCGAAGGGCCGTGCCCCGAGGGGATGCGCATCGGCAACGGCAATCTCATCGCGGATGACGGTTCCGTCGGCCAGCACTATTTCAACCGAGCCGCCAAAGGCCTTCTCGGCAGGGTCGAGGGAATGGTAGCGGCGCGTCCATTCGGCATCCTCTTCCGTCACAATCTTGTTCCACAGGCTGACCGTGTCGGGGCGGCCGGCGCGCTCCGGGGCGTATGATGCCTCGTGATGCCAGCTGCCGTCTTGCAGCGCGACCGCAAAGATGTACGGAATCGAGTGGTCGAGGGTCTCGCGGGACGCAGTGGGGTCGTACTTCTGCGGGTCGTTGGCGCCGGAGCCGATCACGTAGTGCGTGTGGTGGCTCGTGCGGATGATCACGCGCTCCACTGCCGACCAGTCGCCAAGCTCTGGATGCTCGTTGTGCAGCTTGCGCGCGAGGTCGATCCAGGCCTGTGCCTGGTACTCGGCCGAATGCTCCTTCGTGTACGTGTCGAGGATGGCGCGCTTGGCCTCGCCCTGTGTTGGCAGGGGAACCTCGTAGCGGGCGTCCGGGCCGCTGAGCATCCAAGCAATGACGCCATCCTCGCCCTCATAGATAGGGGTTGGGCTGGTCTCGCCGCGCATGGCTCGGTCAACCGCTTCAACAGCCATCTTGCCGGCGAAGGCTGGCGCGTGCGCCTTCCAGCTACTGATCTCGCCCTTGCGCGACTGGCGGGTCGCGGTGGTCGTGTGCAGGGCCTGGCCGACGGCCTGGTAGATGGTGGGGGCATCCAGGCCAAGCAGGGTTCCGATGCCGGCCGCGGCGCTCGGCCCAAGGTGGGCAACGTGGTCGATCTTGTGCTCGTGTAGGCAGATCGCTTTCACCAGATCAACCTGGATCTCGTAGCCCGTCGCAATGCCGCGAACGAGATCGCGGCCGGTGAGATTGCGTCCTGCGGCGAGGTGCTGGGCAACCGCGGTAATGGGCGGAATGTTGTCGCCGGGGTGCGAATAGTCGGCAGAGAGGAACGTGTCGTGGTAATCAAGCTCGCGCACGGCGACCCCATTGGCCCAGGCCGCCCACTCCGGCGAAACCCGAACTTCGGCATCCTCGCCAAAGACCGTTGAGCCGCTGCCGCCGGTGCTCGCCGGGTGGCTGAGCGACTGCGCGCGTGCCGAGGTGACGGGCTTGCGGGTGAGGGATGCCGCTGCAACGGCTGCGTTGTCGATCACCCTGTTGATGACCATGTCGGTGACGTCTGCGGTGACCTCTACTGGGTCGGTTGCAACCTGCGCGATCTTCCACGCCAGCTGTTCTTCGCGGGGCAGGTTCTCATCGCTGCGGTGAACGCGTACGGGGTGAAGCTGAACCATCAGGGGTTCCTTTCGTGGTCTGACCTGCATCTATTTGTGAGTTTCTGCTGATTTTTACTCGTTTCGGCGCAGAAAGTCGCAAATAGATGCAGGTTATTGGGTGTTGAGTTTGGGGCCCACAAGGGCGAGGGTGTTGCGGAGGCTATTTCGCAGGTGCAGGTGGGTGGCGCTCGCCGCGAGTTCGGGGTCGCCCTCGTAGACCGCTTCCACGATCATCCGGTGCTCAAATGCGGCGTCGAGCAGGCGCTGAGTATTATCGGCCGCGAGGCGGCGCAAACGGACGAGGTGCGTGCGGACGTTGCCAATTGCCTGCACGAGGTAGGGGTTTGCAGCCGCGGTGTCGAGCGCCTCGTCGAGCCGGCGCACGAGATCAAAATAGGCATGCCTCGATTCGTCGTCGGTGCGCAACAGCTCTGGCACCGTGAGAAACTCGTCGCGCAGGTTCGCAAAGACGGCTGGGTCTCTGCGAATGGCCGCCGCCCGCGCCGCCTGCTGCTCAAGCGCCTGGCGCAGTTCGAACAGTTCGGTAATGCCGTCAACCGATACCTCGGTAACAATGAGTCCTCTGCCCTCTTGGGGGGCTACAAGCCCATCGGCGACCAGCCGAGACAGAGCTTCGCGGAGCGGGGTTCTGGATACGCCAAGCTTTGAGGCCTGCTCAACCTCGGCAAGCACGGTGCCGGGAGCAAGCGACCACGTGACGATTTCGTCACGAAGCAGCGCATATGCCTTATCGCTCGCTCGCATTGGTCCTCCGTGAGGGCGGGGAGGAACGCTCCCAGCATCGGTTTATGTATACACAGCCTGCCATATCAAGCAGTAAACGGCAATTAGTTCATCAAGAATGCATAAAATGTATACACAGACGATGCTTCAATGCCCTCTCAGCTCGGCCTCCACCGCGGTTTGGCAGTGATCCCGCGGTGCCCCTCGGCATCCGCGCATCCTCAGCCAAACGCCCAGCCGCTCCGGCCGCTGATAAACTCGGCCGGACACCAACTACAAGCCTGCGGCCAGCCAACAGCCGCGCGAAAGAGCCATTCCATGACCGGATTCGCCGTGAGCGCGACCAACCTTGGCATCACCTACGGGCGCAGCCACTCCGCAACCATCGGCCTAGCCGAGGCAACCGTGCGGTTCGAGGCCAACGGCATCCACGGGCTCATCGGGGCAGCAAACACGGGAAAAAGCTCGCTGCTGTCTCTCATTGCCGGCCACCGCCTTCCCACAACCGGCGGCGTCACGGTGGATGGCGAAGCGCCCTTCGAAAACGCCAGGCTCACCCCACGCACCTACCTCGTACGAAAGCAGGGTGACCTGCTGCTCGATCAGCGACTGAGCACCAACGTTCGGCTCCACACGAGCCTTCGACAAGGCTTCGACCAGCACTACGCGTACCAGCTGCTCAACGATTTTGAGATCGACCCCTCGCAGAAAATGATGCGGATCCCCCTCGCAAAACGACGACTCGCGGCCGCCCTGCTCGGGCTGGCAAGCCGCGCGCCGCTCACCATGTTTGACGACGTGGTCGAAACGATGACCACGCCGGTTCGCAAACAGTTCTACGACGAGCTGCTGCGCGACACGGTTGGCACCCCCCGCACATTCATCCTCGCGGGCAGCTCAATTGACGAGTCGGAGCGGATGCTCACGAGCGTCACCCTCCTCCGCAATAATCGGGTGTTGCTGAGCGAGGAAACGGCGCGCATCCGAACCATCGGAACGTCGATTCGCGGGCCGAGGCTGGCCGTCGCCGAAATCGAAAACCGTTTTGCGCAGTCGCGCGTGCTCTCCAAGACCATCGTTGGCGAATCGGCAGAGGTGCACATTCTTGGCGAGATCGATCTCGAGACGGGGATGCGCGCAAGCCAGCTCAACCTCGAACGTCAACCACTCCCCCTTGAAGAACTCGTCACCTACCTCGCCGACCGCAGGGTTCAGCTGCCGCCATCCGGCCCTGGCACGCCAGCACGCGGCGCAGACCCAACAACCACAGAGCCAACGCGCGGAGCAGACGCTGCTGCAGCCAAGGAGACAAACGAATGAGCGCAACAGCTCGCCCACTCGTGAGCCCAACTCGAGTTTCCCTTGCCAGGATGCTCGCGTCGGGCATCCGGCTCGTCGTTGGATTCTGGATGCTGTGCGCCCTCATCGGCGCGGTCGTACTTCGTTCGGTCATCGGCACGGGCGACTCCGAACTCGCTCATGAGTCTGTGCTGTATCTCGCCCGCAACGCGGCGGCCTGGTTCCCGCTCATCGTCTCGGCCGTACTCGTCTTTTCGCTCACAACATCACTCGTCATCGCGGGAGCAACCAGGCGGGTCGTTGCCCGCTCTAGCGTGCTCGCAATGCTTATCCTTGCGGTGGCGAACACAGCCGTGTTTGTGCTGCTCCTCGCGGCCGAGCAGGTGACGTATGCCGTCACGGGCGCAGGACGGTTTGTGCTCACTCCCGTTGTTGGGCTGGCAGAGCCCGGCGACCTGCTCCTCGTCGCGGCACGCGCGTTTATCCTGTTTGCCGCCGGAGGGATGAGCGGGCTCTTGCTTTCAGCGTGCAGCTACCGCTGGCGGCGCAATTGGAAGGCCGCAGTCGGGATCATTCTGTCATTCGCGCCAGTTATTGTGGCGCTGTTGTGGGACCCGACGGCATCCGCCAGCTCAGGCTCTGGCCTGTGGGCCGGCATCGGCGCTGGCGCGGTCGTGGTCTTGATCGCTGCGGCGGGTATCGCCTTCGACTCGATTCTGCGCGGGACCCCGCTTCGCAAGCCCCGATTCTCGAAATAGCCTGCTAGCCCCGCCCCACCCACATCCAACGTCGAGTGCCCCCAAATCGCGCCAAAACTGCGAGGGAACAACGATTTGCGGGCACTCGACGCGCCGAACAGGGGTGGGGTGCCCCGCTAGCTCGGGCGAGTCCACTTCTTGAGGCTCAGCTGCATCGTGATAATGCCAAGCCAGCGCTCAAACTTGTAGCCGACCTTACCCATGCGGCCGGTTTCCTCGAATCCGAGGGTCGAGTGGATGCGCAGCGAAGACTCGGCGCCACGGTCGGCGATCACGGCGATCATCTGCTTGAGCCCAGCATCCCTCGACCGCTCGATGAGCTCAACCATGAGCACACGACCGAGGCCTTTGCCTGTCGCTGCGGGAGCGAGGTACACGGAGTTCTCGACCGTAAACCGGTACGCAGACTTGTCTTTCCACGGCTGCACGAGCGCGTAGCCGTGCAGCTGCCCGTTTGGTGCCGTGGCCACGATGAACGGCATGCCGAGCTTCTGGAGATGCGCAAACTTGGATTTCCACGCGGCGAGCGACATCGGCTCTTCATCAAACGTCACGGTGCTGTTGGTGACGTAGTAGTTGTAGATCTCGCGCACATACGGAAGGTCGGCTTCGACCGCGTCGCGGAGCTCAAACGAGAACTCGCCTTCTGGTTCGGGCGTTTGCCTCAGGTGGCGCGGCAGCACGCGGCGCTTCTGGTATTCCTCTTCGAGCATGGGAAGATTCTAAACCCCTAAAATAACGAACATGTTTCGTCGGTGAGCTGCCAGTCAAGCGGATCGGCTCCCTGAGCCTCAAGAGCGGTGTTTGCTCGGCTAAACGGCCGCGATCCGAAGAATCCTCGCGAGGCCGACAGCGGAGAGGGATGCGCGCTGAGGATGCTCGGAACGTCGCCAAGCAGCGGCGCAAGGTTGCCCGCATCCTTGCCCCACAGGATCGCGACGAGCGGCTCACCGCGCGAGGCGAGCGCACGAATGGCGTGCTCGGTAATGGCTTCCCACCCTTTTCCACGATGCGACGCGGCCTCACCAGCCCGCACGGTCAGGACCCTGTTCAGCAGCATGACGCCCGCGTCGCTCCACTCCGTGAGGTCGCCGTGGGAGGCTGGGGCTATCCCGAGGTCGCTCGCGAGTTCCTTGTAAATGTTGTTGAGGCTTCGCGGAAGCGGACGGACGTCTCGGTCGACCGCAAACGACAGGCCGATCGGATGCCCAGGCGTTGGGTACGGGTCTTGTCCAACGATGAGCACTCGAACGCCAGCCAACGGCGACGCAAACGCCCTGAAGATGTTGTCGCGCGCTGGAAGAACCTCGCGCCCGTCGGCGAGTTCGCCATCGAGAAACGTGCCAACCTCAGCAATCTGGGCGGCAACGGGGGCAAGGGCGACACCCCAATCCGGGGCGATGCGGCCGGAGCGAACCAGCTCATCCAGTGTGAACCCGTGCGGCACGGCGGGTCAGGCGCCCATGCTCGAAACGATCACGCGACTGTCTGCCGTCTGGACGCGCCATACGCTGCCGGCTCCAACAACGCGAAGCGGACCCTGGCCAACGATAAGGGCGGTTTCTTCGTCGAGGCCGATGCCAGCTTCGACCAGCCCGGCCTCTGCCGCGGCAATCAGGCGGGTCAGTGTGCCCCACTGCGCGGCGTGTACTTCAATACTGAGATCGATGAGGCCAAGCCCATCGGCGATGGTGACTTCGTCGAGGCCCTCGCTTGCCGGCTCTGGTGCAACCTGCACGCCGCCGATCTGCCAGCCGCCGATGAGCGCGCGCTCGGCTGCGATTGCGGCGCCAGCTGAGAATCCGAGGTACGGGACTCCCCCACCAACGAGCTCGCGGATGGTCTCGGCCGCCTGCGAGAGCACCGTGCGGTAAACGGGGGTGAGCCCTCCGGCGACAACAATTCCGTCAACATCCATGAAGTCTTCGGCGCGAAGCGATTGCCCGTCTTCTGCCAGCAGCGTGCGAACGGTAACCGAGACGCCGTCTACCTGGGAGAGCACCGATTCGACGTTATTCGCCCGCGCGTCTCCGTCGCCCTCGTGCACGATAACAACCGCCACCGTTGGGGCCCCTGCACGGTCTGACAGGCTTGCAATCTGACCGGCCTCTGCCGCAAACTCGTTCCAAACCTGGGTAAGTCCGCCAGGTTCTCCGCTGCCTACTAGAAAAATGCTCACGACCTCAGACTACTAGAGCGGATCGCGTCGCTCACCCCCTTGCGCGGGAGGCCGGGCGGCTATGACGCTTGGTTGATCGTGGCGAGCAGTTTCTCCTCGAGATAGGGCGCGAGGGTATCAGAATAGGTAGCCGAGATATGGTGCGAGTCGCGATACACAATGACACCGCCGATGACGAGCGGGCACACGTCGTCCGAGCAGAAATACTCGTTCATATCGATGGTGGCCGCGCCGGGCAGGTCCTCTGCCGCATTCACAATTGGGTCAACCGCTTTGAGCGCTTGCTCCTCAGTTGGGGCGCAGGACGTTGGGTCGTAGCCAGACTCGGGAAAGCAGCGCATGGCGTCCGCGGGCATTTTGGGCACATCCCGAATCGCGACCACCTCTGAGCCGCGATCAACGAGCGGTTGCCACGACTCGACAAACCCGGCTTCAACATCCGCTACCTCGTCCTGTGGAGCGTCATTTTTGTGTGACACAATCACGAGGTCGTACGGGTCTCGCTTGGCAAGGCTCTCGTTCACCTCTGTGTTCCACTCGGCACAGCTTTCGTCGTCCTTACTCATTGGCACGGCGTTAAACGGGCAGTTGCTCTTGTAATACGTGTCGAGTTCCCAGCCTCGCTCATCGGCGATCTTCTTGAGGGCCGGGAACCAGGCCGCAGCGTGCGAATCGCCAACGAGGGCAACCGCATAGTTGGAGCCCTCTTCCCCGAAGGTGCACGTCTTGAGTTCGGTGCCTCCCGTCTGGGTTCGGCAGTCTTCCTCAAGCAGCGCAGGTACGTCTTCTTTGATGGTGGATGGGGTTGGAATGAGTACGTCAGAGAGGTCCGTCGTCTCGCAGCCCTCGATGCTGTCGCTCAGGGCGGATGCCCCGAGGCAGTCCGACTCGGTCTCAAGAATGGTGTCGATCTTTGCCTGGGACGCTTCCTCGTGAACGCCAAGAACCGTGGTTGATCCGACACCAATGAGCAGCACACCAATCATTCCTGTAGCGGCGGCGACGCCAACGTATCGGAGTTTGAGCCGCTTGATCCCCGGCGAAAAACGCACAGGGTCTTCGATGAATCGTTTGGTGAGCACCGCAAGGGCCAAAGAAACGGTGAGGATAAACACGGGACCAACCGCGCCCATCGACCGGTACAACGGTAGGGGCGCGAGGATGACGATGAGCGGCCAATGCCACAGATAGAGCGAATACGAGATATCGCCGAGGAACTGGACCGGCCTTGCGGCCATCGCCCGAGTTGGTGACCAGGCCGACCGCGGCGCACCAGTGGCAATAACCAGCAACACCCCAATGACGGGGAGCAGCGCCGCAAACCCGGGAAAGGGCGTCTGCCCGTCAAACAACACCAGCGCGGCGGCGATGAGTGCCCACCCCGTGTACGACGCGATTGCGCGACGTTGCGGGGACGCGAAGGCCCTCTGAACCGCTGCCATAAACCGGGCCGCGAGCCCGGTCCTGGCCTCGTGTGATTGTGGAACCGCAACGAGCGCGAGGAGCCCACCCGCGCCGAACTCCCACGCCCGAGTGGTTGTCACAAAGTATGCCGAGGCCGGGTCAAGAACCGTTGTGAGCACCGACCAGGCAAGCGAGGCAACCGTCACGGCGACAAGCGCGTACAGGGCAAGGCGGCGGGGCGAGGATGCTCGGCCCCCAACCCGAACGGCCCTGCGAGCCGCCATAATCGTGACCCCAAGCAGCAGCAGGGGCCACACGACGTAAAACTGCTCTTCTACGGACAACGACCAAAAGTGTTGAACGGGCGAGGCCAGGTTTTCGGCGGCGAGGTAGTCAACGGAATCCGAGGCAAGCAGCCAGTTCTGGCCGTAGAACGCAGAGGCGGTGATCTCTCGGAAGAACTGACGCCAGTTTTCTCCAGGCACCAGCAGGATGGTCGCGACAGAAACCGCGACCAAAACGGCGACGGACGCCGGGAGCAAGCGGCGAGCGCGGCGGGCCCAAAACTGGCCAAGCCTCACGGTGCCGGTTGCGTCAATCTCTCGAAGGAGGTGACCGGTGATGAGGAACCCTGACACCACAAAGAAGAGGTCGACTCCGACGAACCCACCGGGCAACGCGTTTGGCCACAGATGGAAGACGACGACAGCGCCAACGGCAACCGCCCGGATCGCTTGAATCTCTGGGCGGAACGTTTTTGTCGCTTCATTGCCAGTAGACATCCACAGTATTTTAGCGGAAGTTCCCGAGATCTAGCCGTGCGTCTCACCTCAGGAGTAGCATCCTCAGAATGACAGCACTGCCACAGGCCGTTCCGCAACGCCGCGGATCACTCGTTGTATCCCTCATCGGATTCCTCTTTTTTGTGGAAATCGTGAGCGGCATTCTGCAGGGATACTACGTGCCACTCATCTCTGACCTCGTCAAGCATCTCGGACTCAACAACGATGCCGACTTCAACGTCTTCGAAGGCGCGCAGCTGCTACTCTCGGCGTTGGTGGTGCCCTTTCTCGCCAAGCTCGGCGACATGTACGGGCATAAGCGCATCCTGCTCGTCTCGACCGTGCTGACGGCCGGCGCGACCTGGTGGCTCGCCTTCGCGAACGATTTCACGAGCTTCCTGTTTGCGTGGACGCTGCAGGGCTTCTACGTGGTGTGGCTTCCCCTCGAAATTGCGCTCATCTTCGACCGCGCGCGGAAGTCGAAGCGCGCGGCATCCGAGACCAGGCGGGCGGCGGCCTTCCTCGTGGTTGCCCTCGAAACCGGGGCGATCCTCGGCGCGGTTGGTGCCGGGCAGATCTTTGGCTTATTTGGTGGGTCCGAGGATCTCGCAGCCTCGATGACCCCGACGCTCATCATCCCGGCGGTGGCGGTGACCCTTGCCTTCTTCGCGATCCTCTTTGGCGTGCCGGAATCGACCCCGCTGCCGGGGCGCAGCCTCGACTCTGTTGGGTTCATCATCCTGAGCCTCGGTCTGCTCTTTGTGACCTCTGGGCTGACGTTCCTGAAGTTCAACGGGCCAGGCACCTGGTGGGTCTGGGTCATCATTGTCGCTGGCGTGCTGAGCTTCATCCCCTTCACCCGCTACGAGCTGCGCCAAAAGGATCCGGCCATCGACATCCGCGTGTTCCGGCAGCCGACCATGTGGCCGGTGCAGGTCACAGCGTTCCTCGTTGGCATCAGCTTGCTGGGGGCGCAGGCACCGCTGAGCACCTACGCAGGAACGGATCCAGACGTGTACGGCTACGGGCTCGGGCTCAGCGCCGGGCAGCGATCAATCCTCATCGGCGTCTATCTCATCTCGATGATCGTTGGCGCGCTCCTGCTTCCAGTGCTGTCTCGCCGGTTCACCCCGCGCTTTGCGCTCATCATCGCTGCCTTCTTGGTTGCCCTCGGCTACGGCTTATTCCTGCCGTTCCACCTCGAAACCTGGCAGGTGTTCACGAACATGTTTATCGCCGGCGTCGGCTCCGGCATCCTCATGGGGGCCCTCCCCTCAGCGGCAGCTGCCGCCGCCCCGATCGGGCAAACCGGCATCGCCACCGCGCTCAGCAACACCACAAAGACCATTGGCGGCTCGTTTGCGTCGTCAGTGTTCGCAATCGTGCTGCTCATCGGGGTTGCGGATGCCGCGGCAAGCACGGCGTCGAGCCTCACCGGCTACCTCATCGTCTGGTCGATCTGTTCCGGCGGGGCGATCGCCGCTGGATTCCTGCTGTTTGTGGTGCCGAAGGTGGCGTTTGCCGACAGTGAGGTACCGGTCGAGGTCGTATCGCGCTGATGCGGGATCGAGATGACCCAAATGTGTCTATTTCTCGCGAAATAGACACATTTGGGTCATGTCGATTCGCGGGCTGCGCGTGTGAGTTACTCCGTGGTCGGGGTCCGTTCCTCCAGGCCCCAGGCCTGACCGTAGCCGCCGTCCTCGACAGGCAGCGCCATGAGGTCGAGGAACGGCTTGGCGTCGAAGGATTCCGGGCCACGAACGCCTGCACCAGACCAGACGCCGGTTGCGAGCAGTTCGAGCGCAATGACGGGGTTGAGCGCCGTCTGCCAGACCACGCACTGGGTGTTGTACTCCGCCATCGTCCACTGGTTGTCGCTCACGTGATAGAGGTAGACCTCGCGCGGTGAGCCGTCAGTTCCAGTGCCCGTCACCCAAACGCCAGCGCAGGTTTTGCCGGTCATCCGCGGTCCGATCTGGGCGGGGTCTGGCAGCGCGGCCGCAACAACATCCCTCGGCGCAACCTCGACAGGGCCGTTTGCGCTCCGAACGCGAAGGGGCTCGACGCTATCAAGGCCAAGCGTGTTGAGCGTTCGCAGCACGCCAATAAACTCCTCGCCAAGACCGTACTTAAACGTGACCCGCTTTGCCTTGAGCCAGCGCGGCATCAGGAGCACTTCTTCGTGTTCAACGTTGACACATTCGACCGGCCCGATGCCCTCGGGAAAGTCAAAGATCTCTGGCTCGCTGAACGGCTCGGTTGTGTACCAGTCGCGGCCCTCTTCCCAAATCACTGGCGGGTTGAGACACTCCTCGATCGTGGTCCATATGCTGAACGACGGCGCAAAGATCTCGTTGCCCTCGTCGTCGCGCACCACGAGGTTTGCCCCGTCTCGCGTGCCAAGCTCGTCGACCTCGCTGAACAGGTGGTCAACCGCGTACCTGGCGAACACATCCGACATGCCAGGTTCGACGCCCATGCCAACGAGCGCCAGCCGCCCCTCTGCCTCCCACGCATCCGCTTCGGCAAACTGCGCGTCGCCAAGCTTGACACCCGTGAGTTCGTAGGGGCGCTCCGGATGCCGCTCGCTCAGGCTCATCGCCATATCAAGATAGTCGGCCCCCGCAGCCCGTGCTCCGGCAAAAATTGATTCCACAAATTTGGGCTCAACCGCGTTCATGACGTGCGTTGCGCCGTGCTCACGCGCGACGGCGGTGACGGCTTCCGGCTTGCTCGCATCGATCTGGGCAGTACTGAACCTGCCAGCAATATCAGGGCCGTGCTGCTGCGCGATCCAGTCGAGGGTGTGCTGCGCTCGCGACTCGTCGTAGTCCGAGATCACGATGTGGTCGTAAAAGCTGCGCCGTGCGGCGATCTTGGCGATTGCGTCGCCGACTCCCCCTGCGCCTACAAGCAGAATTCTCATGGTCACTGTTCCTTCGTGTTTGGTTGCGAGTGAGTACGTTTGTTGTGGTTCCGGATGCGGTCAGGACCTGGGTTCGTCGCCAACGGCGGGTTCGCGGATCACGATGTCGTCAACATCCGGCACGAGCACGGCCGTGTGCTCGTTGAGGCTCTCGCCCCTGAAGAACGGCTTCGATCCTTCAAAGAACGCCCAGACGATCATGAGGACAGCCCCGATCACAAGCGAGCCGACGCCAATCACAAAGACGCCGCCGATGTTCCAGATGATCGTGTACCCGTAGTCAGGGTTGAGCATGTCGTAGATGGACTTGATAAAGGCAGCCGCGAGCATGATCCCGCCGAGCAGCGGAAACAGGAATTTGAAGATGAAGTTGCGGAACGAGGTGAACAGCTCGCGACGGAAGTACCAGACGCAGGCAAAGCTCGTAATCGAGTAGTAGAACGCGATGGCAAGGCCGAGCGACAGGATCGTGTCTTGCAGCACGTTCTCGCTGATGATTGTCATGCCAACATAGAACGCAATCGCGACAACCCCCATGACAAGCGTTGAGAAGGCAGGCGTCTTGTACTTCGGGTGCACGTAGCTGAACCGTTTTGGGAGGGCCTTATAGGCGGCCATCGCCAAGGTCCCTCGCGCGGTCGGGAGGATGGTCGTCTGGGTTGACGAAACCGCCGACACCATCACGGCGAGCACCAGCAGCCAGGCCCACGGGCCAAACAGGGCATCCTTAAGGGCGAAGAAAATATCGTCGGAGTTGCCCTCGTTGCCGAGGCCCATCGCCCCGGTGCCAAGCCCCGCGTACATCATGGCTGCGACGGTGACGCCAACGTACGTGATCAGCAGGATCACCGTTGACAGCAGGGCTGCCCTGCCTGGCGTTTTCTCCGGGTCTTTGGTCTCCTCATTGAGCGCGAGGCAGGTATCCCACCCCCAATAGATAAACAGGGCGAGCAGGATGGCCTCGGTAAAGCTTTCGACCGACGTAAACGCAAACGGGTCAAACCAGCTGGCTTCTGGCGTCGTTGAGCCTTCCGGAGCCTTGCCAGTCAGCACAGAAACCACCGCAAAGACAACAAACAGGATGAGGGCCGCGTACTGCACGATGATGAGCACGTTCTGTAGCTTCTCGCCAATCTCCATGCCCCGATAACTGATGTAGGTCATGAGCGCAATGAACACCACTCCGGTGAGCGTCACAATCGCCGTGTTCTGGGCGAGCTCCTCGTTGATGAGCAGCCAGAAGTACTTGCCGCCGATCTGCGCGAGGTTGGCGAGTACGACCATTCCGGCGATCGCAACACCCCAGCCGCCCATCCAGCCAACCCAAGGGCCAAAGGCCTTGGTTCCCCAGGTAAAGGTCGTGCCGCAGTCAGGCACCGCGTTATTCAACTCGCGATACGCAAACGCAACCAGGAACATCGGGATGAAGGCCAAAATAAAAGCGATTGGCGCCTGAGCACCAACCGCAAGAACAACGTAACCGAGCGTCGCCGCGAGGGAATAGACGGGGGCGGTCGAGGCTAAGCCAATAACCGTTGACCCCACAAGCCCGAGCGTGCCAGCTGCGAGCCCTTTGCCCCCTGGATCGCTCGCCCCTGACGGTACTACGGATGCTGTCGGTTCCGCCCGATTCTTTGCCATGGTAATCCCCCCTTGGATATACCTTGATGCTAGTCACCTGGAACGCCGAGGAATAGCCCCAAAATGGGTGACATTTTCCAGCCGGTCTATGCCCCGTGGCGGATGCCCTGCTGCAGCCTGGCGCGGTACTCGTACACGTTGCCGAGGCTCGTGCGTTCCGTGCCGCCAAGCCCCTCGCGGAGCAGCTGAGGAAGTACCGACCGACGGACCACGACGCCGAGGGGCTTAGCCGACTGGGTTGCCTCGGCCGCGACGCCGGGGAGGGCAGCATCCGGCACCACAATCAGCAGGCCCGTGAAGCGGATGCCGAGGCTGCGCGACAGCAGCCCCGCGTTTCTGGCGAGGTCTCTGAGTGGATACTCGCTATCGCCGAGTCCTGGACCGGTGAGTTCGTCTCGAACCAGCCGAACTTCGCTCCCCCAATCGGCCGAGCGGACGGCGAATAGGCCCGTGGCACCGAGCACCACGTGGTCGATTGTTGGCGCGCCGCTCGCGCCAGCAGCTCCCGACGCCGACGCGCCTGGGACCGCAACGTCGTGCCACACCGAAAATCCCATGCCAAGGGACGCAACCGTGCGGGCAGTCGCCTCGGCCGCGTGTGCCCTCGCAAGCAGCAACCGCGCCGGGAGCGGGGCAGAACGAATCACTGCCGGATCTTCAAAGAGGTCAGGGGTGAGGCGCCAGCCAAGGATGTCCTCCATACGCATACCGGCCGCCGTCTCCGCCCAGTCGCGCATCCAGGCCCGATACGCGTCGCGGGCTTCTCTCCCTGGAACCCCAAACGAACGGGCACGAAGACGCGTGCCCGATTCAGGCGCCGCCGGTGCAGCACGCGCGCGGCTTGCTGCAGGGTCTGAGCCCCTGTCGTAGGCGGAACGTTTTGCCTCGTCGCCGAGAAGTTCCCACGCAGCCTGCACCGCGTGAAACCGAACCGCGGTGCCTCCAGCATCCGGATGCGTCTCCCTTGCCAGGCGACGATACGCGCGCCGAAGATCCTCAGCCGAAACGGTGACGGCAACGCCGAGCACTTCGTACGGGGTCCGTTCGGCGGCACTCTCACCCATTGACGCGCCAAACTACAGCCATGCCTCAAGTTTAGTCGCGAACGGACAGCTCCCCGCGGTGCACCTGATAGATGCTCGCCTGTGCCACCGGTTTGATGATGACCACGTCGTTGCTCACATGCGGAGGCAGCTCGATGGCGTGCACGATTGCCTCGGCAATGTCCTCGGCGACGAGCGGCTCAGGAACGTTGTCGTACACCTTCGCGGCTTTCTCGGCGTCGCCGCCAAAGCGGTTGAGCGCGAACTCCTCCGTCTGCACCATGCCGGGGGCAACTTCGAGCACGCGGATGGGTTCCCCACCCAGCTCAAGCCGAAGCACTGCGGTGAGTGCGCGGGCGGCGTACTTAGCGGCGTTATAGCCGCCGCCACCGATGTAGGGGTAATAGGCTGCCGTCGATGTAACGTTGAGGATGCTCGCAGCGCCGTGTTCACGCGCACCATCACGCAGAACGGGAAGCAACGCCGCCGTCACGTTCCGAACCGCGATCACGTTGATCTCGAACATCTGGCGCCAATCGTCATCGGAGCTTTCCTCAATGCGGTCCTGTCCAAGGGCTGCACCCGCGTTATTGACGAGAGCCGTTGCGCCGCCAAGCTCTGCCACGCGCGCGGCCATCGCCTGAACATCCTCAGGCTT
Source organism: Lysinibacter cavernae (assembly GCF_011758565.1). GTDB lineage: Bacteria > Actinomycetota > Actinomycetes > Actinomycetales > Microbacteriaceae > Lysinibacter > Lysinibacter cavernae. The sequence goes on from NZ_JAAMOX010000001.1 coordinate 1,679,291, forward strand.
CGTCAGATCCGCGACAATCACGTGCGCACCGGTTTCCTCGGCGAGCGCCCTGAGCTTCTCCGCGCGCCGGGCAACGCCGATGACCGACCAGCCTCGCGAGCGGAACAGGCGAACGGTCGCCGCACCTATTCCGGAGCTCGCTCCCGTAACAACTACCTGCCGTGCCGTCATCCCTGACCTCCTGTATATGCCGTTGATGCTGTACCCATCATGCAGCAAAACCGCGGCGGGCCGCGCCACTGCGTACCATTACCGCGTGTTTCGACCAACGTTGCCGTCTGCGGCCGCAACGCCCTAAGCTCGCCTCAGACTTAATAATTGATTCGCCATCTCAGGGGAGCACTACAATGACCGATTCAGCATCGTGGAAGTTTGAAACCAAACAGGTCCACTCCGGCGCGCAGCCAGACCCAACCACCAACGCGCGGGCCACGCCCATCTACCAAACGACGTCCTACGTATTCAATAACTCCGATCACGCCAAGAGCCTCTTCGCCCTTGCCGAGTTTGGCAACATCTACACGCGCATCCAGAACCCGACTCAGGATGTTGTTGAGCAGCGCGTCGCGGCACTCGAGGGCGGCACCGGCGCACTCCTCGTAGCCTCAGGCCAGGCAGCAGAAACCTATGCTGTGCTGAACATCGCGCAGGCAGGCGACCACATCGTCTCGTCAAGCTCGATCTACGGCGGAACGTACAACCTCTTCAAATACACGCTCGCCCGCCTCGGCATCGAGACCACCTTCGTTGAGGACCAGGACGACGCCGAGGAGTGGCGCCGCGCCGTTCGCCCGAATACCAAGCTGTTCTTTGCGGAGACCATCGGAAATCCCAAGATCAACATTCTCGACATCGAGAAGGTCGCAGGTGTCGCCCACGACGCAGGCGTTCCGCTCATCGTTGATAACACGATCGCGACGCCGTACCTCATCCGCCCGTTTGAGTTCGGTGCCGACATCGTGGTTCACTCGGCCACCAAGTTCCTTGGCGGACACGGCACCACCATCGGCGGCGTCATCGTCGACGGCGGCACCTTCGAGTGGTCAAAGAACGTCGAAAAGTTCCCTGGCCTCACCGAGCCAGACCCGTCGTACCACGGCGTGAGCTACACGGGCGCCCTCGGCGACTCCATCGCCTACATCATCAAGGCGCGTGTGCAGCTGCTCCGCGACCTCGGCGCCGCGATTGCCCCAACGAGCGCGTGGCAGCTCATCCAGGGCATCGAAACCTTGTCGCTGCGCATCGAGCGCCACGTGCAGAACACGCAGGAAGTCGCCGAATGGCTCGACAACCACCCGGACGTTGCGAGTGTGAACTACTCGGGCCTGCCATCAAGCCCCTGGTACGCCTCGGCAAATAAGTACGCGCCAAAGGGTGTTGGAGCGGTGCTCAGCTTCGAACTCAAGGGCGGGGTGGATGCCGGCCGCGCGCTCGTTGACAACCTCGAATTATTCTCACACCTTGCCAACATTGGAGACGTGCGCAGCCTCGTCATCCACCCGGCCTCGACCACCCACTCGCAGCTGACTCCTGAGCAGCAGCTCACGGCAGGTGTGACGCCTGGCCTCGTGCGCCTCTCGGTTGGCATCGAGAATGTGGCCGACCTGCGCGCCGACCTCGAAAAGGGCTTCGCTGCCGCACGCAGCGTTGTTGCTGAGGCTCGCGCTCAGGCATAACCGCTTTTGCATCGCCCGTATCCCGGGTCGGAGCCTCTCACGAGCCTCCGGCCCGGGATTTTTGCGTCGCTGGCATACCCCTTTGCCCCCTGAGTCGCCATCGAGATGACCCAAATGTGTCTATTCTGCGCTTGAGAGACCCATTTGGGTCATCTCGACGGAGTGAAGCGCGCTCGGAAAAGGGATGTTCTGCGTAAGTTCAGCCGGCGTTTTCACTCTTAACCTCTGGCCGCAGTTGGCATGGGGATCTTCGGGCGCGCCTCGCGCTCCCTCCTGCGCCTGTACTTACCGAGTCGCGGCCATCCAAGAACCGGGCATCGTCCCGAAGAGTGAAAGCGACAGTCATGTCTCAAAAAGCCCAGTCCAAAACGACCAAGTTTGCGTGGTTCCTGCTCCTCGTCGGAGCATTCTTCCTCGTCAGGAACATCACAACAACCGCCGCGTCGCTCTCCGATAATCCGGGTACAAGCTTTATGGAACTCTTCTTTACGGCAACGGATTCCTCAGGCGAGGTATTTGCAGGCTTCGTGCTCTTCATTTGGGCTCCCTTTGTGTTGCTGCCTCTCGGCGCACTGCTGCTCTGGCTTGGCGCGCGCAAGCCGCAGCAACAAGCCTCTGCGTAACGCCTGCCCGCGCTCCCAGCTGTCGCGCATCCAGATGACCCAAATATGTGTATTCAGACGATGAGAGACACATTTGGGTCATCTCGATTGACAGCCAGGTCGTAACACATCAACGAGCGTCACCCCTTTCTGGGAGGATGGACGCATGGATTGGCAAACGCACGAGGACTCGAGCCCGTCTGACTTCATCACCGACGCTCAGATCCGCTCGCTCATTGGCAAGCCCGCAACCTCAGGGGCATGGCAAGACGGCGACCCCGTTGGCAATCGACAGTTTATGGATGTTGGCGAAATCGTCACCGAGCGCGGCGACCGCATCCCACACACCCGCATCGCGTACGAGACATTCGGCACGCTCAACGAAGCCGGCGACAACGCCATCCTCATCCTGCATGCCCTCACTGGCGATAGCCACCTTGCCGGCCCCGCTGGCCCTGGGCACCACACCGACGGTTGGTGGGGCGATGTTGTTGGCAAGGGCCTCGCGCTGGATACCGACCGCTGGTTTATCGTCGCCCCAAACATGCTTGGTGGATGCCAGGGAAGCACCGGCCCAGCCTCGGTCGATCCCAACGGGGATCAGTGGGCGTCACGCTTCCCCTATCTCACCGTGCGAGACCAGGTCTCGGCACAGGTAGCGTTCACGCGCGCCCTTGGTGTTGAGCGCTGGGCGGCCGTCATCGGCGGCTCGATGGGCGGAATGCACGCGCTTGAGTGGGGCGTGCAGCATCCAGACCTCCTTGAACGCCTTGCTGTCATCGCCTCTCCCCCGGTGACCACTGCAGACCAGATCGGCGTCAACCTCGTACAGCTTGAGGCGATCCGCAGCGACCCTGCCTTTCGCGACGGCAACTACTACGAGGCTGGCGACGGACACGGCCCACATCACGGCCTCGCGCTCGCGCGCCGCATGGCGCTGCTCAACTATCGGAGTCACACCGAACTCAACGACCGCTTTGGTCGGTCGTGGCAGAGTTCGCTCAGCCCGTTTGGTGGGGGCGGGCGCTTCGCGGTTGAGTCCTACCTCGACTTCCACGGCAATAAGTTCACGCGCCGCTTTGATGCAAACAGCTACGTCACACTCGTGCAGGCCATGAACTCGCACGACATCGGTCGCGGGCGAGGCGGGGCCGAGGCCGCGTTGGCGACCGTGACGGTGCCAACCCTTGTCATCGGTATCCCGAGCGATCGACTGTTCCCGCTCGAGGGCCAGGAGTTCATCGCGGCGCACGTGCCTGGCAACATTGACGGCGACATGCCAGCGATCATCGAGTCACCGTTTGGCCACGACGGGTTCCTCATCGAGGCCGACGTTGTTGGCGATCACCTGCAGCGGCTGCTGGCAACGGTGCCGGTGCGATAGTTACGGTGCTAACGCAATAGACACCGTTGCTGAGGTTGTGGTTTGGCCTCGTTGCGTCCCGCTGCTAGTGGTTGACGACGCCAAGTCCAATCATCACGATCACAACAAGGGCGCAGCAGAGCAGGCCCATGATGCGGATGGCACCTTTGCCAGTGCTGAGACGAATCCCTGCCCAAATCGTTCCGCCAAGAATCATGAAAGCAGTCACCACAAGGACAAACAAGGCCGTTGTCTCCCGAACGGATGATGGTGCCCCTGCATCCGACCCACACCCGCCAGGATGGCACGGATCATTTGCAATCATCAGGACCGCGACGAGCGTCGCCAGCCCACCGCCGAGGGCAATCGCCAGGATGCCAAGCGCACGCAGCGCGATGCTCAGCCCAGAGCGCCGGATGATCGGGTCGAGCCCTGTGGCCGTTTCGCTCCGTATTGCTACCTCTCGTTGAAGTTCGCGAAGCATGTCATTCGCGAGCGGCCGCTTTGCCGCGGTCAGATTCATCAGAGCGACGCGCTTCCCCGAAGTCAGGAGCGCCGTGACGACCGTCACCGAGGTGCCTGGCCGCGGCTGGGTGGTGATCTCCGCGATCTCTCCCCAGCCAACCCTGTGCGTGTAGGAATCCGAGTACCCCGTGACACCCAGCTCGCTCATGGTGATGCGAGACCGAAGGGCGCGGATGCCGAGCATCAGAAATGCCAGACCAAAGACGCCGGCCACAAGGCTCAGTACGCTCCACTGCCCCGCAACGACGGAGCCGAGTGGCAGCAGGCCAAGCAGGCTGAGGGAGAAATAGATCGTCGCGGTGACTGTCCTGTTTGGGTCGCGGATCAGGGTACGTTCGCCTTCCGATCCGCGTGATGAATCTGGTGTTTCGAGCATGCTTTCCCGGTCTGATTGGAGTCGGAACCAGTTGGGCCGAGAGGTCACCATCTGGCGAATCCGTCGTTCAAGAACTCAGGCATTCACACGTTAACGAGAGAAACTCCGCGTATTACTTACGCGGTTTCAGCACTCACTCCGGATTGCCAGCATTGGGTGTGGATCTCGGGCGACTGCCAGCACCCGCATCCACCCCTGTTGCAATCGAGGACGGGAAAATCACCGTGTGCTTGCCCTTAATCGGTGGATTTCCGGACGCCGATTCTGCTCAAGCCGATTCTGCTGAAGCTGGTTCCGCTCAAGCCGATTCTGCTCAAGCCGATTCTGCTGAAGCTTCGGCGGAGGGCGAGGTCGTGCGCTGGAAGAGCACGTGATCCTGCCAGGTGCCCGCAATGTTCAGGTACGCTGGCGCGACGCCAAAACGCTCGAAGCCGTTCTTCGACAGCACCCGTTGCGAGGCCACGTTGTGGACAAGCGTGCCAGCCTCAACCCGGTGCAGCCCGAGGGTCCCGAATGCAAGCGCAACGGCCTCAGCTACCGCTGCCGTCGCGAGGCCCCTGCCGTTGAGTTCTTCGGCAACCCAGTAACCAAGCGTTGCAGATTGGAAAGCTCCGCGAACGATTCCGTTGAGGTTCAGCTGGCCAGCGATCTTGCCCTCGGGGCTCACGATAAGCAGCGGAACCATGCGCCCTGCTGCGTAGGCAAGAAGCGCGTCCGCGGCAAACTTGAGCTGGCCGGCCTCCGCAAAATAGGAGTCTTCGCGGATAGGGTCCCACGGGGCCAAGAACGCTCGATTGGCCCGGAGCAGGCGAGTGAGTTCCGTGGCATCATTTGGGCTGAGCAATCGAATGGTGTGTGCCAACGTGCCTCCTCAGAATGCCCAATAGTACCGTTTCTCGACGAGGTGCCTCTCAGCAGAACGGGGATGCGTGAGTCACAGGCCGGCCGCGATCAATAGCTGGAACAGAACCCACAGGCCAAGGCTCAGCGTCAGTGCGGTTGAGATGATGGCAAGCAGCAAGATGCCAACGACTCGACCAATGCGGCGGAGGATATGCTGCGAACGAACGTTTGTACCCATGTCAGACCTTCTCGAGCATCGCTTGTCCAACAACAATGACAACCACTGTGACCAGCAGCCATGGCATAACCACGAGGCCCTGCTTACCTATCCGGTCCCGCAACAGTGCCCAAACGGTAAACCCCAAAAGAGCGAGCCCAACCAGAATCGCGGCACTGGTCGTGAGGAACATCCCGCTGAACATCCTTGACTGGTTGAATGCGTGGCACCCGTCGTTTGCCCAGCAGAAGCTCGAAACCTGCCATAACACCTCAAGTACGACAAAGATCAGCCCCGCGAGCACCGCAACGCTCAGTATCCGTATCGGGACCAACAGGCGAGCGGACCGCGTTCGCTCATCAGCCAAGGGCGCGTTCGGGTGCTCACCGCTCATGCCGTTTTACCGCTCCCCGCGATGCGATATTTTGCCGCAATCGTCGAGCACCATGCCGCCGCCTCGTCTGGCAGCGTTGGCCCGTTGAAATACTCAATGCTCAGCAGCTGGAGGCTGTGCTTCACCTCGTTGGGCGTGGGGAAGGGCTCTGCGAGGAAACGCTGATACTCATCCTGTTGTTCAAGGCACACGGTGATCGCGCGCACGTAAACGTCTTGGGTGCGGGGCGCGCCAACCTCGATGAGCATATCCTCAACCGCGCTCAGCCCTTCGCCCTTGAGGTTGTAGAGCAGCTGGGCGAACCCGCCCTTCGTCACCTGGTAGTCAACGTCATTCGCCAGCCGGATCGTCTCGCTTAGCCCGGCATTCGCGAGCGTAGCTGCGGTGTCAGGATCATCAAGGGCGGCAAAGAGACTCGCAAGCGTCGGCTTCGCTGCGTTGGGTTGCTGACGTCGGAACCAGTTCACCATGGGCCTATCGTATGCTCGTGTACTCGAATGTGTTGATTCATCAGTAAAAAATTTCCTTGAGATCGGTGGATGCTTGCTGGGCAGCTGCCTCAACCGGGCAGACTGGCTTCGACCATGGACGAGCCGGCCCACCAGAACAGCAGGATGCCGACGCATCCAAGGACCGGTATCCACCAGGCCGCTCCCCCGCGCAGGTTCAGTCGAATCGCGAATACGGTTCCGAGTGTCGCGGCGAGCAGAGACCCGGCGACCATCACGACTTGCCCGGCGGTGCCGAGGTCGGTGTTGCACGGGGCCGAGCGAGGGCTTGCGCAGCTCGATAGGAGAAAGCCGTGCGCAAATCCGACAAAGACGACCCAGAGGGCGAGGACTGCCTGCAGCACGCACAACAGCGCAAGAACGACACCGTGCGTCCGTTTCATGTTGGCTCCGAGCGAGTAGTTATTTGGTTGAAAGGGCGGTGGCCCGAGCCTGTTATAGGGGGGAGCTCGGGCCACCGCAACATCCTCAGAACGGATGCTTATCTGGAAACGGGTTGGCCATAGGGAAGGCGCAACCCAACCGTGGAGGAGTCGTGGGGAACGATCTCAACCACTCAATAGATAAGACACCGATGAGCCGCTTCGGTTACGCGATGTCCCAAAATATTTTTTGGGCGTACCGGCAAACAGGCCAAATCACGGGGCGCTGAAGTCATTTCTGTAGAGCTACGTAATGAGACGCGCCTCAGCACGTCATAACAGGTGCGGCTCACACGGAGTCGCACACGCATGACGCGCCAACCACGGCGCCTCAACAGAAAGCCACACAATGTCTTCTTCGACGTCCGCCCCCATTCCGGCCGCCCAAACTTCCCCGAGCTTCGGCTCCAAACTCGCCGCAGAAACCACAGGCACATTCCTCCTCGTCTTCGGACTCATCGGAACCGCCACCTTCGCCGCAACCCTCGACGGCGGAGCAGCCAGCGTCGGCACCCTCGGCGCCTGCCTCGCACTCGGCTTCGCCGTCATCATCGGTGCCTACGCCTTCGGCCCCATCTCCGGCGGCCACTTCAACCCAGCCGTCACCCTCGGCCTCGCCGCCGCAGGACGCCTCCCCTGGAAAGACACACTCCCCTACATCATCGCCCAACTCATCGGCGGCATCATCGCCACAACCCTCATCTACCTCCTCGCCCTCGGCGGACCAGACGGCTTCGCCAAAACAGCAACCGACTCAGGCTTCATCTCCAACGGATTCGGCGACCAATCACCAGGCGGCTTCGGACTCACCTCAGCCATCATCATCGAAACCATCTTCACCGCCATCTTCATCTACGTCATCCTCGGCGTCACCCACACCCGCGCCGCAGCAGGATTCGCCCCCATCGCCATCGGCCTCACACTCACCCTCATGCTCATGATCCTCATCCCCATCGACAACGGATCAGTCAACCCAGCCCGCTCCATCGCAACCGCCATCTACGGCGGACCAGACTGGCTCGCCCAAGTCTGGGTCTTCATCATCTTCCCCATCCTCGGCGCCCTCATCGCAGGCTTCAGCTCACGACTCATCTTCGACCGCGTGACCTCGCGCTAAGTCACCACCGGTTAAGCAAGAACGGACCTGGCACTTGCCAGGTCCGTTCTGTGTATATGCCAACGTTATTCCTTGGCCTTGTTTTTCTTGCGTTGCTTGTCGATGATCGCCCAGATAATGAGGACGATACAGCCGCCAACGGCAATGATTCCAAACATGATGTTCCTGTCGTGGGGATGGCTCATTCGCGTCGCTCACGGCACACGAATCTCATGGGTTAAGAGTGCAAAAAGCTCATGAGCTTACGCAGAACAGCCGAGTTTGTGGGCATCTGAGAATGACCTCGTGCTAAGCAGGTGGATTGCCACAACGTCTTTGCCTTCGATTCACTCGCGCGCACTCCACCCCAGTATCGTTGGCGACGTTTGGTCGGCAGTGAGGCAGTTGCCCCTCCGGCAACGGACATCCAATTTCCCCTCGACTCGAAAGACCCCCATGAACCGTGTCACACGTCAACCTGTCAGCCTCGGTGCTGCGCTCGGAGCATCCGTCGCAGTCATTGCCCTGCTTGGCGGCTGCGCTACCCCCGCTGCACCTGCGGCCACCAACACTGCCAGCCCGTCGCCCACCGCATCGCCGGTGTCGGGAAGCAACTCGACCGCGCCGGAGCGTACGAGCAAGGATGTTGTTGTCAACGGCGTCTCCATCCACACCGAATGCAGCGGCCCGACGGACTCTGGCAAGCCAACGGTTATGCTCATCACCGGAGCGATGAACCCCCTCACCGCAATGACCGACCTGCAGGATGAGATCGCAAAAGACACCCGCGTGTGTTCTTACGACCGACCCGGAACCGGGGATCTGCCGGCCCCAGAACAGACCCAAACCTTGCAGGATGCCGCTGCCCTGCTGCACTCCGTGACCGCAGAAATCGTCACAAGCGACTCGATCACCCTCGCTGGACACTCCTCTGGCGGAATGATCGCGGCGCAGTATGCAGCGGACTATCCTGACCAGGTCGCCTCGGTTGTGCTGATTGATGCAACGCCCGCTCGCGCGATCACCGAGATTCCGACGCTGATTCCCGAAACGGAGCCTGCAGATGAAGCTGCTGGAGCCTCGCGTGCCGAAATTCTGAGCATGACGAGCGGCGAGAACCCCGAGCGGATGATTCTGACCGGAGACCCACTCGCATCGATCGGGGACATCCCGCTGACCGTCATCCGCCACGGCCTCGACCTCTTCGCCGAGATCCCCACCTACGGCCCGCAGCTTGACGAGATCTGGGTCGCTGGCCAGGAAGACTGGCTCGCCCTCTCAACCCGCAGCAACATGATCGTTGCTGAGACGAGCGGACACTACATCTACGACGACCAGCTCGACCTCGTCGTGGACGCGGTCGTCGCGGCGCTCGGCTAAACCACCACAGCGCAGTCATCGGTTCGCCTGTCGTTGCGATTATTCGGTCGAATATTCGCAACGACAGGCGAACCGTTTATGACGGGCAGGGGGTCTGTCTACTGGCCCTTCACCGCGCGAAGGACCGCCTTCGGAGGCACCTCTGGGGCAAACCGGCGGAACATCGAGGCAAGCTCGCCAGGCGCTGCCGGCTGACCGTCAATCGCGCGCACGAGTCCGCTCTCAGGGATCGCCGCGTACTGCCCTCTGTTGAAGCTGGCGAGCACAAACCCGCGGAACACAGCCATCGTGGTCATCTCAGACAGGGTGAAGGTGATGGAGGTGCCACCCTGCGTGAACTGCACCTGCGTTCCCGTTACTCGCCAGACACCAGCTGGCTGCGACTCGTAGCGCTTGGCCGCCATCCGAAGCTTGACGATAACGGCACCCCACAGAATCAACAGAATCAACGCAATAAAACCGGGCACGGCAAATGAGCTTGCGGTCAATGGCCTGTCAGCGGCAAGCGGCAACAAAAGAGCGAAAATGGCGATACACCCGGCGATGATTGAGACCAGGATAAGGCTGCGGAACCCGGAACCCAGCCGGGATACCGCAATGGCATCCGACCACGACGGTCGAGTCTCATTATAAAAAATAGTCTGGTCGTTCACTAGCTACAGCCTTTATCTCGGTAGCCCCACACGCCCCATTCTATCTCCGGATATTCGCCAGCATTACTGCCGCGTCATCGCGATCTGCATGAGATGATTCGGATCGGCCAGGTGTGTGTGGTCGTCGTCACCGGCATCCAGCCGAAGCCAGGTGAGATTGCCGGTGAACTCGTTCCCGGTGGCCTCGTAGTCGTCAGAAACCGGCGAGGCGAGGTCTGAACCGATGTCGACGGTCTCATCCATCGAGAAGAAAAAGGGCAGCGTGCGGGTAATGCGCCCCTCCGCGAGCTTCGCATCCCCGTCAAACAGGGTGATCGTGCCGCCTTTGCCCAGCCCGCCACCGTCGTAGGCGAAGTGCGCACGCAGCTCGTGCTCGCCCGCCGCGAGCGCTGCTCCGGCCCTCGTGTATTCGATGGCCACTCCGCCGAGGTTATAGGCGAATGCCGGCGCACCGCTGTTGAGGTAGAAACTCCACCCTCCGTAGGCGCCGCCCTGCGCGATCAGCACCCCGTTGCCGCCGCCCTCCGGCAGCGTCACCTGCGCGGTCACCGTGAATGACTTATTTTTGATGTTTACGACCGAGTTTTCGCTCATCCGTTTCATCCCTGGATAGAACGTCTGGCTTGTTCCCTTCACAAGGGCCGGGCGGCCAACCAGCTCTCCGTTGAACCGCTCAGCCGAACGGGTATCCATCGGAAGCACGTTGAACCTGGCAGCTTGGATAAGGAAGAGCCGTTGCAGTTCGGCCAGCTTCTCAGGATGTTGCGCGGCGAGGTCGTTCGACTGGGTCCAGTCCTCTTCAACGTTGTAGAGTTCCCAAACGTCTTCATCGAGTCCGTGGCTTGACGCAAGCCACGGGTCCTTATGCTTGGCCACCGCCGTCCATCCGAGGTGGAAGATCGCCCGGTTGCCAAGCATCTCGAAGTATTGGGTCGTGTGCTGTTCGGGAGCCTCTGCATCGTCGAAGCTGTAGTTCATGGGGATGCCCTCGTATGGCCGCTGCGTCACGCCGTTCACGGTGTGTGGCTCGGGGATTCCGGCGGCCTGCAATACGGTCGGGGCAACATCAATGACGTGGGCAAACTGGTCACGTACCTCGCCACGAGCCGCAATCCCGTTTGGCCAGGACACGATGGTTCCGTTTCGCGTGCCGCCCCAGTGCGACGCGACCTGCTTGGTCCACTGGTACGGCGTATCCATTGCGTGCGCCCAACCAATTGCGTAGTGGTTGTAGCTACGCGGGGTACCAAGGTCGTCTTTATGCGCGATCTTGTACTCGTCAGTTTCGATGTCTTCCATGTGGTTGATCGTGAACCCCTCGTTGGTGGTTCCGGTCATCGTGCCCTCTGCGCTTGCGCCGTTGTCGCCGATGATGAGGTAGATGAGTGTGTCATCCAGTTCGCCAAGCTCCTCAAGCGCGTCGAGGAGCAGACCAACGTGGTGGTCGGCGTATTCGAGGTACCCGGCGTAGACCTCCATCTGACGGGCAAGTGTTGGTTTGATGGCGTCATCCATCTCGTCCCACGAGGGGATGCCCTCGTTGCGCTCGGTCAGCACGGCATCCTTTGGCACGACCCCAAGATCGAGCTGCCGGGCAAACGTCTCGTTGCGAATCGTGTCCCAACCCTGATCAAATTTGCCCGCGTATTTGTCGGCCCACTCTGCTGGAACGTGGTGAGGCGCGTGCGTTGCCCCGGGGGCGAAGTAGGTGAAGAAGGGCGTATCGGGGGCAAGGGATTTTTGTTGTTTCGTCCAGTTCACCGCTTTTTCGGTCATATCGGCCATGAAATGGTACCCCTGCTCCGGGGTGCCCCACGGCTCAATCGGCGAGGTGTTTTCGTAGATTGCTGGATACCACTGATTTGTCTCGCCGCCGATGAAGCCGTAAAAATACTCGAAGCCATTTCCTGGCGTTGGCCAGTGACCAAACGGGCCAACCGCGCTCGACTCCCACACGGGAACTTCGTGGCATTTTCCGAACTGGGCGGTGTTGTATCCGTTCAGTTTGAGCGTTTCTGCGAGCGGTGCGCAATTATTCGGGCGCAAGGAGTTGTAGCCGGGGGCGCTTGTGGCGATTTCGGTGATTCCGCCCATCCCAACCGTGTGATGGTTGCGGCCAGACAACAGCGCTGCCCTCGTTGGCGAGCACAGGGCGGTCGTGTGGAAGCGGGAGTACTTTATCCCCTGCGCGGCGACCCGTTCGAAGTTTGGCGTGTGCACCGGGCCGCCAAACGCGCTCGTCGCACCGAATCCACAGTCATCGATGAGGATGACCAACACGTTTGGCGCGTCCGCCGGCGGCTTGACCGGCGAGATTGGCGGGTAGTGGGTATCAGGCGAGGTCGCGTCATAGGTCACCGTTCCGGTGTAGGCCAAATCAGGAATTGGCAGGCTGGAACGTTGCAGGTGATCGGTGTTCTCGCTCATGAGTCAGACCTTTCAAGTTCGCGAACAGCTCGCGGAGCGCGGGAAGCTGTTTCTCCCACCAAGTAAGCCACCCAGGTCTGACGGATGCTTCACCCAGAACGGATGAAGGCCCTCCCGAGGAACCGCTTTGTAGACTTGGCTCATGGTGTGGGCGCTTGTGGTTGACGATGTCCTGCTCGGTGATTATCTTGCGGAGATGATGCACGAGTTGGTCGGCGCTGGGTACGACGTCTCCCTCATCCCGACCGATTCGCTCGCGGCAACTGGGGAAGGCTGGGCCGCCGGCTTCGGTGAGCTCGTTGATACTCAGGTGCTGCTGGATGCGTCCAGCGCGGCCACCTGGGAGGGCGCGATCGTACTCGCCTCGACCAGCCTGCTCGCAGAGCTTGAGCGGCCCTTGGCCTCGGTTACCGATGCTGCGGCGCAGGCCGTTCGGGTCGCTCGGGATGCCGGTCGCTCGGTTCTTATTGTGCCCGGCTGGGAATCAGACGGGGTCTCTCAGCAAACGTCTATTCGTGTGGTTCCTGCAACTCGGTGGCTCGACCCGAGCACCGGCACAACGGGCGACAGCTGGGCCATCTTGCCGGGGTTCGCAGGCATGACCTTAGACGATCTCGAACGCTTTGACCTGGCCTGGGTCTGTCCCGATTTCTGGCTTGCACCGTAACTCCGGCGAGCCGGATACTCGACTTCGTCGCACCTCCCCAAGAGACGTCCGGGTACGGCAGTGGCCCGCTATCGAGGTGATAACGGGCCACGTTCAAACCGGCAGTTAGCGGCGACGCACGGTGGCCGCCCTGCGAAGGCTGAGCACCATCCCGAGCGCAACAAGCCCAACGCTCAGCACAAGCAATCCGGTCGGCCACGGCTCACCAGTTGTGGCGAGCTGCTCAGCGGATGTGGCGCTCACCGCGGGAGCGGCGTCTGCGCCGGTCGATCCGCCAGACGCAGGCGCACTACCCGGCGTGGTCGGATCGCCGGGGGTGGCTGGGGTACCCGGCGTGGCAGGCGGGTCGATGATGGGCGGGTTAACCGGCAGATCCGTGTACACAAATCCACTCGTGTAGATGATCGGAGTCTGGGCAACGCCCCCAAAGGTCCATTCAAGAACAACATCAACCGGGCCAGCGGCATGTGCAGGGGTTGATACCTGCCAGATGCCGGGCGAAGTCTCAATCAGGGATGCGCCGGGGAGACCGTCAAAGGTCACTGCGGTTACGACCGTCTCTGGCGGAAGCGCAAGGCCGGCGGCCCGCCGAGGGCTGACCGTACCGTCGCCGAGTTCTCCAAAGCTATTCGCGCCCCAGGAGTACGTCTGCCCGTCTAGACCGAGTGCCAGCGAATGGTTATCGCCGGCAACAACCTGTGCGAACGTTGTCATGGCCGGGTCCGTTACGCGAACCGGAGTGAAGCGATCATCTATTGTGCCGTCACCGATGTAGCCGTGGAAATTTCGTCCCCAGCCAAAGGTCGAACCGTCGGTCGCAATAGCAAGCGTATGCCAGACACCAGCCGACACCGTACGAAAGGTCAGACCTGCGGGTACTGAGACCGGCCCCGGAGTAGAACGGTCGGTTTCTGTTCCATCACCAAGGCGCCCAGAGCTGTTGTCTCCCCACGAGTAGAGCTTGCCGTCTGATCCGATTGCTACGGCAAAGAGGTTTCCCACAGAGATGCTGCTGAAGGTCACGCCAACCGGGGTAAGGACACGAACGGGCAACGAGCTATCGACGTTCGTTCCGTTGCCAAGCTCACCCTGGCTGTTTCTGCCCCACGCGTAGGTCAGACCGTTCGAACCAAGCGCCATGGAGAGTCCGTCGCCAGCCGCAACCGTGGTAAAACTCACGCCTGAGGGAAGGATCACGGGTGTTGGCGTGGAACGAGGCGTTGTTGTTCCGTCCCCGAGCTGTCCGTTGCCGTTTGCGCCCCAAGCATAGGTGTTTCCATCAGAACCGATTGCCAAGGCCTGCATGTCACCGGCGCTCAACTGCGAAAAGGTGACTCCTGCTGGTCCTTGCACCTTCACGGGCACCAGGCTGTCCGTTGTTGAGCCATCGCCAAGCTGCCCAAAGTTATTCCGTCCCCACGTATAGATGCTGCCATCAGAGCCCAAGGCCAAGGCATACAGGTAACCAGCGCTCACGCTCGTAAAAGTTACCCCTTGAGGGGCATGAACCTGCACGGGAATGCTCTGAGGTGTGGTGGTCCCGTCTCCGAGGGTTCCGTAGTCGTTTGCGCCCCACGCGTAGGCGTTACCGTCCGAGCCGAGGGCAACAGAGAATCCGTTGCCTGCGGAGACCTGTGTGAACGTGACGTCCATGGCCGGAGCGGTCAGTTCGACCGCTGTGCCGCCAGTGACGGGTCCGGAGTCAGGCATCGGCGCGGCGAGCGCCGGCCCTCCTGCCAGAATCAACATCGCACCGGCCAACAGGCTCGAAAGCGCAACTCCAACGGGTTTTCGAATCATAAAACAGCTTCTCCTCACGAAACATGGCGAGCCAGCGGCGATTTCCCCTGGCAATCGACACAGACCTTCCACAGGCTAAAGAGTGATTTTGGGCCAATTCATTACGAATGTTTTGCGTGTGTTGTCAACACGAATCATGACCGGAGCAGCCCCAACACTCAGCTAGCGGACGCAATGAGCAATTTAGACTTATCCCATGGCAACAACCGCGGAGCTTCGAAAGCAGGTCAATCAGCTCGCCAAAACGCTTGCCAAGCAGCGCAAATGGTATGCGGGGGCAGAGTGGTGCGCGGTTGTTGCTCAACCGTTTTACTTCAGCATTCGCTTCGGCGTCCAGAAGGAAACGGGCAAAAAAGATACGTTCCGCCTCCGTACGGCGGTCGGCGTCAAACCGTTTGAAGCCGATGAGGTGCTGTGGGCTGTCCTTTTCCCAAATGAAGACATGGGCGGGCCGCGGCAGCGGGTGCGGATTCGGGCCAATGGGGCCTTCGCGACGCAGCCGCTTCAGTTGATTGAGTACACGGACCTGGTGAACGAATCCACCGTCGAAAAAATACTCACCGGCCGATTTACCGAGCTCGGGCATTCCATCGATGCCTTCATCGAGCAGCAACCTACGGTGTCGACATTTGCGGATGGCGTCGCCGGGCTTTTCGAGGCAGGCGACACTATGTGGCAGGGCGAAACGATGCTCGCCACCTCGCTGATTGCCGCGGACCGCAACGACGACGCGGTCGCCTACCTGCGCGGCCGCATTGCTGAGGGCGACCACGGTTCACTCGTGATCGGCGACGTGCGCGTTCACGATGCCCTCCTCGATTCCCTCACCTCGGCTCCGGCCGATTCTCGAAAGGACACCCTCGTGTTAGACGAGCACACCACCCAAGTCTGGACCAGCGTCGCCAGAGCCCTCCGCGCGGATGCACCTCCGGGAACCTCAGTTTCGCAATTCACCGGTTCGGCCGGCCCCTCATCGTGGGGCGGTTCATTTGACGACGACGGGGATGTATCGGCCAGGCATGATCTGCCCGACCGGCCTCGCGAGCGAGAGTTCATGGATGCCCTCTCAGCCGCTGCCAAGATGCAGCGTGCCAGGGGCGTTGCGGTACATATCAGGGTCGATGCGAGCGGCGCCGGACGGGTCACAGTTGTTGAGCGCCCGGATTCGGTTGAGTCAGGAGCGAGCGCGCCGATCAGCGCTGTCACCCGCGTTGACGGAGCCCTTCCCGAGGTCTTTCGGCGCGAGGCGGTGCTGCCGGCGGCCGGACGCGCGGCCGGCGGTGCTGCGGACGCTGCCGCCATTACCGAGCTCATCCAGCGACGGATGCCGGACGCGGTTGGAGCCTCCACCGAACTCATCGATGCGGCCGAGCAGCAACTCGGCGTCGCGCTGCCTGCCGAGGTGCGAGCTCTCTACAGCGCTGCCGGAAGCGGCGAACTCATCCTGAGCGATGACGAGGATGCCCCAGGTTTCTACGGGTTTGAGATCATC
This sequence comes from Lysinibacter cavernae, assembly GCF_011758565.1. Lineage (GTDB taxonomy): Bacteria > Actinomycetota > Actinomycetes > Actinomycetales > Microbacteriaceae > Lysinibacter > Lysinibacter cavernae. Next base: position 1,695,733 of record NZ_JAAMOX010000001.1, read on the forward strand.
CCCCTCGACGACACCGACTACACCGACCTCCGGAATGCCTACACCCCGGCGAATCGCTTCCCCGGCTGGACGTACGGCGCATCAGCCGCGGCAGAGACAGCCCCTCACGGCGCGGTGCAGCCCCTCGCCGGGTCGCCGTATTGGTTCCCGATCGGCCACGACTGGGGTGGTAACGTCTACGCGGTTGATCTTGCGCCCGGGCCGGAAGGTGTTGTTGGGCAGGTGCTGTTCCTCGACCATGAGGTCATCGCCGGAGCCGTTCGCATCACTTCGAGCCTGACCGAGTTGCTGTTCAGCGATAAGGCACCTCGGATTCCAGGAGCGGATGCACCCAACCCCGTTGTCTACGTCAACGACCGTTCGGGTCGCACGGTCGCAGAGGCATCCGCCCTGCCCATTCAAGCGCTCAACATCGGTGTTGTTTCGGAGCCCGTCGACCTGTCTCCGCTGATTACCGGCAGCTCACCAGCTGCAGCGTCTCTCCGCAGCTTCGAGGCCGAGCCGGGAAGTCTGGTGGACCCCCTCCTAATCGCGCAGCTCACGGGGCTCGAGTTCCTCGAGCTGTCGCCCGCGGATTGGCAGGTCCTGTTTGACCACGATGCGGTCCCAACAACGCTGCTCGCCGCATCCGTGAACGGCCATGATCTGCTTGCCATCGTTGAGGTTTCGAACCGACTCCTCGCCGCGTGGTCGCGGCCACTCATCACAACTGCGGTGATCGAGCTGGAGCTTGGGCCTGAGGATGCCGTGGCCGCCACGGCTGGCAACGCCGCTGTTCCACCGGCTCCCGCGGTTGAGGCCGCGCGGCCTCCCAAACGACGCTGGTTCCGTCGCCGCTAGATCACCTCTCTCAGAATAGGACCCCCCATGTCGCCCACTCCCCCCTCACGTTCCCTCCGCTGGCTCGGCGCGCTGGCCACGGTTCTCGCAGCCTCAGGGTGCGCAGCGCCCCTCACCCCTGGGCCAGGCCCCTCAGCTGAAGTGGTACCGTCACCACAACCCGCAGAGATCTTTGCGAGCTTGGACTGCGTCGGAGCATCCAAAAAGGTTTCCGGCTCCGCCCGCGGGGCCGTTCCCAATAACTTTGACGCGGTGGAGGCCGTCTGGTGCGAGCCGGTTGCGCCCGTTGATGGCTTCGGGCTGCCGCGCCGGACCGATGACGTGGTTGCCGAAACCGACTTTGTGATTCACCGATCGGCAGACGTGGACACGCTCGTAGAGCTCTCCCGGCAGCCAAACGACCCCTGCGAAAACCCGGACCAGATGACTGGGCAGCAACCTCATTTTCTCCCGATCTATGTCACGGATGCCTCGGGTTCGGCAGCCATCATCGACTGGCCGATGACCAGCTGCTCACGCCAATACTCGGTTGACCGGGCAGAAATTGTCGAGCAGACGTTTGGCGTGCAGTTGCCAGAGGAATGGGACGGGGGCTGGAGCGGTTCATAACCGCAACATCCAGGCACCGCAACATCCCGACTCCGCGACAGGCTCGATTCGAAGGCGGGATATCCACGCAATTCTGACGAATTTCTGGGGAATATCCCGCCCTCGATGCTGGGGCAAGAAGTGGGGGTGAGGGCGCAGGTCAGGCGCGATTTGCTCGCTCAGAACGGCGGATGAGTTTGGCGCAGCCGCGGCGCGTTGACGGCAGGCCCGTCGCGCGGTAGGTCTCGGCCGTTCCGGCAGCTGTGAACTGCTCAAACAGGTCGCCCTCGCCGAGCAACGCCCCGAGATAGCGGCACTGGGCCGGACTCAGCCGCGTAAGTTCGCTCCCCTCCGCAGGGTTTGGAAATATGCGAGGCAGAAACCGAAGGGTCTGGAACAGGCCTGTGCCCGACTGGCGCGTCCAGCGCAGGCAGCCGATACCGGCAACAACAAGGACGTCGGTATCCACGGTCGCCGCGGTCAGCCGAGCAATCATGTTGGGAAGGTTCAACAGCACCGTTAGATATTCCGGCCGGTCAAGCATCGCATCGAGTTCGGCCGCCTCCCCGAGGGCTCCGGCAAGCAGTGTGAGCGCGCGGGCGTCACGCGCGAGTGATGGTGACAGCGCCGCGGCGATGCGGGTGAGCCGGTCGGCATCCTCCAGATACTCCTCTGTCGGCTGGATGTTGCCCAGCGCCCGAACCAGCACCCGTCGGTCGGTGAGCTCAAGGACTCTGCCCGTGCTGAGCAACCGTCTCAGGCGTTCCCCGGTCGCGTCGCTCCAGGATGCCGCACGCCCGATCGTCTCGCTTTCGCCTGCTCCCGCACCGGCCGCTCCACCCTCGGATGCGTCCAAAAGCGCGGCAAGCCTGGCGAGGGCAAAACCGGCAAGCCCAATCGTGAATGGCGGCAGATCGTCAGTGCCGGCCCCTCGACCCGGTTCGGCGAGAAACCGGTCAATCTGTTTCCACCATGAACGCGCGTGGGCGAAGATCTCCTCATAGGCCCAGGCCGCTCCGAGGTCGAGCGCATCCTCAACCTCGTCGGGCGAGGCACCGCCCCTGATCAGATCCGCCAGGCGGGCGCGCTGGTCGACTCCGTCGCGGAGGAGGATGTCCGAGAAGTCTTCGTCCATCGGCATCCCGACATCTGCGGGCGCGTCGGCAACATTTGCGAGGAACGTGAAGACAGCGGGGAGACCGTTGCGCAGCGCTGGATCGTTAAGACCTCTGACGAGTAGTTCTGCCACGGTGGCGGTGACCGGCCACGAGGTACTCTGGTGCAGGACCGTCCCTAAGAGGTAGCGTTCTGCAGCTCGAATTTCGACGGAATCTCCGAGCAGTCTTTCAAGTTCGTTGGCGGCATCTGTTGCCGATCCGTAGGCGTCACTCAGCCCGGAGAAATCGGTGGAGCCAACTTGCTCGCGGAAGGGGATATCCCCCGGCTCCACGCCAAGAAAACACTCTGTGATGCCGGGCGAGTGCGGCACATGCTCGGAGCTGCTCAGGCTCGAAATACCCATGGTTCACATCGTACTCTCGCGGCCCTGAGCGTCGGCCTGAGCGTGCGAGCGAGCAACGGCGGCAATCGATATGACTCAAATATGCCTATTTTGGCGCCGAAAGACACATTTGGGTCATCTCGATTCGGGATGCGGTCGCCGAACAGGCTGCTGGAGTGGGCGTGTTGGTTGGGTGGTCGTTCGTTTTCTCATCCTGGCGCTAGCCGTTCTTGAGCAGGCGTTTGGCTGCCCTCCACGAGGCAAACGGCCGAAGATAGGCCACAACCACGATGAAGTAGGACGCGACTGCCACAACAAAGGTCGCACGCAGGTCGTCCTCTCCCCGAGCAGTAATGACAGAAAACAGGAGCAGGACAATCGGCGCCACAATGAGCGACACCGAGAGTATCCGCGCGCTGCGTATTCCAGCCATCGCAAAACGTTTCAGAATGTGTGGGTCTGACGGCGCTTCTGTGGCGGCGACGAAGATGGGTAGCTCTGCCCGGCGAATCTGCCAGACGGTCACAGCCCCGGCTCCGCACCCGCTCAGGAGGATGAGCCCAAGCAGCGCCGAAGGGACAATTCCTGGCGTTCCTGGAAGCACAACCGCAAGGAACACCATAATCGCGAGCGCCAGCAGGACGACCCAGGCGCCCCTTGCCGAACCCGTGTTGGTTGGCACCATCCACAGGCGACCGTCCCGAGTCTTGAGCATAAGCTGTTTCTCGGCAGTTCCAAGGCGACAGATCGACAACCAACGGGTATCCGGGGTGTTACTGCTCATGTGCTGCTCCCCGTTCATCGGTTCCGGATGGCTTGCCACGTTTAGCCCGCTCGCGCTGCGCCCGACGGTTGGCCTTACGTTGGCGGTTACGGCGGTTGGCGGTGACTTTTTCGATAGCCGGTTCGGCAACCACCTCAAACGCGACCCTGCCCCAGCCTCCGCTGCCCCAGTTAATCTGGTTGGCGAGGTCGGGAGCGTGCTTAGTGATGACACGCTTCCACAGCATCCCTCGTCTGTGCTCAGCGACCCGGATCACCACGATACAAAAGACAGCGTTCAGCGAGAAGGTCACAAGGACTGCGACAAGCCGCTGGGTCATGAGATCGCTGTCCGTTGTGAGGGCGAACCTGATGATTGAGTAAACGGCTGCAACAGAATTAACGGAGATCAGGGCCCAGAGCCAGATGGGTGTCTCCCGGAATTTGGGTTCGCCAAGCGCCTCGGCGGCCGCACGCGCTTGGCTACCGAGCGTCGACTCCTTCGGGATGGGCAGCTGCAGGTAGTCGATAAAGAGGTGCGCAGCGGCAAGCTCGCGCTGGACGCCAACCGCTTTGATGCCAAAGGCGACCCAGATCGCAAACGTGGCGATCACGCCCACGATAGCTGGCAGGAGGTCTCCGTCATTCATCTCAATCACTCGCCCTCTCTGCCCGCGCTACGGCCCAATGGTTGACCCTCGTCGTGCTCCTCGCAGTTCAAAACGTCCGTGCCGGTGACCCGTGAAATCACCACACCACCTTGCGTGAGTTCGCAGCTCAGTTGCGCTCCAGGGGTCTCTGACCGGACAGTCACATCAAACCGCGATTCGCGGGACGCGTCAACCAAGAACGTTCGGTCGAGCGTCCCCGAAAATGCTTGATCTGGCTGTCCTGCATTCGTGAACGGATAGCCACCAGCAACGCCATATACCTCAAAGCTCGCGGCTCCCGATTCAACGGTCAAGCGAATGGTGAATTCGGTTGGCGTGTCGCCGAGTGCCAGGTCACTGCTGTACCTGTTCACCGGAACAATCCGTGATGTGTTCAACCCGTTTTCGAGGAGCGGAGACGGCGGAGAAACCGCGATTACGAGCAAAGCGACCCAAGCAGCCAGCAGCCCAACACAGATTCCCCACACGGAGATGCGGCGTGATTTGCGGAGCGCTCTCGAGGCCGCGGCCGCATCCAGCCGCTCGGCAGCCCGCAACGCAGACGCTGCTTCTCGTACGGCAAATATACCCAGCGGCCAACACAGAACGAGCGCAACGGTCGGCAGAATTACAAGTGATTTCGGGACGCGAGGTGACAGCGCTGTTGTGTGCGCTGGTGTGGATTGCCTAAAGTTCGGTCCGTCCATGCGAGCGAACACTACCGCGACGCCGTTGGGAACTGGTCGTTGCCAACAGCCAAGACGTCTTGCTGAGTGATGTGGTTCATCGCTTCGATGATCGGGTCGTAGCGGTTGTTCTCCACGTAGAGCGTCACCGTACGGTCACCGATATGCAGTTCGGCAAAGCCGCTCGAGCAGTCCATGCAGTCGAGGTCGTCAGATTCGTCTTGCGGAAGACCCGCACGCAACAGCGTGTCGAGCGCATCCTCAAGGCCTTCCGGCTCACCGGACACGGTGACCTCCTCGTCCCCGCCCGAGCTGAACCGAAGTTCGTAATCGTTCGTGGTGAATTCAACCGATATCGCCCCCAGTTGCTCGTGAGATAAGGCACCGCCACGGACATACTGCAGCGTCCCGCTTGTGACAGCGGCAGGATTCACGAACGAAGCGCAGCCGCTCAGGGCCACACACAACACCGCAGCAAGCGCGGCGGCGATCCATGATCGATACGTAGTGATGGCTCTCTTCTTTCTCCCTCAACAGCAGACGCCAGCCCGGCCGGGAGCGGATGCCCCCGACCGCGCTGGCGTCGTTACCGTTGCAGGGATTAGTGCCCGGCGTTTTGCAGGGAACCGGTGGTCTGACCCTCGGCCACGTGCACGAGGCAGGTGATCTCGCGGTCGCCCATCATCCAGTTCAAGGCCTTCGGGTACATGTACGAACCGGCCAGGTCAGAGTAGGCAAACGGTACACCAACAAAGTTGGTGAAGGCATCCCCCGAACAAATCGAGTCTGCCTGAGCGGTAAGCGCCTCATCGCCAGGGTAGTCGCCCTCTGGGAGCGTCTCTACGTGGGTCACCTGGCCGTCGTGTGCGCCAGCGCAGTCGGCCTTCGTCGAGGATGTGCCCGCATTTGTCGTGACGGTTGTCAGGCAGTCGCCAACCGCAAAGCTGGGTGCGGTGAAGGCGCTCGACGTGGGCGACTCGCTTGGGGTCGCAGCCGGGGTTTCGGTCGGCTTCGCGTCACCCTCAATCTCGGTGTAGAAGCTGCAGTACGTCGAGTCAACAGCGGTCTGCTTCGTCTGGAGCTCGCCGTCAACGGTGAACTCACAGCTGACTGTCGCGCCGGGCGTGGCCGAGGACACGTTAACCGTGAAGTCTTCGCTGTCCTTATCGATCAGGATGGTCTTGGTCAGTGAACTCTCAAATTCGCTGTCGGGCAGGTCGTAGTTCTCAAAATCCGTGCCGCCAAGGATGCCGGTGAAATCGTGCGTGGCGGTTCCCTCGTCCACCGTCAGGGTAAAGACGATTTCGTTGGTGGGACCGTCGGCCGAGACCTCAGAGTATGTTGGTGTCGGCTCATCCGGTGTTGCCAGTGTTGTGGCAATCCCCAGCGTCACAATGACGAGGATGATACTGAGCAGCCAGCCAAGTGCGCCAACGCAGGTCGCGATGATCGACAGCGTCTTTGCGCTGCGAGCATCCTGCGTCGCGGTTGCGTAGTCAGCAACGGCGAGCGCTTTGCGCGCCGATACTGTCTTCAGAATTCCGAACAGTCCAACGGGCCAGAAGAGAACCGTGGCGATAATCGGGAAAACGAGTGACGTTTTTGGCGCCCCTTGGGTTGGTGCCGGCGGGAAGTTAGCCGGCGGGAGGTTGCCAGGTGGCACGTCGCCCAGCGGGCCGCTGGGATAGGTTGGTGGCTGTTGGCCTTGGTTGTCTACGCCGTTCTCCATGGCTGTGTGTGCTCCTGATACGTGGTGTCGTGTGTGCGGGCCGATTTTCCCGGCCCACTGTGTATAGACAGAAGCAGGGTGAAAATCTTACGGCGGGAACAGCAAATTTATGCCACTATCGGCACTTTCTCAGGCATCGAGGTGCGTCGCAAGCGACAGCGCCGCTGGAATGAATCACCCTGTTGTCGTTTGAAACATCGATGCGGCTCTTCGTTGCAGAACCGGCACAATCAGGCCAATCATGATTCGTTACGTTCTGCGGGTCCGAGCGTTCAACGGGCATTCGCAAAAACACTGCAACGACGCGCATAAGCAACGATCCGTTTTTCTCTCTTAACTGGTGTGACGCAGGTCATTGCATCGCCACCGTTTCTCCATGGCCCCACACCTGACGGTGGCGATGCTCCCATTTACTCATGAACATGAGCCCGGCACAGCGGATACGTCCGGCTGCTCTACCGCGAATCGGCCGGCGCGCACCAACTGGCCGAGTTTCCCCTCGCCCCGATGTTCTAGGCCGGGCGCTCTGGCAATTCGTCGTTCGCCGACCGGTAGCCCTGCTCACGCCGAGAATCAGGAATCTGCACACCGAGCTCTTCTTCGAGCTGGCGCCTGAGCTGGAATCCCTCTGCCACATACGGCGCGTACTGGATCGCAATCGCCATGACCTCGTCTTGGTCTGACCGCTCCAGCGTTGTCCATTCGCCGGAACGTCGAAGGAGTTCCTGGAGGGCACGCAATATTTCAAGCGCCTGCAGGCGGCCGACGGCACCCGCCACTTCCCCAGCCCGTACAGCCGTTTCGAGCTGGCGAAGCTCGATAATGAGGCTGTGCACTGTAGAAACGGCCATCCGGATTCCTCTCGTTGTTATTCCATCGTAGGCGTCACCGTGACGGTCAGCGCATCGAGCGTCTTCCCCTCCGCGACAGTGACGCTGTATGTTCCTGCGCGCGTCACCTCAACGGCCTGCGTCTGCGCCGAATCCAAGAGGACAACGGGCGAACCTTCCGCCCTCAGCTCGACACGAACCTCGCACGACGGGCCACCATCAAGCACACGCCAGATTTCCGAACGGTCGTCAACCGGTTCTCGCTGGATTCCACACGCGGGTGTGCCTATCAGCAGCGAGGGCTGAGCCGAGGTGGTCCCCTTTCCGATGGTGATGGAGCTGGCTCGCGCTGGTGAGGCATCCGCCCAGAGCTGGCTCACGACCACGCCAACGACGGAGGCGGCGATCAGGGGCACCGCAACTATGGCAACCTTGAGCGGAATGCTCAGCCCAGCGATCACGGTGCCGAGGGAAGCCGCGGCCGGGGTCGTCGCGAGGGAATCAGCCCCGAGGGTGCCAAGCCCGGCCAGCAAAATAATACTGAGCAGTGCCTTATCGGAGCCCATGAGTCGGGAGAACACAACGGAACAGTGCCGACAGGATGCGAGGTGCGCGTCGAGTTCTGGCGCAATCGGGTCCAATCGCTCTTTCTTACTTCGCCTGGCGATACCAAGCAAAAACGGGGCCATCTGTTTGCATTCCGGGTTTCGCGCGGCGTTGAGGGATACCCCAACGAAGGCTTCGCGAAGCTGCCGGGCTGCCGCCTGATACAGCCGCGTGACGGTGATTGGGTTGAGACCGAGTTGCTTCGCTAGCTCGCGCGAGGTCTCGCCCTCAACAACGCGGTGCCACATGATCTGTTGCGCGCGAGGCTCAAGCTGATTGAAGGCCTCCCCCAGCCACTCAGACGTTTCGGCCCTGTCGTTAAAATGCTCGTGCTCGAAGAGCCTCGCGACCTCAAGGGGGTCCCTCGATTGCTCATTTGATTGGCGGATTCCTCCGCTAATTCCGACGTTTCTGATCGTCGACGCAAGGTAGTGCCCCATTGAAACGGTCGGGCCGTTCCCTCGCCCAATGGTTTCGAGGATGCGGGTGAACGACTCAAGAACAAGGTCTTCAGCAAGTTCGGGAGTATCTACGTAGCGGTACGCATACGCAAAGGCTACTTTTTGGTACTTTTCGAAGAGCAACCCGTACGCTTTGGGGTCGCCTGAGCGATGCCTGGCCAGCAGCTCTTGGTCATGCTCAAAGCCGGGCGTGTACGTTGTCTCTTCGTTTTCCATTTGTCCCCCTACTGACATAACCGTGTGAGAGCCGCACGCTACGACCCTCACACGGTGTTCTTCCGTTATGCCGCGCCCACTAGGAGCGCCGCGATGTAGTTGTCTCATGGCGTCGGCGCGTCCAAAGCAGCACGAACACACCGGCGAGTAGCACCAGCAAACCCGTCGCTCCGGCAGCGGATAATCCACCGGTTCCGGTCACAGACAGCTGTCCTGTTGTTGTGGTTGCGGTTGCTCCCTGATCGACCGTCTTACCGTCGGCAACGCCTCCGCCCGGTCCGCCAACCGCAAGCACCTCAAACGCTGAGCTTCCGCGTGGCTGATCTGCCTCGTTGAGCAGCACGACCTGGTGCCCGCCAGCGGTTGCAGCGGCGGGAACGATCGAGACCGCCTCTGCTGCTCCGTTTGCGTCAGCTGTCACGGTTCCGAGCACGAGCGGCGTTGAATGCAGTTCAATGCGGTACGGCTTGCCGGGGATGAGCCCTGTTGCGCTCATCCAGAGCTCGGTTGTCCCGGCGTAGCCGTTTGGCAGGTCAACGCTGAAGGAGGGCGCGAGCACGTGTATGGCCACCGGAACGTCAACCGTCTGGCCGAGCGCATCCGTCACCGTCACCGTGAACGTTTGTTCTCCACTCCACGCACTGCCGTCCGTTGCGAAGGTGAACGCGTCCCCGTCCTTGCTGACGTTTCCGACAAAGCCGTTTGGTGTCTTCGCATGCTCGATGCTCAGATCCGCGACATCAACGGCACGCAAGATGTCAGCGTTCGGGATGCTCACCGTCCCGTCGACCGGGACGACGTACGCCGGAAGGCGACCGTCGATCAGCGCCCCAGCACGGACAACGTTGAAGGTGTAGACGATGAGGCCGGTTTGGCCTAGGTCGTCAACGACCGTAACGCTCACGGTTTCTTCGCCGGAGAAGCCCTGTGCCGGCGTGTATTCCACGCCGCCTGCCGAATTGAGCATCAGCGTTCCGCCTGCGGACGGTTCGCCGAGGTCGGCAGTTGTGATCGCACGCAGTGACCCGGTTGTGTCGCTGCGACCGGCGGGGTCGAGGGTCACCGCCTTGTTTTGAGCCACATCCATCCCAACGACGTCTGACGTTGGCGGGGCTTGGATGCGCAGCGTCGCCGTCGCCGTCTGTGACGCGTTTCCTGCGCGGTCGTAGGCAACAAACTCCACCGCGTAGTCTCCGGCCACCGTGAAGTTCACGCCCTCTACCACTGACCAGGCAGCATCGTCGATTCCGGTGCCGCCGGTCGTATCCCGCGCGCTCACGTCAAACAGGTTCAGCCAGTCGGCAACGGTCAACGGATGCTCTGGCTGCTGCTTCGCGTGCGTTGCGGTTGTTGTTCCAACCGTCACGCGTGGCGCTGTTGTGTCCTGCACAACGTAGGTGCCCGTTGAGGTGAACGTGTTGTCGTACGAGTCTGTCGCGGTGAACGTGACGCTGTAGCCGGTTGACGGCGTGGTGAAGTCAACCGAGCTGCGGTCGACGGTGAGCAATTTCAGCGTCGTTCCAGCCGCGGTGGTTGCGGTTGCCTCGAACGCATCAATCCAGTCTGCGGCGGTCTCAGGCCGTGTGTCGCCCATCTCGTAGGTCACTGAGGCCTTACCGAGCACAACATTCGGGGCGCCGGCAAAGGCAACGGTGTACGTCACGGTCGCGACCTGGATGTTGCCAGCGTTATCCTCGGCGGTGAAGGTCACCTGATACGTCCCGCCGGCGTCGTAGTTGACGCCCGATGCTGAAACGGTCAGGCTCTTCACCCCAGAGCCACTGTCGGCGGCAACCGCTCCGTATGCCTCGATCCATCCCTCGTCGTTCGTAATTCTGTCGTCGCCTTCGCGGAAGGTGAGCGAGTTTGTCGTTGTGGTGATGGTCGGTTTGGTGGTGTCGCGAACCACCAACGAGCCGGTCGCAACCGTCTGGTACCCAAGTGAGTCGGTGACGGTGAACAGCACTGGAGAGCTTCCAAGCTCCGTCGGGCGCGCGGCCGAGGCGTCAACAGCAACCCCGATAACGGTCGCTCCGGCTCCGGCCGAGGTCGTAATGGGGCCAAAAAGCTCCTGCCAGGCAGCATCGTCGACCGGCGCCAACGAGCCCAATTCGAGGAAGGCGGTGTTGCGTGCGAGGGTGATGCTCGGATCGCCAACGTAGGCAACCGTGTACGTCACGGTGAACACGGCAGAGGTGTTGCCAACCGCATCCCTCGCGGTGAACGTCACCGACGAGGTTCCGGCCGTTGTGGGATCAACCGCCGACGCGTCAACCGTGATTCCGCCAGCGGAGGCAAGCCCGGAGCCGACATCCGTCGCTGTGACGCCGTAGAGGTCAATCCACCCCTGTGCGGTTGTGGGCGCTGCAGGGCTGCCCTTCACAAAGGTGGCCGTTGATGCTGCACTCGAGATCGACGGCGCGGTCCGGTCGACCGCAAACGAGCTGCGCTCCTCCGCAGAGACGTTTCCGACGAGGTCGGTTGCCGTCACCACGAGGGTGTACGCGCCGTCGCCGAGGCCGGAAGGGATGGGGATGCTGGCCCCCGCGAGCGCCGTGCCCGAAGCCGCTGGCGTGGCAGCAGCATCCAGAATCGACCAGTGGTAGCGGATGATCTCGGTCCCAACATCGCTGCCGACCGGAGTGGCCGCGGCAGGATTATAGGCCGTTCCCCCTACGCCAACGGCTCCGATGAGGCTCACGCTGTCAACGAGCGGGGCGGTGGATTCGGTGTAGTACACGTTCACCCCCGTTGCTCCAGTTCCCGGTTGTAGGGCGTTGAGCGCATAGCGCCCCTCCGCACCGCTCGTTGCTGCGCCGCTAAACACGGCAGGGTTGTTCAGGCCTGAGCCGATAAGTTGGCGGCCGCTCGGGGAGGTGAAAACAAGCGTGTAGTCCCCCGGGGTCAGCCCCTCGATGCCCTGAAGCGAGAACTGCCCTGCCTCGTTGGTTGTGGTACTTGCCTGTTTGGTGCTCCCCTGTTTGAGCGTGACGGTGAAGCCAGCTACATAGGCGGCCGCAGCCGAGCCCGCGCCACCAACGAGTGGCGTGTTGCTCACGTCGGCAAGCTGCAAGCTTCCTGACACGGTTGTTGTGGTGAGCAGCGGCAGCCTGATGTCCTTGATCCATTTTGCGATGCCAACGGCGTCGCCAACCCTGAACGAAGACGATCCAACGTACTGCGCCGTGTTCTGGTTGCCGTTTGCCGCGGCATCCGTTACCTGCGAGTAGATGAGGAATCCGTTGGAATCGACGGCAGACGCGGGAAAAGTGACGTTCGGGTTGCTCGAAATTGGCTTGATCTTGTAGGTCGCGTTGGGGGAAAGGCCGATCATGGAGAAGACGCCGTCAACGCCGTTATCTGCGTTTGGGGTAACCGGTGAACCAACAGCAACGGGGTTTCCCGAGACCATGTTGTAGAGCTGGAGCGATACGCCAGAGCCGTTGAGTCCTGGCTCAGCTGCTCCCTGGATGCCGTCGCCGTCAAGATCGACAAAGGCCTGCCCCGAGAGTTCGGTGTCTCCCGTTGGTGCCGTCGACTTCACCGGAACTGCCTGGGCCTCGGCCGCAGCGTTCAGACCGATACCGGTTTGGAAACGGTACGCAATAGTGTTGTTCGCCGTCGAACCGTCACGTGGGGCTGAGGCAGGAACCGTCGCGTCAAACGACAGGGTTATTTTGTCTCCCGGATTAAAATTCACCCCGCTCGCGAGCGTAACCCGCAACGCCTTTGCCCCGGAGGACGAGCCGGTGTAGGGCAGCCAGGCATCGCCGGCAACGTCTTCACCGTAGGCATCGAACCGCTGCGGCGTGGTACTCGTTGAGTACTCGACGATCGCCCCTGAGGATGGAACTCCGTTGACAACAACACTCACGTTGCCAGAGAGGTTGACGTTAAACGCCGATCCTCGGGGGGATGCCGAGTTCAAGATATACGAATCGTTAAGCGCTGGGAGCACATCAATGAACTGAAAGTTCTTGTAGATGGCCGAGCCGGTGTTGGATACGTCTACCGTGTAATTGACGGTTCCTCCTGGGCGAGTGGTTGCCGCGCCGTTGCCCTGCACGATGCCTGCGGCATCCTCCGACCCCTTGATGGTCATGACGGAACTGACCGAGGTCGAGGGCGAAACCCCAAAGTCCCGTTCGCCCATGAGCGCGTGATCCGAGGTGATGCCAAGCTCACCAAGTACCGACTTGATTTCGTCCCCGATGCCAGCGTATGAGCCGTAGGAGGCCGGGTCGGAAAGCGTCTTCGCCGAATACGCCGCGTTTTTGTTCCTCGCGGCGTTCACGGTAAACGAGTCTTGTGTCATTGACCCCATGCCAACCAGGACATTCTGCGGCCCAGCAAGCAGATTCCGGAGCTGGAAGGTTGTGGTCGAATGCAGTTCTTGCAACCCCATGAGCCCAGAGGCGAGCCTGCCCACTGTATAGCGCTGGTAGTAGAGCGTTGAGCCGTCTGACAGCGTCCGAGATCCGTTGGTATTGCTCGTCACCGGATACGTTGTGCGGAAGCCCCCAGAGCAACCGCTCGCCTGGTTTGCCCAGGTCATTGGGCTACAGACCTCACCGGAGAGGCCCGTGGTTGTCATTCCCTTTGGCACAACAACAAACAGATACGGTTGTGCAAGCGGCGTTGCACCGTCAGAGCCAAGGAAGAACTTGCTCGCAAAGCTGTTGCCGTTGGCATAGGTCTGCCCAAAGCTGACCGAGCCGTTTCCCTGCGGAGTGTCTGATGCCTCGATCTGGGGCGGTGACGTTGGCGCGGCCACAATCGTGACATTTTTTCGAAAACTTGCCGTCTGCGTCAGCGTTGTCTCCCCAGCAACAGGATCGAGGAACGTAATCGACTCAGTTGCGAGCGGCAGCACCGTACCAAGGGCGAGGTTGTCATCGGCCTGAAGCGTGAGAGAGGCGCCACTCATCGAGCCGTCAAAGGCGATCGCAAAGTTGTTGACGGTGTACCGGATGCCGGTGATAACGGCTGGGTCTGCGAGCGTGATTGCGCCGGCAACCGCGCTTGTGCTCATCGGCAGCGCTTGCCACGTGCTCGAGGCGTTCACCACTGCATCGGTTGTGTACTGCACGCTTTTGGTTGTTGCCGAGCCAAGGTTGTACCCAAACCACGAGCTGAAACCGCGCGGTGTCAGCCCGTCGGGAATGGCGAGAGTCACCGTGAAGTCTTTGACGGTGCCAGCTGGAGCCCCGACCGATAGCCGCTGGCCCCAATCGAAGACATCGCCGGCGGCCACCTGATTCGAACCTGATGTGGCGTTATAGCCGGTGGTGACGGCGGCAGGAGTCTTCACCACAACCCGAAGATAGGAGGTCGCGACCACCGTCTTCTCGCTCCCGGTCTCGTCAACATCGTCAAGGATCTGAAACGCAACGGAATAGGTGCCAGGCGCGGCGTCTGCTGGAACCGTGACTTTGCTGGTGGTCAGGCCGGAAACGGTGTTGCCACCAAACGCGCCGTAGGCAACAATCCTGGCCGTCGCGTCGTTCTGAATAACAGTCTTGTTTTGGAAGACGCCCTCGTTGACCATCTGCGGGCCGTCGGTCGCCCAGCTGCGTGGCAACACCTCGTCGGCGCCGTTTGGCACGCCCCAATACGTCGCGACCTGTAGGTTACGGAACGCCGTTTTGACCCCGCCGGTCTGCGCAAATGACGGCCACTGGATCGCGTAGTTACCGGCGTAGAGCGAATAGTTATGCGGATTTGCCGTCCACTGACCCGGCTGCGGCTGCGGCATAGCACCGGGAATCGTCGTTCCGGTCACGGTGATGGGGTTACTCACTGCGGTTTGGCTCAGAGGTGTCTCGTCGGTGGCTGTTCCGGTCGTGACTGCTGTTGCTTGAAAGAGGTCAGTATTCTGCGCCCGGCCAGACGGGGTTGAGTTTACGGTCGCGCCGTAAACGGTTCCTGCGCTCAGCGCGCCCCAGGTCACCGTCAACGTGTTTGAGCGTTCGTCCCATGATTGAGCGGTTGCCCCAGTTGGAAGGGTGCCGTTGTTCGTGCGCTTCAGCGAGTTATCAAGCGTCAGCTTGGTCACGGCCCCTGCCTTCACCGCGGTTCCGGCCGGAAGCGAGATCTGCACTTCAAGCGGCACAACATCGGAGTAGGCGGCAACGGTGGTGACGCCCCCATTTTGTACCGAAAGCCCAAAATCGTTAGCCCCTGCAAACGCGGGGCTCGCCGGAGACCCGCTCGTGAGCAACACCGCAACAAGAGCCCCCGCAATCAACGACCACAGCGGGCGCCGAGCGAACGTGCGTCCCCGTTCTCCGGCATGCCCACCGCCGCTCACAGAGTCACGAGTACGTCCGAACCGCGTCGGAGTGTTGCTGCTCATTTGGTTTCGCTTTCGTAGATGTCTTCAATGCATCAAGGGCAGCGCGTCCACGGTTGAACGAATCGCACGCGTTTTCACGGGCAAAGCCGGTGATCCGCAAGCCTGCGGATACTGCTGCAAACAAAGCCCCTCATGTTTGTTCACGCATTAAGACTGAATCGTTCCCCAAAGATTTCATTCTGGCAAAAAGAATTTTTGCCAATCTCAATGACACCAGGTTAATACACAAAACTGGACAGCGACTCAACCGTTCGGCCGCGGCCGGTTCCGTCGAACATGGTTCACTGAACGACAGAAACCACCAGATCGCGCGTTTCCGACCCCTCCGAAAGCCGAACCGTGTAGCTGCCAGGCCGAGCGATTTCGAGCGTTCTCACTCCGCTCGACGATTCGGTGTCGAGCAGCGTTCCTTCGCGCCCGGTTGTGTGCCCAGCGGAACCTGCCAACGGCGCGTAGGCAACGCGAACGTTGCAGTCGGCGCCTGCCGAGGTCAGGGTCCAGGCCTCGCTGGTGTTGTCAACCGGTTGTCTCACGAGCGCACATTCGCCAACGCGCAGCAGCGTCTTGGTAGTTCCGGGGTCAAGATCACCAATGACCAGTTGTGCGCTTTCCGCTCGCGGCGTGGCAAACAGCATCCCGCCAAGCACCACGGCGCCAACGACCACAGCGCCAAGCAGTGGCGTCGCAACCAGCGCAATCTTTGCGGGAACTCCCCAAGCAGCGAAGCCAACGTTGGCGGCGGATGCCGGAACCGACGTGGCCTCTAGCGCCTGCGTCGCCAGCGCTCCAAGGCCAGCGAGAAACGCGAGCGACAGGAGCACACGATCAGAGCTGCCGATCCTCGAAACAATGCTCTGACAGTGCGCACACGACTCGAGGTGTGCGCGAAAGGCCTCATCATTCAGGAGGGTTTTTGCCCGCTTCGGCGACCGAGCGACGTTGTGCAGCAGCACCCCAAACGGGCGGCACTCCGGGTCGCTCGACGCGGCAAGCGACACGGTGACAAACCGAGTGCGGAGGTCTAGGGCCGCCGCCTGATAGGTCCGAGTGACGGTTGCCGCGCTGATCCCCAGTACCGCCGCAATATTCTTTGACGGCAGGTGTTCAATAACCCGGTACCAGAGCACCTGCTGCGAACGTTCGCCAAGCGCGTTAAACGCTTCGGTGACCCAGCCAGCGGTGTTGCCCGCGTCGTGAAACTGGTCACGCTCGTAGAGCTGCGCAACGTCTTGCGGGTCGAGGGCTAACTCGTTGTGCTCTCGTCGTCCGTTCGATGCCGCAACGTTGCGGATGGTCGAGATGAGGTAGTGCCCCATCGACACGGTTGGGCCTTTGCCCCTTCCAATGGTTTCCAGGATACGAGTGAATGATTCAAGAACGAGGTCGTCTGCCTGGTCACGGGTGCTTGTGTATTTACGCGCCGTTGAGTAGGCCAGCGGTTGGTATTTTGTGTACAGCAAGCCGTAGGCGGCTGGGTCGCCGTCCCTGTGCCTGCGAAGGAGCTCCTGATCTTCTAAGAGACCCGCAGAAAAAACCTGTTCGTTATTCTCCATTAGCTTTCCAAACTCAAGAAACGGTGTAGCAGGCGCTGCGAGCGCCGGCTACACCGTTCTTCTCACGGTGCCGTGGGAACTACCCCCACCGCTCTTCTTGTTGTCCGCTTCGGTCTGCGGTGTGCTCCCTGCGCCTGACGGCGAGGAGCGCAAGCAGGCCAGCGATCAGCAGTACGAGACCGAACCAGACGGCAACAGACATCACGCCCGAGCCGGTGATCGAGAGTGCTCCTGTGTCAACCGTACTGTCGCCCATACCGTCGACAACAGTTTTGTCACCGGTCGAATAATCGTTGACGGGTAGAACGTCAAACGCCAGGCTACCTCGGTGCTGTTGCTTGTCATTGACGAGCACAATCGTGTGGGAACCAACCTCGGCATCCGCGGGGATACTCGTTGTGAGCTGGCCGGAGCCTGCGGCATCCGCGGTGATCGATCCGAGCACGAGCGGAGTTGAGTGCAGCTCAACTCCGTATTTGTTGCCGGCAACGAGGCCGCTCGCGGTCACGGTCACCTCTGTTGTTCCCGCATAACCGGTTACCCGGTCAAGGGCGATCGCTGGGGCAAGCACGTGCATCGATACGGGAACCGTCGTGACTTGACCAAGACCATCTTTGAGCGACACGTTGAAGCTCTCGTCGCCGTGCCACATGGTTCCGTCGGTTACAAACTTGACCGTATCGCCGTCGAGCGTCACGGTGCCGGCGAAGCCATCAGGGGTCGTGATCTCGTCAACACTCAGCCCAACAACGTCGACGGCGCGTTGGACGTCGGCGACCGGAATCGAGACGGCACCGTCAACGGGAACAGCATATTCGGGTAGGAACTCGGTGATGAGCTTGCCTTTCCGCACCACCGTGAGCGTGTAGGTCACGGTCGCCGTCTGACCGAGATCGTCAGTGACCGTTACCACAAGCGTTTCCTGGCCAGAGAAATCCCTCGCTGGCGTATAGGTCACGCCGCCCCGGTTGTCGAGTTCCACGCTGCCGCGGGCCGATGGCGCTTGGAGATCGGCCGTTGTGAGCTTCGCAAACGTTCCCGTTGTGCTGCTGCGTGCACTGGGGTCGAGTGCTACTCCGCTATCCTGGGCGACCGAGAGGCTCACCGCGGCATCAGTCGGCGGGGCCTGGATGGTGAGGGTCGCCGTGACCGTCGCTGACACGTTCCCGGCCATGTCGGTTGCCACAAACTCGACGGGGTATTCTCCGGCGACCGCAAAGTTCACGCCCGCTGTCACCGCCCATCCATCTTGATTGATACCGCTCCCTCCTGTGGTGTCCTTTGCCGTCACGGCAAACAGGGCCAGCCAGTCTGCCACGCCGAATGGCGTCTCAGGTTCACGCTGGGCATGGGTAGCGGATGCCGTTCCAAGCGTTGCGGTTGGTGCCTTGGTATCGGCCACCACGAGCATGCCGTCAGCGGTGAACGTGTTTCCGTAGGAGTCGGTCGCGGTGAAACGCACAACGTAGCCAGCTGCCGTCGGCGTGGTCGCATCGACCGCGCTGCTGTTCGCGGTGAGCGAGACGAGAGTGGTTCCCGGCGCGGTTGACGCGGTGGCCTCAAACAGCTCGACCCACTCGGCAGAGTTCGCTGGCAGGGTGTCGCCCATCTCGTAGGTGGCAGGAGTGTTCCCAAGCAGCACGGAAGGAGACCCGGCGAAGGCGACCGTGTAGGTCACCGTCTGTGTCGCGGTGTTGCCAGCCGAGTCCGTAGCGGTAAACGTCACCGCATACGCACCGGCGCGGTTGTAGTCCACCGCAGCGGCGTCGACGCTGAAGCTCGCGATTCCAGAACCCGAATCGGTCGCAACGGCCCCAAACGCGGCAATCATCGCGGCGTTATCCGTGAGTTGCGCGTCGCCTTCCACGTAGGTGATCGACTCAGTCGTGACGCTTATCTGCGGCGCAATCGTGTCTCGAACGGTCAGGGTGCCCGTGACCTCGGCCGTGTACCCGAGCGAATCGGTCACCGTAAATACCACCGGATAGCTGCCGAGAACCGAATACTCAACGTCGCCGGTCGAAACCGTGACGCTCGCGACGCTCGCTCCCCCACTCGCAGCAGTTGTCACTCCGCCAAACAGGGTTTTCACCGCTGCCTCGTCCGTTGGCGTTGCCGAGCCAAGCTCGTGAAACGCGGTAGTGGCGCCAAGGACGATCGTCGGATCGGCAACATACGCGACAACATACTCCGCCTCGAAAGCGGTTGAGGTATTACCAGCGGCATCCGTCGCCGTGAACGTCACGGTGTACGTGCCTGCGACCGTTTGGTCGACGCTCGACGCGTCGACAGTGATCCCATCGGAGACGGGGAGGCCGGAGCCTCCGTCCTGCGCGGTCACCGCAAAGAGGTCAATCCATCCCTGGGAACCGGTGGGAGCCGGCTCGTCACCCTTCGCAAAGGTGACGGATGTCTCCCCTGACAGGACGGGAGCCGTGCGGTCAATCGCATATCCGCTGATCGCTGGGGCAGAAACGTTCCCGACCAGGTCAGTCGCGGTCACCGAAAGCGTGTACGCGCCATCGGCAAGCGAACCCGGCAAAGTTATCCGCTGCGTGCCATCGCTACCGGCAACTGCGGTTCCGGTCGCGACGCTCGCTGCAGCAGCATCAAGCACGGTCCAGGTGTAACCGGTGATCGTGGTGCCAACGTCGCTTCCGGCGAGCGCGGCGGACTGTGGGTTGTAGCGAAGCGACGCCACGGTTACCCCGCCGCTGAGCGCAGGCTCGGTTGCCACTGGAGCGGCTGTATCCGTGTAGTACAGAGCGATTCCTGCCGCGCCGGTTCCCGGATGCAGCGCAACAAGCTGGTACTCGGCATCTTCTCCCGGCAACGTGGCACCGCTAAAAACGGCGCCGTTGTTGAGTGGGGAAGCGACAAGGTCGCGACCGCTTGGCGCCGAAATCGCGAGGGTGTAATCACCCTTGGCAAGATCGGGGATGCTCAACAGCGAAAAGGCGCCGGCCGCGTTGGTTGTGGTTGAGGCAATCGTGCTGCCACCTTTCATGAGCGCGACCGTGAAGTCGGTCACATAGGGGGCTGCCGCCGAGCCTGCCCCAGCAACAATCGGCGTGATCGATGTATCGGTGAGCTGCAGGCTTCCCGAGACCGTGGTTTTGGCAACGAGCGGTACCCGAAGGTCTCGAATCCATTTGGTCACCCCGACCTTGTCTCCAACGGTAAACGACGACGACCCAACATACTGCGAGGTGTCTTCTGAACCGTTTGCCGTTGCGTCAGAGACTGCCGAGTACCGCAGGAATCCATCAGCGTCGAGGGCCGAATCGGCAACCGTAATATTGCCGTTGGTTGAGATCGGCTTGACCTTATACGTGAGGTTTGGCTCAAGCCCGATGAAGGCGAAGACCCCCTCAACGCCACCGTCGGTGTTTGGGGTCACCGGAGCGCCGACAGCAACGGGGGTTCCCGAGACCATCTTGTAGAGCTGAAGCGAAACCCCTGCCCCGTTGATGCCCTGTGCGGCGCTCCCGCCCGCAAGGTCAAGAACGGTGATGCCAGACAGCTCCGTGTCCCCCGCCGGTGCCGAGGATTTTACGGGGACGGCTGGCGTCTCCGCGGCGATCCAGCTGCCTGCCCCTGCCTGAAAACGATAGGCAACCGTGTTGTTGGCGGTTGAGCCGTCACGAGGCGCCGACGACGCAACGGTGGCATCAAACGACAGCGTAATCTTGTCTCCTGGCTGAAACTTCATGCCACTCGCAAGCGTCACCCTGATGGCTTTCGCCCCGGCTGCCGTTCCGGTGTAAGGCGTCCAGGCATCCCCGGCAACGTCATTTCCTGCGCTGTCGAAGCGAGCCGGTGTTGGCGATGACGTGATCTCGACCACGGCGCCTGAGCACGGCGCCCCATTGATCAGCACCTTGACGTTGCCAGAAAGCTTCACGTCAAAGGCCGAGCCGCGCGGAACGCCGGGGTTGAGGGTAAAGCCATCGCCGATGGAAGGAAGCACATCGATGAACTGAAAGTTCTGGTAGTCGAGTGAACCCGTGTTTGAGACATCAACCGTGTAGCTCACCGAGCCACCGGGGCGAGCGGTCGCCGTACCGGAACCCTGCACAATGCCGGAGGCATCCTCTGAGCCCTTAATCGTGGTCACCGAACCAACGGAGGTCGAGGGCGAAACAGCAAACGAGCGTTCGCCCATGACGGCGCTGTCGGCAGTGATGCCAAGGCCTCGGAGGGCTGCGCTTGCCTCGCTTCCAACGGCTTGGTAGCTTCCAAAGGAGCCACTGTCGGTAAGCGACCTGAGCGTGTCTGAGCCACTGATCAGCGCGGATGGGGACAGCCCGTTCTGCGCGGTTGACCCCATGCCAACAAGCACGTTGTGCTGACCGCTCAGCGCGTTCAACAGTTGGAGCTGCAGCTGGGCGTGCAGCACCGAAAGGCCAGCTTTGCCACCGCTCAGCTGGCCGGAGGTCGCCTTTGCGTAGGTCAGCACCGACCCGTCGGCGAGGGTCGTTGAGCCAGTGACATACGCGCTCTGTGGGTAGGTCTGCGGGATGCCGTACGTGCAGCCGTTGACGTTCAGCCAGTTGTAGGGAGAGCAGTTGGCAAGCGAGCCAAGCGTTGCTTTCGTTCCCTTCGGCGAAATAACAAACAGGTACGGGAGCTCGATGGGGTTCTGCCCATCCGAACCAACGTAGAGCTTAGACAGGAGCGAGTTGCCGTTGGTGAACGTTTTGCCAAAGTCGCTCCCGCTGTATCCGGCGTCGCCGACGCCACCGGCGAGGCTCGGCGCGGCAGCGCTGTTGGCAACGACCGGCACTGAGCGGCCAAAAGCAGGCCCGACCATGAGGCTTGTTGCCCCGGAGACAGGGTCTAGATAGCTCACGTCGCTCACGCCAACTTGAATGACGCTTCCAGCCGCAACGTCAGCTTTTGCTTCGAGGGTCAGGCTCATGCCGTAATAGTTGAGCGTCATCTGCTGCGTGATATCAGTAATGACGTATCTGACAGCGGTGATGGTTGTCGGGTCTGCTAGCGTCACGGCACCCTTCGTTCCGCCGTTCAGGGGAAGGGTTTGCCAGGTGGCTGCCGCGAGGTCAGTCGCAGTTGTGTATTCGACTTTCTTGATGCCGTTGCTGCTGCTCGGGCCGCCAAACGCCCCGCCGACTCCCCTCAGGATGACGGTGGAGGGAATGGGTGCGGTCACGGTGAGATTCTGGATCGGGCCGGCGGGAACGCTTGTTGCAACCGATTGGGTCCAGTCAAAGACTTTGCCCTGGCCGACGCTTGCGGAGCCCTGGTTTGCGGTGAATGTCATCGTGACGGGATCTGGAACGGGGACAACAACGGTGAAGATGCCTGAGAAGACAACGGTCGTTACCAGGCCTGCCTCGTCGGTAACATCAACCACGCGGTAGGGCACAGAATAGGTGCCGGGTGTTGCGGTGGCCGGCACACTGGCTCGAAACTGGAGCTGCGTATCCGCGTTCCATGCACCGTAGGCGTAAATGCTCGCGATGTCATCGTTTTGCACGACGGTCTTGCTGGCCTTTTCGTTGAGGTTCGCAACGAGGTCTGGACCGAGTGTGGCCCAGGTTCGCGGGAGCGGCAGATCGGCTCCGCTCGTGACGCCCCAGTTGGTGACCACCTGCAGGTTGGTAAAACTTGTTCGTTCGCCAACCGGCCGAAAAAAAGGATAGCTGGCGTTGGACTGGGTGCCAGGGTAGACCCGCAGCTTGTCTCCGCCGACGCCGCTCGCCCAGCTCCCAGGATGGGCTGCCTTCAGTTCAAGAGGAATGGTGTTCCCCGTCACGGTGAGTGGCGTACTCGATTCCGTCTGCACGAGCGGGGTGCCGTCGAGCGCAAAACCTGTTGTGGTGGCAGTTGCCTGATACGTGTCAGAAACCGTTGCAATCGCGGAGGGAACCGCGTTGATGCTTGACGAATACACAGACCCCGCGGTGAGCGCACCCCACGTCACGGTGAGGGTGTTGTGCTGTTCGTCCCAGGTTTGCGCCGTTGCGCCGGTTGGGAGTTGGCCGTTGTTGGTGCGTTTGAGGGAGCGATCGAGCACGAGCCGTGTCACAGCCCCCGCCTTAACCGCTGTGCCGGATGGGAGCGAGAGCTGCACCTCAAACGACACAACATCCGTATACGTAGAGATCGTGGTCAAGCCACCGTTTTGCACGGCAAGCCCAAAGGGATTTGCGGTCGCGGCCGCTGGGCTCGCGGGAAGGGTGCCGAAGGCGAGCGCGGCTACGAGGACCATCGCAAGCGTCGACCAGCGCGCACTCGCAGTCCGTCTGGCGTTGCCCTCGTTTGATGGGCCGGTAGCTCCTTCGAGCCTGCCCCTAGTTTTCCTCGTTACCACGGTTGTATCCCCTTAGTTCGCTGCGAGTTGCGGCACCCGCTCGACCGGCGCTGACCCAAGTGAGGCCACCGGCTATCCGCTGTGGAGCACCCCCAAAGTGCTGCCCCAGTTTGTCCTATCTCCGTTAAGAGACGCAGACCTACTCGCAGAATTGCACGCGTTCGAGAATTTCTTTCTGATGGTTCCCCAACACATCAGTTTGGCGACGCTGCGGTTCTCGTATTCCCCTGCGAGATCCGCGTTCGTTCATCGTGTCACACGTTAAAGAATACGAGACAAAGCTGACCTTTTTATGCATCAACATTTTTAGCCGCCCGTACGCCGGCGGGATCCGCTTGCGTCCTCGCGCTGACCGGCAAAGGTCGTTCGTCTCATCGCCGTCATCAGAGGCGGCGTGTGCGGAACACACCCGGCGTGACACGGGCGTAATATTTTCGCTCGTTTGACGTCTTATCTGGTGTGGCCGGCAGAGAGTTGAAACGCTGTGCCGGCCACCACGCCGCCACCGGTTTGCAGGTTCCAAACTACTTCTGGTGGCGGCGCGCACGGTGCCTGCGCACTGCCGCTCGGTTGGCGCAGCGGACGGAGCAGTACCGCTGGCGCCCGTTGCGCGTCACGTCCACAATAACGTTGCGACACGGATCCCCGGCTGTGAATCCAGCGGCGCAACGGCCGAGTCGCTGCATCCCTCGCGTCGTCAGGTGGAGCGCCGTACCGACGCTGAAGACGGCCCGCAAGACGTGAGCGAGGGTCTGATTCTGATCGCGATAGTGCAGGTGCCAGCCCTCGTCATCGTGGTCAGTAAGCCGAGGATAGGCCGCTGCCGCTGCCATCTGCGTGTTGAGGATCTCAGCCCGGCGCTGTGGGTCTGCGGCGTCCACAACCGTCAGCCAGTCGTTCACTGCTGCTGTGACGAGCGCGTGGTCCCCTGGTTCCGGCACGAAGCTCATGGTCATGCCAAAGGTGCGGGTGCGCGCAATGATCTCCGCCCGATCGGCAGGAGGATCGTTGGCGAGGGATGCCGCGAGCAGCACGGCATACTCGCCGTAAGGGTTGAGTTGCATAAGACCATTACATCAGAGTTGTCCCTATGACACCTCACACCTCAGAATGCGCCCTCACCACCGATGATTCAGATACCTTCCACGAACACCGCTGGCAAACCGAATCATCCCATCCCACCTCACAGGGTCTCGTGGTGTACTACAGATGCACCTCATCGTGCCAGGCACGGCGCGTTCAACTCGTCGCCTCAGCAGTTTCTTCTGCCTCAGAGCGTCCTCACAGGCCAGCCGACGTAAGTAATCGAGCAAGAACCACTCCTTAACGGATGCGGGCACAGAATCTCAGCCCTGCTTCCGTCTTCTTCCCGACCCAATGCTGCCTCACGGCAGCGGCCATCAGAAAGCCCGCAACTCGTGAACACCACAACAGCACTCATCTGGCCCGCAATCATCGCGGTCCAGTTCATTGTGCTTGCCCGATACTGGTCAAAGCGAAAGGCCGCGGCTGCCAACCCCCTTGCGCCTGTGCCGATCCGCGTCGGCGGCTCACGACCAAACCAGGTCACTGAACTGAGCCTTGTCTACCGAACGGAGAATTTCCAGTTCACGGATCTGCGACGTTTTCCAAACCTCGTCACGCTCGACCTCTGGGAGACGCGCGTTTCCAGTCTTGGCTCATTGAAGGAACTCGTCAAGCTACAAAAGCTCTACCTCGGCAACACCAAGGTGAGTGACCTCACGCCCATTTCGGGCCTCACCGAACTGACCGAGCTTGTTGTGTCTGGCACACTCGTGAACGAGCTTTCAGCGATAACCGGACTCAAGCAGCTCCGTCGGCTTGAGCTCAGCACCACAGAGGTGGCCAACGTCACTCCACTCGCGGGGCTACAGAATCTCCAGAACCTCAATCTGGACCGCACCCAGGTGCGGAGCATTGAACCGCTTGCAAAACTCCGCAACCTCCGCACGCTCAGCGTGTCTGGCACGCTCCTCACGAACTTGTGGCCCCTCGCGCACCTCCCGCAGCTTGACTTCCTCCACCTGAACGAGAGCACCGTCACAGATCTCGAACCGCTACGAGAGCTTGTCTCGCTCAGGGGTCTCTCCGCTGTGAACACCCGCATCAACGATCTTGGACCCCTTACACAGCTCAGCGAGCTCAACTGGTTGGATCTGAGCGAGACACCCGTAGAAGATCTGCGGCCGATTGCGGGGCTCACAAAGCTCAACTCGCTCGACCTCAGCTTCACAAATGTCACCGACCTCACCCCACTCGCCGAACTGACCAACCTCGACTGGCTCGACCTCTCCGGAACCCCCATCACCGACCTCACCCCACTCGCCGAACTGACCAACCTCGACTGGCTCGACCTCTCCGGAACCCCCATCACCGACCTCAGCCCGCTCGCTCACCTCCATATTGTGAACAACCCAGACACCTTCTTCCGACCGTGACCGCCAAGATAAGGCCTGCCCACGTCCGGCTAGGGCTCGCGGCTGTCGCACTGACCGCGCTCGTTTCCGGCTGCGCTGGCCAGGGCACAGCTACACCAAGCATCCCGGCAGAGGTTGTTGATCGGGATTGGCGAGATTGCATCCAGGAAGCGCTCCTCGATCATCCGGAAGTCACCGATGTGCAGCAACTCACGAGCCTCACCTGTCATTCGATGACGGTCTACTCCTTCGACGATCTGTCGGTGCTGAGCGGATTAGAATCGCTCACGGTAAACCAATCAGCGCTGACAACACTCGCGGGGCTTCAAGCGCTGCCCAATCTCACGACACTCAATGTCGCCGAATCGCATGTTGTTGTGTTTGATGATCTTGCAAAAGCCACCACTCTTGAGAGCCTCCAGCTTGATGACGTGAACTTGACAACGTTAAGCCCGATATACAGCCTCACAAACCTCACTCACCTCACTTTCTGGAAAACGGGAGTCACCAGCCTCACCCCGCTCAGGAACCTCACCAGCCTTGAGCAACTCAGCTTCTTCAGCACGCCCGTTGCCGATCTCTCGCCTCTCGCGGGGCTGGCGAACCTCACCAAGGTGATCCTTTCCGACACCGCGGTGACCGACCTGACGCCGCTCATCGGGTTGCCGAAGTTGACTGATCTCTCTATCAACAGCGACCTTGCGTCCACGCTTCCGCCGGAGCTTCTGAGAGACGACCTGCTCATCAGGAGTGACTGACAGGGCAACACGCACACGCACACAGGATCAGTGTCGATTCCGGCGTCGAGGTGAGCCTGCACGTAGAATTTTGGCATGGCCGTCTTTGTTCCCAAATGGACCCAGTTGCAGGTCTCGCTCACTGATCTGCTCGATTGGGGGCCTGACGGTGATGCTGACGTTCCCACCGCGTCGACCAACCTTCATCAGCTCGCGTCCGCCCTTGGCCTCCCCCACGATCTTGATCGTTTTGCCAGAGCACACCTCGATTCCTCCCCTCGCGCCGGTACGGGAGACGTATATCTCTTGCGCCAGCCGCATGGCCCTCAGCTGCTGGCATTCGATCTCTTTCACGACCACACCGACCAGCTCAGCATCATCCGGCTGAGTTATCGCTGCGGTGATGAAACGTATGCATCGGCATTGCGTGCCGCGAGAATGCTCTTCGACGGGGCAGAGTATCCGGTTACGTTTGAGCAGGCCCATGTGCTGGATGCTTCCAGGATCGCGAGCGAACCGAGCAGCTTTCCGCGTGACAGGCACGGCTACCTGCAGCAACTCCACGAGGTCGAGCCCGCGCGGTAAGTCGGGTCAGCGTGTCGTGCCTGCACGGTGTCCCTACACCCGCTGCCAACCGCCGTCGACCGGGCGAAATACGGCGACAAACTCTGAGTTCACGTGGTCACCGTAATAACCGATTTCGAGGGAGCCGTCCTCACCGAGCGTGAGATTCGCAGGAGTAAAGACAAAATTTGCCGGCGCGAGGAGACTCTCGCTTGCGGTTGCTTCGAGTTCAGCCTGCAGAACATTGTCGAGTTCGTTGAGGGCACCAAGCGCGGTCTCAACTCCGGCCAACAACGGCCGCCCCTCTTCGTCTGGAGTAAAGGGAAACCAAACTTCAAGCTCAAACGTCATGATCTCTGCCCAACACACGTCGTCTTCACGGGCGATCTCGGCAGTTCGCAGCTCGTCGAGAGCGCCGTGGACGTTCAGGTAACGATCTCGTGGCCACGTCACATCTGTCATGGGGCAAGTATGCCACGGCCTATCCGCCTCGCTTCGGCAGTTTGACAGTCGAATCTCCTGATATATGCTATCTGATAGCTGATATCAGGCAGGCTAGGCAAAAGGCAACAAAGGAGTTCACATGAACGAACAGCAAGCACTCGCAGGGTACCCGGAGGCAGTTCAACTGTCGGCGGATGACGTGCGCAACGCCCAGCCAGCCAACGCCCCCATTCTGATTGTCCTCGACGACGACCCAACGGGCACCCAATCGGTGGCAAACCTCCCAGTACTGACCCACTGGGACGAAGCCGACTTCGACTGGGCGCTTGCCCAAAACGCACCAGCCGTCTACGTGCTCACCAACACCCGCAGCCTCGACGAGACGGATGCGGCCCGCTGCAACCAAGAGATCGTCGCGAACGCAACGGCATCCGCCGAACGCAGCGGCGCTGCCCTCATCTTCGTCAGCCGAAGCGACTCAACCCTTCGCGGGCACTACCCCCTCGAAACCGACGTCATCGCGCAGACCCTCGCCGACACGTCTGGCACCCACATCGACGGTGTTGTCATCGTCCCAGCGTTCCCGGATGCGGGCCGCGTCACTATCGGCGGCATCCACTACATGCGCTCTGGCGAGACCCTCACGCCAGTTGCCGGAACGGAGTTCGCGAAGGACGCGACGTTTGGCTATGCCTCGTCGTCACTCCCCGATTGGGTACAGGAAAAATCGGAGGGACGGTTCCAATCGGAGCAGGTCATCCAGCTCACGCTCGACATCATCCGCGGCGGCACACATCTCATCGCTGAGGCCATCAGCGAAGCAACCGATTCGACACCAATCGTGGCTGACGCCGTGAGCGAGGATGATCTTCGCTTGCTCTCCCTCGGCCTCATCGAGGCGGAATCCCGGGGCAAGAAACTGCTCTACCGCGTCGGCCCACCGTTTGTTCGCGCACGCATTGGCCAGGACGTCAAGGCTCCCCTCCTTCGCGAGGAGATCTACCCCGCCGATGCCGCAGCTCCCGCCTCGGCTGGTGGGCTCATCGTTGTTGGCTCGCACGTTGGCGTCACCACCCGCCAGCTTGCCAAGCTCACGGCGGAGCGCCCCGACGCAACAACCATCGAGATTGACGTCGAGCAGGTGCTGGCAACCGAAACGGCCGAGGCCTACCTCGCCGACGTATCCCACACGGTTTCCTCGCAGCTCCTCAACGGCGATGTCATCGTGCACACGAGCAGGACGCTCAAGCGGACCGACGATCCAGACGAGAGCCTCAGCATCTCGCGCCGGGTCTCCGCTGCCCTCATCTCGGTTGTTCAGCACACCCTTGCAGCGCAGCCGCCTCGGTTTGTGATCGCGAAGGGCGGCATCACCTCAAGCGACGTCGCAACGCACGGCCTCGGCATCCGGCACGCAATCGTCCGCGGACCAATGCTGCCTGGCATCGTCTCGCTGTGGGAGCCAGTTGACGGACCTGCCATCGGCATCCCATACATCGTCTTCGCCGGAAACGTTGGTGACGACAATTCCCTCGCGGCCGTTGTCACAACCCTGACCGCACCCTAGTTCTGACCATACGCACACCACCAAGGAGAACACCTATGTCTACGTATAAAGTCGCCGTCCTCGGCCTCGGCGCGATGGGGCTGCCAATGGCGACCCGGCTCACGAGCCAGCTCACCGTTCACGGCTTCGACATCGCGCAGCCGCGACTCGATCTGGCCGTCGAAGCCGGCGTGCTGCCCTTCACCTCTGCCGTTGATGCCGTCGCCGGAGTCGATGCGGTGCTGCTCGCGGTTCGCGACGGCGCGCAACTTGAGGATGTCCTGTTTGGTGCGGCTGGAATTGCCGGTTCCCTCGCGGCTGGCTCGGTTGTTATTCTCACCAGCACGGTGGGAATGGATGGCATCACCTCTGTCGCCTCGCGCCTCGCAGCGTCGAATGTTGAACTCGTTGACGCCCCGCTCAGCGGCGGACCGGTCCGCGCGGGCGAGGGCGACCTCTTGATCGTGGTTGGGGCGTCTCCCGCCGCACGCGCAACGGCAGCACCGGTGCTTGAGTTGCTCGCATCAACCCTCACGGTTGTTGGGGACAAGGCCGGCGACGGCCAGGCACTCAAGACCGTCAACCAGCTGCTCTGCGGCGTGCACATCGCTGCGGCGGCCGAAGCCCTTGCGCTTGCGGAATCGCTCGGACTCGACCCAGCAGCAACCCTCGACGCCCTCATGTCGGGCGCGGCCGCATCCTTCATGCTTGGCAACCGCGGACCCCGCATGTTGCAGGCCTACGACGAAGACGGAGCCGAGGTGCTCAGCCGACTTGATATCTTCGTCAAAGACATGGGAATCGTTGGGAAGGCCGCACGCGCTGCCGGACTTGCTACCCCGGTTGCCGCTGCGGCCGAACAGCTCTACCTCATCGGGAAGGCTCAGGGACTCTCCGCGAAGGACGACTCCGCCGTCATTACCGCCATCGCCCCACACACCACCAACAACTAACCAGGCCGCGGCCAGGAGACTCCCCCATGAACAGCATCATTTCGCGCTTCGCAGAAGCAGCGCCAATTGCGCCAACCACCCAGCTCGAAACGGGATGGCTTCTTGCCATCGCCGCCGCCGGCATCGCCGTGCTCCTCGTTCTGATCATCCGCTTTCGGATTCACGCCTTCGTCTCGTTGCTGTTTGTCAGCATCCTCGTTGCCGTCTCGACGAACATCTCGCTCGTTGACGTCTTCCCGCTGATTGCGAGCGGCGTCGGTTCCACAATGGGCAAGGTGATGATCATCATCGCCCTCGGCGCGATCCTCGGCCGACTCATTGAGGTGTCTGGCGGCGTGCAGAGCCTCGCCGACCACTTCACGACCATGTTTGGGCCAAAGCGCGTCGCTGTCGCCCTCACGATTGTTGCCTTCTTAGTCGCAATCCCCGTGTTCTTTGAGGTTGGCGTCATCGTGATGGTCCCCATCATTTACGCATTCAGCAAGATCGCCGGTTTCAGCCCGATTAAATTTGGTCTTCCCATGTTTGGTCTCATGCTCACGGTGCACGTCGTCGTTCCGCCTCACCCCGGAATCGTCGCTGGCTCTGGCCTGTTTGGTGCCGACATCGGGCTCGTAACCGTTGTTGCGCTGCCGATCTGTGCGGTGCTTGGATTCCTCTGCTACTGGGTCTCCAGCATCATGAACCGTCGCGACTACGATCTTGCCCCAAGCGTGGCCGCTCAGATGAACGAATTTGGCACCGCGAGCACGATGATCACCACAACAGACAAGACCGGCAATGTGATCGCTCCTCCGCGCCCACGCGTCATCATCTCGTTGATCGCCATCCCAATCGTGCAAATCCTTGTTGGAACGGTCCTCTCACTCACCCTGCCAACCGGCACGTTTGCGAATGACCTTGCCGTGTTCATCGGAACCCCAGTCTGTGCCCTGCTCGTCGCCGTGGCAATCGCCTTCTTCGCGCTTCCGGTCCGCAGGGGCTGGGGACTGCAGCGCACCAACGAGGTCTTCGAATCGGCGTTCCCGCCCATCGCTTCTATCCTGCTCGTTGTTGCCGGCGGTGGGGTCTTTGGAGCCGTCCTCCAGACCAGCGGGATTGGCACGGCCCTCGCGACCGCGCTTGACGGCCTTGGCGTGCCGCTCATCCTCCTCGGCTTTGTGCTCACCCTCATTCTCCGCGCCGCTCAGGGCTCAGCAACGGTCGCAATCGTGACCACCGCAAGCCTGCTGGCCGCCGCGGTTGAGGCGGGCGGCTACACGCCGTTCCAGGTTGCGCTCATTACAGTCGCCGTCGGCTTTGGTGGCCTCGGCCTTTCGATGGTCACGGATGCGGGATTCTGGATTGTCACCCGGTACCTCGGCCTGACGGTCGCAGACGGTCTGCGCACGTGGACGGTACTCACAACGATCCTCGGTCTGGCGGGCTTCCTGATTACCTGGGTCATCTTCCTCCTCACCGGAGGCGGGCTGTGAGAACCAACCTCGATGACCTCGTCCGCACCCGCCTAGCCGAGGGCGCGGCGGTTCCCGCGCTCACCTGCTACGACTTCACAACGGCACAGGGCGTTGTTGCCGGGGCAGAAGCGTTTGGGCACGGCGTCATCCTGCTTGTCACACCAAAGACCGCTGCTACCTCCTCCGGGCTGCGATTTATCGCGGCTCTCCGTACCCTCGCCGACGCGGCAACCGTGCCAGTCTCCGTGCAACTCGATCACGCTACCGACCTCAACGTCATCCTGAGCGCGGTCGATGTGGGAGTTGACTCCGTTCTTGCTGACGGTTCACAACTCGGTATGGAAGAGAACGCGGAATTTGTCGCAACGGTCCGAAGGGCAACCGAGGGCTCCGGAATTGTCCTCGAGGCAGAACTTGGCAGCATCGAGGGCGACGAAGATCGATCATTCGAGGTCGAATCGGTTGGTAAGACGGATGCCGCGCTCGTCGCCCCATTTATGGCAGCATCCGGCGCCCACCTGCTCGCAGCATCCGTTGGCAACGTGCACGGGCACTACAAAGGGGAACCACAGCTGGACTGGGAGCTCATCGCCAGCATCCGGTCACTGACCCCCGCGCCGTTGTCGCTGCACGGTGCGTCGGGGCTGCCGGCAAGCGACCTTGAGCGAGCGGCAAGCGAAGGCATCGGCAAGGTCAATATCAACACCGAGCTGCGCGCCACGGTGCTTGCCACGCTCGGGGCACAGCTTGAGCAGTCGAAGCTCGACGGCAACAATGTGTTTGCGCTCGAAGAACGCTGGCGCGCGGCCGTCACGGCCTTCACCGTCGACGCGCTCGCGCGGCTCGACAGCCGCGCCTAAGCCGCACGACGACGGGGGTGGGCGCGCATCCGCAGTTTTGGATGCGCGCTCACCGACGCGCTACATTCGTACTGTGCGCCGGGCATCGGCACATGGCATTCCTGAGGAGATACTGTGGCCCGAAAATCGCTTGTCACGGAAATCGTCAATGCGATCCTTGACGACATCGTCAACGGCGTTCTCCCCAGCGAGGCTGGCCTCCCGAGCGAGGCCGAAATCGCAGAGGCCCACGATGTGAGCCGCCTGACAGCACGAGAGGCCATCCGCACGCTGCAGGCCCAGGGCATCATCCGGGTCGAAACGGGCAAGGGTTCGTTTGTGAACCCGGTCTCGGAGTGGGAGTCGCTGGATGCCGTACTCCGCGTCTCCGCAGCGGGGACGAGCGACGCTGAGGTCGCGATCCAGCTGCTTGAGCTCCGCCAAATCTTTGAGACGGGGGCAGCCGGGCTTGCCGCCGTTCGCCGGTCTGACGAGGACATTGCCCAGCTGAAGGCTAATCTCGCAGAGATGCAGCAGGCCCACCTTGACGGCGACGTGGGCACGTTTGTGCGTGCCGACCTTGCGTTCCACGACATCATCCTGAAGGCGTCCCGCAACGTCTTCCTCGGCGTCATGTTTGAACCGCTCACGAGGATCCTCACGCAGCGCCGCGCGCAAACGTCTCGTGTCCACGACATCCAGGCCCACGCGATTGTTGAGCATCGCGGCATCCTTGAGGCCCTGACCACTGGTGACCCCGATTTGGCGAAGAACGCGATGGACAGCCATATGCGCCAGACCCTTGAGGATTTGCAGACCTACGTACTCTCGGCAGCGCCCGCGCAGCGCTAGCGTCCTGCGCTTCCGCGTTCGCGTATCCCTCCCCCACAAGCCGCATGTATTTGCGACTTTCTGCGGGCAGATCGCGGTTTCACCCGCAAAAAGTCGCAAACAGATGCGGTTGAGGGCCCGCGTGTGAGGGGTGGTGGGTGAGGGGTGTGTGAGAGGAGTTTGGGTGGGCTTTAGCGCCGCCGACGGTCAAGCAGCACGCTGACGGTCGCGAAGAACAGGCCACCTATTGCGAGCACCACGCCAACCCAAATGGGCGAGATGAACCCATAGCCTGCAGCGATGACCACGCCGCCAAGGTACGCGCCGGCTGCGTTACCAATATTGAACGCCGAATGGTTGAGCGCTGCAGCAATCGATTGTGAGTCTTTTGCCACATCCATCAGGCGGGTCTGGATGGTCGGCCCAAGCGCCTGCGTCGTAATACCAACCGCAAACACGCCGATCAGCAGCCCGGGCAAGCTCTGCACGAGGAACGCCAGCCCAATAAGCGACGCAATCACCAAGACGAAGGACACGATCATGGTGCGCGAGACACTGAGGTCAGCAAATCGCCCGCCAAGCATCGTGCCAAACGTCATGCCAACGCCCATGGTTGCAAGCACCCACGGAACGACCTCTTGTCCGGCACCGGTGACCTCGGTTGTGAGCGGCGACACGTAGGTGTACACCGCAAAGAACCCGCCGAAGCCGATGGCCCCGATGAGCATCGCAAGCCATACCTGCGAGTTGCCAAAGACCTTCAGCTCTCGGCGGACCGTTGCCCCCGGGTCGCCCTCCATCTTGGGAACAACACACCACACGGCGACAAAGGTCAGCGCAAAGATGAGGGCAACAACGAGGTAGGCAACGCGCCAACCGAGCGACTGCCCAACGAAGGTAATGAGGGGAACGCCAATCACGTTAGAGATGGTGAGCCCAAGCATGACGAGCGACACCGCCCTGCCCCTCCTGCCCATTCCGAGCAGGGACGCGGCAACGAGCGACGCAATGCCAAAATACGCGCCGTGCGGAAGGCCAGCGATAAACCGGGCCGCGAGCACAAGGCCAAACGACGGGAGCACGGCCGTGGCAACGGTTGACAGCGCAAACGCCCCAAGGAGCCAAAGCAGCAGCGTCTTGCGCGGCAGGCGTGCGCCGATTGCCGCGATGGTTGGCGCACCGACCACAACGCCGAGGGCGTAAACGGTGATCATCCAGCCGGCATTCGCGAGGGCGGCATCCTGATTCCCCGAGTACAGCGCAGGGTCAAGGTCGCGCGCAATGTCGGGAAGCAAGCCCATCGCCACAAACTCGGTGGTTCCGATGGCAAATCCGCCCATTGCGAGGGCAAAAATAGCGGCCCGAGCGCGGGCAGGGGTAAGTACCCCCGAGTTAGGTGGATTCACTTGGCAATCTTATGCCCTTCGCCGGGCTTCGACAGCGTTTCTGCCCGCTATCCGCGCGGAATATGTCGCCTTTTTGGCCGGGGACCGACAGAATAGCTTCGTGACTCAAACTCCCGCACACCACGGCGCCGCCGGCCCTACCCAAACCCGCCGCCAGCGCCTCGACGCGCTGCCGTTTACCAAGAAGCACCGCCAGTTACTCGTTGGCTCAGGTGCTGGCTGGGCGCTCGACGCAATGGATGTTGGCCTCATCTCCTACATCGTCGCCGCGCTCACGGTGCAGTGGGCGCTCACACCGGGAGAGGCCTCCTGGATCGTGTCGGCTGGCTTCATCGGGATGGCGGTCGGTGCCGCCCTCGGCGGGATGCTCGCAGACCGCCTCGGCCGGCGAACGGTGTTTGCCATCACGCTCATCGTGTTTGGCGTCGCAACGGGGCTTGCCGCCTTTGCCTGGTCCGTTGGTACCCTCATCGCGCTTCGTGTGTTCATCGGCCTCGGCCTCGGCGCGGAGCTTCCCGTGGCGTCAACGCTGGTCAGCGAGTTCGCGCCGTCGCGCATCCGAGGCCGCGTCATCGTTATTTTGGAGGCGTTCTGGGCCGTTGGCTGGACACTCGCCGCGATCATTGGCTTCCTTGTGGTGCCGTCAAGCGAGATTGGCTGGCGCGTTGCCCTGCTCGTTGGGGCGGTTCCTGCGGTGTTTGCGGCCGTCGTTCGGTTCCGCCTGCCAGAATCGGTGAGCTTCCTTGAGTCGAGGGGCAGATTTGCCGAGGCGGAAGCGACGGTTCGTCAGTTTGAGGAATCCGCAGGGGTCCCGTCACCGGCAGACGCGCCGCTTGCCGACGAGCAGCCAACGGACGGTATCCAGCCAGCAGCACTCGGGGCCCGCGCCCGCTTCTTCGGCCTGTGGGCAGCCCCGCACCGACGCAACACGGCGGCGCTGTGGACCGTGTGGTTCTGCGTGAATTTTGCCTACTACGGGGCCTTCATCTGGATTCCGTCGCTGCTCGTTGCCGCGGGTTTCGACCTTGTTCGGTCGTTTGGCTACACGCTCATCATTACCCTCGCGCAGCTGCCAGGCTATGCCGTATCGGCCTGGCTCATTGAGGCGTGGGGGCGAAGGAGCACGCTTGCAACGTTCCTGGTTGGCTCCGCAGTCTCGGCCTTCTTTTTTGGCACGGCCTCTGACACAACTCAAATCATTGCGTGGGGCATGCTGCTGAGCTTTTTCAACCTTGGTGCCTGGGGCGCGCTCTACGCGGTGACTCCCGAGCTGTATCCGTCGGTGCTGAGGGGCACGGGGGCCGGATGGGCTGCCGGATTCGGCAGGGTTGCCTCAATCGTCGCCCCGCTTCTGGTTCCCCTCATCCGCGAGCTTGGCGGCACTTCACTCTTGTTTGGCATTTTTGCGGCGTTCTTTGCCGTTGCGACGGTTGGGGCGCTCCTGCTCGCTGAGAAACGGGGGCGCGCGCTCGATGATGACGCGGCCGTCGGCTTGCCGGTGCGGACCTGATATTCGCACCATTCGACGGGCGAAAGGTCAGCGGTCTCACACCTCCTTCCCAACTGCCAGCAGTACTCTAAACCTCAGAACCACCAACTCACTTCGCGCCTGTTTTTGCGTAGAAGCGTTGGCACCAACGAAGCAACCAAGTCAGCGAGAGGAGCTGCGGTGACCCACCGAATGCGTGCAACGCTCGTTGCGCTTGTCATTTGCTTCTTGCTCATCATCGCGGTCCTCGTTGCAGCACTCACGATTTTCACGACGAGGGTTGGCTCGCCCGAGGGCAGCGCCGCCGCGAGCGCGTCAGGCTCACATATTGTTGCCGACGACCACGATGTTCTTTCTGCGCCAGAGCCGGTGCGTTACGAGGCAACAAGCAATTCCGCCGACCTCATCACCCTGCAGATTGGCTCGGGCCTCACAAGCACCATTAGCGTTGCCGCCACCACGAGCGGCGACCTCGAAATCACCGACGACATGCTGACGCAAGCGTCGCTCGATATCACCGCAGAGGGATACCCGGCGGTGAGCTTTGTGCTGACCGAGCCGTGCTATCTCGGCCGGGGTGCCGTCACTGGTGACGCGGGTTCAACGGCCGTCGGTACGCTGTACGTCAACGGCAACGCGTATCCAGCATCGGTACTCATCTCCACGGATTTCAGCGATTCGACGGGAACCGTACACGGCAGCGCAACCATCCCTGCTGAGGCTCTTGCCGGCGTTGATCTTGGGTTCTCCAACACCAATTTGTCGAGCGGCAATGACACGTTTGCGCTGCCTGACCCCGCATCTGGCACGATCGAGTTCACCCTCACCGCCGAGCGCTTCGGCACCAAGTAGCTGGCTTTCCGCCGGTTATTGCGGCGCGGTGAGAATGTGCCGCACTGCGTCACCCGCCAGCTTGGCCACGTCAAACGCAACGAGCGGCCCTCCCCCGCTCGACAGTGTTGCCGCGAGCGAATGAACGGTTACGGCCGCTGCGGCGATTGGCACGAGCGTTTCGGGGTCGTCGCGGATGCGCTGGGCATTGGTCGCAACGAGGGCCCCGAGGATGCCTGCCAACACGTCGCCTGTTCCCGCGGTGGCAAGCCACGACGGAGCGGCTGGCATCCGGTAGTCGAGCCCTCCTGGGCTGCAGATCGTGGTGTTGCTGCCATTGAGCAGCACCGTGCATCCGGTCGCACTGGCGGCGAGCGATGCCGCGGCTGCCGGCTCCCCGAGCACTTGCTCAACGGAGACATCGTGTCCGAGCGCGCCAAGAAGACGGCTCAGCTCACGCCCGTGTGGCGTCAGGATTCCGGGGCCCCGCAATTCGCCAACCCTTCCGAGTGCGCCAGCATCAAGCACGCAGGGGATTCCGGAGGCGAGGGCTGACGACATCGCCTCGTCTTGCCAGAGGTCGAGGTGTGCGGGGTCTATTCCAGACCCAAGCAACCACGCCGACGAGCGGCCGGCCCCAATGACGATCTCTGGTCGCTTGGCCAGCACCGCTTCGCCGACGGCAGCTGGGCCACAGTAGCGCAGCATCCCGAGTCCGGTTCGGAGCGCCGCTTCGACCCCGAGAACCGCGGCCCCCGGGTACTGAGTCGAGCCGGTGACCACTCCGAGCACGCCTCGCGAGTATTTATCGTCGGTCGCGGACGGGATGACAATCGAGTCAGCCGCGTTCGCGAGCTCGGCGAGCGGCCCAGTTGCGGTGTGAATCGTTCCGAGTGTCATTGGCGGCGCCGGTCAGTCATGTTCAGAGCCTAGCCGCCGCGATCACAGCTGACCAGATTTGTGCGCGAGGAGAGCGTCGACTGAGCCGCGGAAAAACAGGTTTTTTTACGGTTTTTAAAACAAAACAAAGGCATGTGAATTATTGGGACGATCGTCCTAAACCTGTGTTATTGTTTTCGCAGAGCGGCGAAGATGACTTCGTCGTGTTAGGGAAGCGCCAGCAGAACACGCGGCGCAACGATCGTCATACGAACGGCAGTATCGCTTAGGGGCATCTGCCGGGGTTCGTTTGGCGCGCAATTTTGCGGAAACGAGGGACTGCGGTGGCCAAACGGGCCTTGACTCGCGCGAGCTTTGCCAAGCACCAGGCAGCCGTGCCGCAATTTGGCTGGCGTTCGTTCAGCCGACTCGCAGTACCCTTCCTCTCGCTCCTTGGAGTTCTCGCGCTCCTCGTTGTCACCGTGCCACCAACGCAGGCAGCAATGGGCGATTACTCGGTCAGCATCACGGCCCCCGAAACGGCGCTCCTCAGCGAAGGCGTAACCTATACCGTCACCACCGTGGCTGAGGCAACCACGATAAATCCCGCCGCAGGGGTTGTCCTCACCTCTGTGCTCAGCGAAGGACTCACCTTCGATCCAACCTCCGTTGAAACGGGCAGCAGCTCTCCGGTCCAATCGGTGAGCTACGACGAGGGCACCCGGACCGTGACCTTTGTCATGAAGCCACTGGCCCAGCCAATCACCTCATTTTCGTTCGCAACGCTCGCCGTCGACAACACAACAAAGAGCGATGCGACGGTTCTGACAACGACGATTCGGGGCTCCGCCTCGACAAATGGGGTTTCGCCCCCGGACGACTCAGCAGCAACCAAGGTAACGGGCAATTACGACTACTCCCCCATCAAATACGCCTCGTCGCTCATCAACTCCGACAACCGGCTCGTCACCTACACGTTCAACGTTCGGACCGAGATCTCGCACGGAGGGGTGAATACCTTCTCAACAACGGCCCAACGTATCATGGATACCCTGCCAGCCGGGAGCCAGCTCGTCGCCACGTCGTCCGGCTTCGGAACGTGGACAACCGACATCGCAACCGGCGCGACGGCATCCTCAGACTGGACCGCAACCTGGCAACACGACGGTAACTACGGCCCCGACCGCTTCCTGCTCGCCCCAATAAACACCATCTGGTTACAGGTCCGCTACCCAGACACGGCCGAGTTCCCAGAGGGAAGCAGGCCTCCCGTTAACACCGCGGAACTGTTCACGCTCCCCGTCGACGGCATAGCCACAGACCCGCTCGCCTGGCGTCAACACACGATCGAGGCATCCAGATATGCAAGCGACCAGGGGCCGCAGTTTGGCACGGTAGACGCTCCCGTCTTTGGCCTGCTCAAAGTGTCGGGGCAGGACACCTCATCCGCAGGCGACCTGTATCGCGAATACAGCACCATCGCGTCCTTTGCCGACGGCGGAACCGGCGAGCAACTCGCAAGCTGGACGATCGAAGACTCCGCGTCCAAACACGGCAACGCCGAGTTCTGGGGACACATGGAGGTGCGCAGAGTAGCGGTCGAACCAAACCCAGCCCTCGAAGCCGCCAACGTTCCGTACACCGTGGAATATCGCACTGCGCCAGTGAGCAATCCTGTGGGTGAAAGCGCATGGAAGACCGTTGGCCAGGGCCTGAGCGGCTCTGGCACTCCACAAACGTTCAATTCCGGCAGCGGCAACGTCGAGGTGCTCTTCAACGTTGACGGTTCCCTTTACTACGACGATCCGGGATGGGTGATCGAGACGATTCCCGTTGGCACCGTCATCACCGGATGGCGTGTGCAGCTCGGCTCGACATCGGCCACCGTGAGCAGCGGTTCGCAAGCGAGCATCCGCACCTCCTACATCCCCACCTATACGTCCTTTGTTGACGGCTCAACATCCGCGGAGCCGCTCACCAATATCGCGACCGCAAACGGCATCCTCGCCAACGGCATCGCGGTTGACACCATCGAGTCGGCAATGAAACAGACCTTCATCGACTCCGCCTACGTCGTGACCAACATCTGGGCGCCGCCGTCGCTCCGCGTCAACGGTTCTGGCGAATATATCGCCGGCATCTCAAACATGAACACCAATACCACCTACCACGGGGGAACGCTCTCGGTTGTGCTGCCGTACGGGGTCCTCTACGACGCGGATACCGGCGTGACCAGGCACAACGACACCGTCTCAGTGACGGGCGACCCTGTCCCCAACATCGGAAGCGGAGCAACGGTGACAACGTCGTGGGTTCCAGGCCCATTTGGAGACCAGCAGGTGGTGACCATCACCGTTGACGAACTGCCAAGTATGAGGCCGGTCGGCGAAGCGAGCAACCGTTGGATCGAGCACGGCGGGTTCCAATACGTCATCCCCGTTGTCGCCATCGTGGATGCCTACCGAGAAGACGATACGGTCGTTGAGGTCGAGAGCTGGGCGTTCGCAAACGACCCTGCCCACGCCGGAGCCCCTGCAATCGGCTACGCGCCCAAGTTCAGCGCCGACGTCCACGATTTTGACCCAAACCGCACGTCGATCGCGAAGGCGGTTGCCAATAGCCAGATCACGATTGCCGGCGATTTGATCATCTCGAAGACCTCAGGAGCCACAAACGACCCCGCCGGTCACTGGGGCCTTGGCACAACCGTGCCGGTTGGCACCGCCGCGTACTGGAAAATCGCGGTGCAGAATATCCTCCCCGACGCCGTGACCTCAGCGGTCTTCTTTGACCGGCTCCCCCACGTTGCCGATTCGCGAGGTTCGGAGTTTAACACAACGCTTGCCGGGCCAATTCAGGGGTTGCCTCCCGGGGCC
The DNA here is from genome assembly GCF_011758565.1 of Lysinibacter cavernae. Classification (GTDB taxonomy): domain Bacteria; phylum Actinomycetota; class Actinomycetes; order Actinomycetales; family Microbacteriaceae; genus Lysinibacter; species Lysinibacter cavernae. Next base: position 1,736,137 of record NZ_JAAMOX010000001.1, read on the forward strand.
ACCGCCCAGTATTCGAAGGATGCCACAACCGCGTCCAACGGGACCTGGAGCAACGACCCAACAGACGCGGTCGCCTTCAAGATACTGCTTGGCAAGCTCGCCGAATCCGAATCTTTTGAGGTGATCGTTCCGACCTCGGTGCCGCGAGGGACAGCCGACGGCGCAATCATCACAAACGACGTTTCGGCTACCGCGAACTACCACGGCGACATCATCCCGTTCCACTCGAATGAAGCACAAATCAACGCGGTTGACGCGAGCATTACGCTTGCCAAGACGGGTACGCTCGTTGGCTCGCTGACCGAAAACCCGCTGGTCCGCTGGACGTTCACGGTTACCAATACCGGTGTCCACCAGCTGTCCTCGCTTGAAATCATCGACAGCCTTCCCGGCATCGGGCCAATAGCGTGGGGCACGTGGCCGGGCGCAGCCGATGCCCTCGACCCTGGCGAATCGGTGACCGCCACGGCGGACTCGCTGCTGACCGAGGCCCAGATCGCCGACGGCACCCTGCGAAACACCGCGACGGCTGCTGGAACAACCGCAGACGGAATTCGTGTCGTTTCAGAGGAAGCCACCGCCGTTGTCAGTTGGAAATCAACGCTGACGCTCGTCAAACAGGTCTCGTTCGGCTCAGCATCGCCAACCGATTGGACCCTCAGCGCCTCAGGGGTGGCCGGTGCCCTCGCCGGTCCAAGCGGCACAACCGGTTCTCCAGAGGCGAGCGCTTCGGTGACGCCAGGCACCACCTATTCGCTGTCAGAGCAGGGAAGCCAAAACACCTACCAACAGGTCGGAGCGTGGGCCTGCGCCGATAGCCTCGGAAATACCGTCGCCGTGGCAAGCGGCGTTGTGACCATCCCAATGCAACGCGATGTCACCTGCACCGTGACAAACGCGACCGCGCAGCTCATCCTGCTCAAGCACGTCGCCGATGCCAAGCTCGACCCCGCCGATTGGCAGATCGTAGCGACCCCACGGGCGAACGCCGTCGGGCTGCCAACCGTCGCGGCCATTGGTGCAGAACACAACGCGCTGACCAACACGTTCGAGGTACTCCCCGGTCATCCGTATGACCTCACCGAGGAATCAATTCACCCCTCCGGCACGATTGCCTATCGCATGCTGTCTCTCGAGCGTCAAAACCCGGATGGCAGCTGGAGCCAGGTCGACCCTGGCCAGCCAGCAGTCGTTTCGGTTGGCACAACGGAGGTGTACCGCTTTGTCAACGACACCATCCCATCGGTCACACTCCCCCTCACGGGAGGCGCGAGTGTTGACGCGTTCCTGATCGCAGGTGCCGGCATCCTCGCGTCCGCAATCACCGCAGCGCTTGTGTATCAGCGGCGACGACGGATGCCACGTTCCTAACCAGTTTTGTCCCCCATCCATACCCTCCACCCCCTCTTAAGGAGAAGGAAAATAATGAAAAAAACGATCACACGGCGCATAACCGCCGTCATCGGTGCCACGGCGCTCGGCGTCTTGAGCGCGGTGTCGCTCGCTCTTCCGGCCTCTGCCGTTGGTCCGGATCTTGACCCAAACGCCTCTGGTTCAATCACCATTCACAAGTACGAGCAGCCACTCACCAATGGCGCTCCTGCCGATGGTACGGAGCAGACGGTTCCTGCAACCCACGTCCCGATTGACGGCGTTGTGTTTAGCATCACGCCGGTAACTGGCGTCGACCTGACAACTAACGCCGGCTGGACAACGGCGAAGACCCTGTCTGAGGCGCTTGCCGCAGACCCTCTCGCGCTGCCAACGCCGCTTGGTACGCCGCAGACGCTCCCGGCCACGGTTGGTGGCGACACCACGATTGGCAGCCTCCCCCTCGGCCTCTACCTGGTGCAAGAGGTATCGGCACCCGCCAACGTCGTATCAAAGGCAGCCCCGTTCCTCGTCACGGTTCCGCTCCCAACAACCGGCGCTGCTGCAGACTGGAACTACAACATCCACGTCTACCCGAAGAACGCTGTTGCTGGCACGCCAACAAAGTCGGTTGACGACAGCGGCAAATTTGCCCTCGGCTCAACCGTGACCTGGACCGTTGGTTCAACCGTTCCGGTCTTCGCAGATCGCGCAGAGCTCGTGTCATACGTCATCACGGATACGCTCGACAGCCGTCTGAGCTACACAGCCCCCGCGCGCATCTCGCTCGACGGAACCGCGCTGTCGGCGGCCGATGTGACCATTTCGACGACCAACCCCGTCACTGTCACCTTCACCCCCACCGGCCTCGACAAGCTCATGGCCGCACCAAACGGTGCGCTCTCGCTCGAAATCGATACGGTTGTCACCGGCACCGGCTCGATCGTGAACACCGCCCTCGTGAACGTAAACGGCATCGAGTCCGAAACCAACCCGGCAACAACATCTTGGGTTCCCGTAGAAATCACCAAGGTTGACGGCGACAACCAGGCGCCCCTCGCCGGTGCCGTCTTCGCCGTCTACACCACACAGACCGGCGGAACGGCCTTGAGCTTCCCCGGTGGCATCACCGAGTTCACGAGCGACTCAACCGGAAAAATCACGATTCCCGGCCTCAAGGCCGGCGAGGTGTACTGGCTCGAAGAGGTCACCGCCCCGACCGGCTACTTCGGTCTCGGCGAGCGCGTTCGTGTCCCAGGTTCTGGAACGCTGGCAGCGGTTCCCGGAGTGAACACCGGCGAACTTGTGACCTACACGCAGACCGTCGCCAACGACAAGATCCCAGCGTGGATGCTTCCGCTCACCGGTAGCACGGGAACGCTGCTCTTCGCCCTCGGCGGAGGCGCTCTCGTCGCGGTAGCCATTGGCGCTGCGCTGGTTGTGAGCCGCAAGAAGAAGGCTCTTGCGTAACTCACACTGAGTCCCATGGCGTCTGCGATGGGCTCCTGAGGGTGGTGGAATCGACGGTTGTCGGTTCCACCACCCTTCAGTACGTTCAACACTTCAACAGGATCGAAGAACCGTGACCGCAACGGAAGCGCTGGCCACCTCAGCGGTGAGCGCAGGGCGTCGAGCGCGTTGGCGTTTCCCAGTAGGCCCCAGCGTGATCGCGGCGATATGCCTCCTTGGCGTCGCCGTCCTGCTCTACCCAACAGCCGCGTCTTGGCTGACGCAGTATGAACAGTCCCAGCGCATCGTGGCGCTGTCTGACCAGGTTCGCAACATGTCTCCCGAAAACCGTTCACAGGCCGTCGAGAAGGCCGTTGCGTATAACGCGTCGCTCAACGGCAGCGCCGCGGTTACCGCTGGCGAACGACTGCCGCAGGCCGAGTCGCCCGGCGACCCTGAAGATCAGAACTACAACGAGCTGCTTGCCGCTGACGCAAGCGGGCTCATCGGAAGAATCAAAATCCCCGTCATTGATGCCGACCTTCCGATCTATCACGGAACAAGCGATCAGACCCTCCGCGAGGGCATCGGTCATTTACAGGGAACCGCCCTCCCCGTTGGCGGCGAGAGCACCCACTCGGTCCTCACCGGTCACCGAGGGCTCGCCGACGCGACGATGTTTACTCACCTTGACCAGGTCGCCGAGGGTGACACCTTCACAATCGAGGTGTTTGGCGAGGTGCTCACCTACCAAGTCGTCACAACGCAGGTTGTTGAACCGGAAGAGACGGAAACACTTCATGCTCAGCGAGGCAAAGACCTCATCACGCTCGTCACGTGCACACCGCTTGGCATCAATAGTCACCGTATCTTGGTCACTGGCGAACGGATTGAGCCGACTCCCCCAGAGGATCTCGCACAGGCAGGGAAGCGGCCCGACGTTCCAGGCTTCGCCTGGTGGGTAGTTGGCCTTGCCGGAGCGCTCCTGCTCACCGGTGGGTACGTTTGGTACTCTGGGCGGCCGGTTAGCCCGGGGCGCAAAGCAAACCATTCCAAAGGTTTCATTCCCGATGACCTAGGAATGTCCAGCCGCGACGGCCATAATGAGGATGATGACTACCTCGGACCCTCTCGGCGGACGCCGACCACAGCAGGTCAGGGCGCAGCGCACCAGGCAGCGGATCATCGCAGCGGCAGCCTCAGCATTCGCAACGAACGGCTACGCAGGAGCGAGCATCGGGGCTATCGCCGATTCACTTGGGATGACCAAAGGCGCGCTTGGGTACCACTTCGCGACGAAGGAGCTCCTCGCTCAAGCGGTAGCGAACGAAGCGCTGCACGAGATGAGTGACATCGCCAGCCAGGGATTCGACACAGCCGCGACTGCCGTCGTCGTCTCCCCAGACGACCCGCTCGCCACGATCGTCAGATTTGCGCTCAGCGTTGGGTACCGGTACATCCACGATGTGCCAACACGCGCGGTCAACCGGCTGCTCGACGAATCGATTCACCTTCCGCTCGGCATCCCGGCGCCCTACGTCGATTGGATTCAGCTTGCCGAGCATTTGCTGCGTCAGGCGATCGCCCTCGGGCAGCTTCACAACACCATCGACCCCGCAAAGCAGGCTGTGACACTCGTGGCAGGGATGACGGGCATCCAGCGCCTCTCGGAGCTCCTCGACGAACGCGACCTCGTCTTGGAACGCGTCGCCGAAATGCTCACCGTCGTGTTCTCAGGGATGGGCGCGGCAAACGCCAACGACCTCGTCGGTCGCGTCGCCGCCGAACCCGGTCCTGCTCAGTTGCTTCGCTGAGCTGCGGACCGCCCTGAGCCACCGCTACGCGAAGCGCCCTCGCCGAGTCGCATCGTGCACTTCGCCAACGAGTTCCTCCACGATGTCTTCGAGGAAGAGCACACCCTTCGTATTGCCCTCAGCGTCAAACGAGCGGGCAAGGTGTGCACCGGTGCGCTGCATCTTGGCAAGCGCATCCTCGAGGTCGGTCGACTCGTAGAGCGACACCATCTGCCGGACGCGCTTGGCGGGGATGGGGTCGTCGAGCTCGTCCTCGTCAAGGTCGATGATGTCTTTCAGGTGCACGTAGCCGCTCGGCTCACCCTCGGCGTCAACCAGCACGTAGCGTGAGAAACCGTGCTTGGTGACCGCGTTTTCGACGTCGCGGGGCGTTGCCGTTTGCTCTGGCAGCGTCACGAGCGCACCGAGCGAAAGCGCAACATCGGCCACCGACTTCTCGGTGAACTCAAACGCGGCGGTCAGCGCGCCAGTGGTGTCCTCAAGCACGCCCTCCCTCGTTGACTGGTTCACAATCGTTGCGACCTCGTCGAGGGTGTAGGTGCTCGTCGCCTCATCTTTCGGCTCAACCTTGAAGAGGCGAAGGATGCTGTTGGCAATCCAGTTGAGCATCACGATGACGGGCTTAAACACGTTGGCAACAAACACAAGCGGCGGCGCGAGCAGCAGCACCGCGCGGTCGGGAAGCGAGAACGACATGTTCTTCGGGATCATCTCACCAAACACCACGTGCAGGTACGAGACCGCAAGCAGCGTAATGATGAAGGCCACCGTGCTGACGACCTCAACCGACCAGCCGGTGAGCTCAAGCGGCACCGCGAGCAGGTGGTGGATAGCCGGCTCCGAAACGTTCAGGATGAGCAGCGAACACACCGTGATGCCAAGCTGACTCGTCGCGAGCATCAGAGTGGCGTGCTCCATGGCGTACAGCGCCGTTTTGGCGCTTCGCTTTCCGGCCTCGGCGAGTGGCTCGATCTGCGAGCGGCGTGCAGAGATCACGGCGAACTCGGCACCAACAAAGAAGGCGTTTGCGATAAGCAGCACAAACAGCCACGCTATTCCGGCCCAATCACTCATGGGTGTCCACCTCCTCGATCAGCGAAGGCGTGAATCTCAGCCGGTCGATGCGGCGGCCGTCAAGACGCTCCACCCGCAATTCACCGCCAGGAAGCTGGATGCTGTCGCCAACAACGGGGAGACGCCCGATCTCGCTGATCACGTAACCAGCCACCGTTTCAAAGGGTCCTTCTTCTGGCACCTTCACACCGGTGCGGTCAAATAATTCGTCGGGACGGAGCGCCCCTGGGAACGTAAAGGAGTCGCGACCCCGCACGACGTCGGCGCGAGCCCTATCGTGCTCATCAGCGACCTCGCCAATGAGTTCCTCAACGAGGTCCTCAAGAGTCGCGATGCCGGCGGTTCCACCGTATTCATCAACAACAACGGCCATCTGGTACCCGCGACCACGCAGCTCTTCGAGTAGCACGTCGAGTTTCATGGTTTCTGGTACCCGAAGGGCTTCTTCCTGCAGCGCACCGGTTGGCACCTCCGAGCGTTTTTCGCGCGGAAGAGAGATGGCCTGCTTCACGTGGACGATGCCAACAACGTCGTCCTGGTCAGCATCGATAACGGGGAAACGAGAGAAACCCGTCTTGCGCGCGGCCTCAAGCACGCTTTCGGCGGGATCGTCGCGATGCACGGCAACAAGGCGCATGCGCGGCGTCATGACGTCTGCCGCCGTGTGCTCGCTAAAGCGAAGCGTGCGACTGAGGAGCGTCGCGGTGTCTTCCTCAAGCATCCCGGCAAGCGCGGAGCGACGAACAAGCGACGAGAGTTCCTCGGCGCTTCTGGCCCCAGACAGCTCTTCTTTTGGCTCGATTCCGAGCATCCGAAGGACGCCGTTTGCGCTGTTATTCAGCAGCGTCACTGCTGGCTTGAATACGGCAGTGAACACCACCTGGAACGGCACAACAACCTTGGCGGTTGCCGTTGGCTTTGCGAGGGCCATGTTCTTTGGCACAAGTTCGCCGATGATCATCGAGAGCAGCGTGGCAACAAGGATCGCGATGGTTGCCGAAACGGGCCGGAGCGCAGCCTCTGGCAGCCCAATCGCGCTCAGCGGCCCAGAGAGCATCCGGCTGAGGGCCGGCTCCATGGTGTATCCGGTGAGCAGCGTGGTGAGCGTAATTCCCAGCTGCGCGCTCGACAGGTGAGTCGACGTAATTTTGAGCGCGGAAATAGTCGTGCCAAGACCGGTCTCTCCGCGTGTTTGGCGTGCTTCAAGATCGGCCCGGTCAAGATTGACGAGCGCAAACTCCGAAGCAACAAAGAAACCTGTTCCTACGGTGAGGAGAAGGCCGAGGCAGAGAAGCAGTATGTCAGCGAGCACCGGTTACACCACGCTCCGTTGAATAACGTGTGCGAATGAAACCGGTCTATGAGAAGGAGGGTCGTCCATAATTCGATTAATCATAACGACTCTTGCTGAAAGAAACCACGTGCAACCCCGCATGAAGCCTTATGGGGTAATCACAACCCACGATTCGGTCTCATCATCCTCGTCAACGGGCGGGGCTGGCGGTGCTGGCGGGGCAACCTCAACAGGAGCGGCTGGCGCTGGCGGCGCCGCGACGGGTGCCTCTGCTGCCGGCTCGGAGGGCGGAACGTACGCTGGCTCCGGCTGTGCCTCGTCAACGGGGGCAGGCTCCGGTTCAACAACCGGTTCAGGAGCGGGAGCCGGATGCTCAGCCACAGGAACGGTCTCCACCACGGTCGGTTCCTCAGACACCGTGGACACCACAGGATCCGGTGACGGCGAATACAGCAGCCCAGCGGTAAGGCCGGCAATGGCGACAACCGCGGCTCCCCCTGCTATGGCAACCTTCGCTCCAATACCAACCTTGCCTGCCGCCACGACAGAGGCCGCTGACGCACCGCTCGAAGCGCTCGTGGTTCCCCACGCGAGGCCGGCGATTCCTGATCCGCCAAGAATGAGCGGCGCAACGATGGAGCGCATCTGCTGCCCAATGTCGCTCATCCATTCAAACGATTGGCGGCAGTCAAGACACGTCTCAAGATGCGCGGCTACCCGGTCGGCATCGCGCTTACCGGCTTTGCGACGCACGGTTTTTGCCATGATCGACGAAACCGATTTGCATTCTTCGGAGTTCGTGCGCTCGACGTGGAGTTGCAGGTAGGCCGTCCTGAGGCCTTCCCTCGCCCGCGACGCGAGTTGCGCAACAGCGTTTGCCTTGATTCCGAGGCGGTCGCCGATGGCGTTGAGGTCGTAGCCGTCGATCTCAAGGAGCCAGAGCACCTGCTGCCAGCGCTCAGGAAGCTCGGTGAAGGCCGTGTAGACAAGCGAGCGCTCACCGAGCCCCGCATTCACATCCGCCTCGTGAAGCTGCTCAAGAAAGCTGTCGGCATCCTCATCCAACGGAACCGTTTTGGTCTTTTTTGCCTGGTTCTTCGTGAGGTTCGCAAGCACCATGTACAGGTAGCCCCTGAACGACTCGGTTGGGCCCATCCCCCGCCTCAAGACGTCAAGGATGCTCGCAAACGCGTCGCTCAGTAAATCTTCTGCTTCTGGGCGTTTGCCCACCAGGTGCAGTGCCTGTTTAATGCCAGCGTCGTGGTGCCGAGCATAGAGCTCAGCAAACGCGGTCTGGTCGCCCCTACGCACCAGATCGCACAGTTCAGCATCGCTCGCGACGTCGTCATTCACGATGTCGTCATTCACGATGTCGTCGACAAATGTGTCGTGTTCTTCGTTTCCCCTCACAGCTGCCCCCTCGGCATGTTGTGTATCGGTGTGCCGGGCCCCGTCGGGAGCCCGGCACACCAATGATGTGTTGTGTTCAGTTATGTGTTATTTCGTTGAGGCGTTGTGGTCTGTCACACCGGAAACTACTTCCCGGCCGCGACGGCGACGCATAAACAACGCACCCAGCATGAGCGCCATGAGCGCGGCAACCACAGCGAGCGTAGAGCCCTCTGCGCCTGTCATGGTCAGCCCGCCAGCCCCAGCGGCGTTTCCACCGTTCGTTCCGTTCGGAACGGTCGGGTCCTCTGGGTCCTTCGGGTCAACCGGCGGCACCACAATCGTCGACTCGTCAAACGTGTTGACCACGGTGATGGCGAGTGCCTGAAGCTGGTCAGGCGTGCCATCGGTAATCACGGCCGCGTTATCGTATGAGTCGAAGTCAACCGTGTGGCTCACGGCTACTCCGGCATCCGTCTCTTCCGCGTAGCAGTGTGTTCCGATTGGGAGACGGCGAGCGCCACCCTGGTCGTCAGCAAGCTGCTTCGTCTGCCCTGCCTTGATCTTGACGGTTCCCGAATACACGGTTGCGATTGTGTCGTCGCCCCCGGGAACGGTAACCGGGACGGCACAGGTCACCAGCACCTCGAACGCTTTACCCTCAGCCTGAGTGAGCGCCAGCGGCGTTCCTTCAACCTGCTTGGTGAGGCTGAGCGTGCCAGCCGAGTAGTAGTTCGTGAGCGATGCAAGCACCGTGTTGGCTGGCAGGTCCGCCGTCGCGGCGGAAGGAACGACCGTCACCGTCACGGCATCAGCAGCGGCGTCTGCCGACCCCTTATCCGTCTCGGTAATCGAACACTCCGTGCCAAGCGGCAGACCGGTGATGACCTCGGACGTCACAGTTGTGGCGTCGTCGGAGACCGTCAATACAACGTCGTCAACGGGGATGTCCTCGTTGCCAACCTTGCAGGCAAGGGCGAAGGTCAGGCTGTTTCCGCCGGCGAACGTCTGCACGCCCTCACCAGAGAGCTGCTTGGTGATCTTGATTCCACCGAGCGCCTCAACCGCGAGGTCAAGCGTCATGTTGGTGAAGTCATCCCCCGTGAGACGGTTGGTCACCATCTTGGCAACGTCGTCACCAAGGGGCTCGTCACCGGTCACGTTTGGCGGGTCAACCGTTGCAGAGAGCGTCATGAGACCCGCGCTGCGCAGTCCGCCGTCGGCAAGCAGCTCGTTGTTGTTGTCAACGTCCTCGTTTGCGTCGGTGTTTGGGTCCGTCTGGATGCCGTTGCGCGAAGCTCCGTATCCAAACAGCGGCCCACCCTCGGCAAACTGGTCTGCCGGCACGAGCACGTAGTAGTCGCCGGAGTCGAGCTTATTCGCGACCCAACGACCCTGGTCGTTTGTTGTGGTCTCGGCAACCATGTTCTCGCTGCCGTCTGACTCAACCTTGTAGACCTGAACCTTGACACCAGCTGGAACGCCGGCATCAACTGCTGGGTCATACACGCCGTTTTGGTCGTTGTCCTGCCAGATGAGGTCGCCGAGGCTAAACCCAAGCACCTGCACGTAAGGCTCATTCGATACAACAGGCTGCGTCGCGAAGGTCTCAGACCACACGCCAAACGATCCGATGTAGAGGTCGGCGGCTACGTTGTCGGCAGCCTGCAGCGGCACGTTCACCGTGATCTGCGTCTGCGACGTCAGGTTGCCATCTTGGATGAAGCGAACTGCCGTGACGTCGTCGAAGGATGCCGGGCATCCAGCCGAGCCGAAATCGGCTTCCGTGCACCACTTGGTGGAGCCAGAGGCGAGATCGTTTGAGGCGTCGTTTGCGCGCTGCGAAACCGACTTGGCGTCTGCGGAGGTGTAGTACCACGTTCCAGCGACGTCTCCGGTTGCACCGCCAGAGGCGGTTGGGGCTGGCAGCGCACCGGTCAGGTGCAACGTTCCCGAGTACTCAGAACCGTAGGTACGACGCTTTGCCGCAAAGTCATCCCCGTCATCACCGTTCGTTGGGAAGACATAAATTGCCTGGCTTGGCATAATGTCGGCGCCAATTGCGGTGTTTGCCCAGGTAAGCGACCAGTTCTGCAGCGAATCGGTGAAGTTGATCCGCTGATCAACGCCCATTTGCACGCGGAGGCCCTCGGTCGCGTAGGTGTTGACCGATTTGGTTGCCTGGTGCTGGTTCTTGTTGTACGTGACATTATCTGCCCTGACATCAACCGTGTTGACGAGCGTCGTTCCTGCGGGAAGCAGCTGTGAGGCAGACGTGCAGATGTCGATGACGGGCAGCGTGTCCGTCGCAAGTCGGTCACCAAAGTTCCAGGTCAGGGTTGTTCGTCCTTGTGCGTCAACTCCAATGATCGGCCCGCCCACGCCCGACGGGGTGACGGTGCACGAATCTTCGTAGAGCAGCCCAGCAGGAAGCGTGTCAGTCACCGTCAGGTTACGAGCCGTGGCGTCTGCCAACGGCGAGGTCAGCGTCGGGGTGAGGCTCCAGGTAAACATGTCACCAACGTTGGTCACCTTCAACAGGTCGTCGCCAGACGTCACCTTGTCAGCTGTCTTCTTGACGCCGATGCTCACGCTTTGAACGGTCAGGCGGTCACCGCGCATTCCGGCACCAAGGTGAGTATTGGGGTCATAGGTAATTGGCGACTTGTAGCCGTTATTCCATTTGTACCCAACAAGGTTGGCTGCAATGACACCGTCGATAATTCGCTCGCCGGCGTTGGGTCCTCCATAGAATGACTCACGGGTCGTGAGTTTTGCCCGTGCAATCAGGGAGGTACCCGCGTCAAGTTTTCCATCCTTGCCGGTCACCCGGATGATGTTGACGTCTTCGAGGTTCCAGCCATCGGCGATTGGGTCAGTACTGAAGACCATGTCACCCTTGCTCTGAGCGCTCGTTCCGCAGTCCTGGCCTGCCGCAAGTTGAGGGGTCCAGTCGCCTGTGTAACGACCGGTGTTGGCGTCAAGGCTCTGCTCGAGCGAGTTGCCCCACGATCCACCGGCAGCAAGCTTTCCGTATTCAACGGTAATACCCCCGGCTGGCGGGGTCGAAAGCGTCAAACTGCTCGCCCGTTCCCGAAATCGAGTATGAGAGCGACGTGAGCAGGCCCGCAGACGGGCCGCCGCTGAACGCGCCAAGCGTTTGAACGGAGTTATCCCACACGTCACACACCTGGGCATCTGGCAGGGCCAGCGTTCCCGCCGTGTTATTGATACCGACGTAGGTATACATTTCTTCGTCCATCGTGGTCATACCATCGCCGGATCCCCAGCTGGAGCGACTCGTGGGGATGATGGTGCTTGGCGCACCAAGGCTCTCGGTTGGCGCACCAATGGACTGCTCCGTGAGCGGATCGCCAGAGGCCGGAATCTTTCCGTACGACTTCACTACGGAGCCGTTAGCCGCGATAACAATCTGGTGCGTCTGGCAGTTGTCTCCTGACGCGGTCGTTCCGTCCCATCCTGGCTCGAAGCCGGCACCAAAGTTGCTCACGCCACCCGATGATGACGGGTCAAAATTGGTGTAGCAGTTGGTAACCGGGTATTTGTCTCCAACAATGGGGTCTCCGTCTTTCCAGCCGGGAATGTTGGCCTTCATGATTGCGGAGATTGGGTAGACAACCGTGACGACACCGGCGCTGACAAGGCGGTGTGGCTCCATATTAATCTTGCCGTCGTACGACTTCTGCGGAACGTACTGCAGGCTCGAATCCATGCCAGAGACGTTCACCTTGAACTCACCCGTTGCCTGGTTGAAGCCGTTGCACGAATACGTTCCCGACCTCATCTGGTTGTTCCCAGGAACCGTGCTGCTGCTGACAAAACTCGGGAGACCGAATTTCCCGGCATAGTACGTTGTCATTTCGCGACAGCGATTATCTCCGCTTGACGGAGCCGGCGCTGCACCGTATTGGGCGTAACGAGGGTCGATCTTGTCGGTAAAGCTCACGTTTGGGGTCAACGACTGCTGCCCGCGGACGTCAGCGCTTGCCGCCTCGATAACCGCGGTATAGGCAACAACGATGGAATCCTCAACCTTGCCGGTCACCGGGTTCAGCATGGGGACGACTCCACCAATTGGCTGGTTTCCACCTGAAGGGTCACCCGCACCATCCGAACGCTTTGCAAGGTTAAACCGTGGCGCGGCACTTACCTCGAACGGCCCAACATCAAACTGCTCGCTGGGGATCGCATCGTTGATCGCGGAGTAGGCAACTGCCGATGCCGTAAAGGTCGAGCCGTTTGGCGAGGCAGCACTCGGCACGAGGTTCAGCGTGTACTTTGAGTTTCCGCCCTGGGTAATGAGACCGACGTTACAGATGAGACGTACGTCACCGTTTGCCTCGGTGATGATCTGCGATTTGACCGACCGGTCCTGACGACAGGCCGTCGGGATGTTGTTCACACCGTTAACCTCGAAGGTTGGAACTGCGCCGTCAGTGCTGTGCAGGAGCACCTCAAGGATGACATCACCAACGGGCTCGATAGCGCTGCCAGCGCCTTCCTGCATACTCGTCGTGTTGATCGAGTAGTTCACGGTCACCGTATCGTTCGTTGCAACGCGGTTATCGGTCCGCGAGCAGTCATTTCCTGGCTCGTCAACGGGGCAGATACCGTTGGGGTCAAGAGGCTTTGAACCGGTTAATATCCCCTGGACACCTGGTGTATTTGGGTCGGTGTCATAGAGATCGACCGAGAATGCCGGAATCGGGCGAAGCCCGCCGTTGGCCGACGGCGACTGACCACCGGTCACGGTGACGGGCGCGAGCGCCGTGTGCAGCGCTGGCGGAGCCTCGGCCTGCCCAACAAAGTCGGAGTGCGACGTGCTCGGCATGATCCAGCGGTAGTTCAGTGAGGGCGAGATCGCGCGAACGGTGTAGTTGCCGTCGGCAAGGCCGGCGAAGGTGTACGCACCAGTGGCATCCGTGGTCGTTTCCGCGACGATTGCTCCAGAGCCGTCAAGCAGAGCGATTTTCACGCCGGCGCGACCGGCCGATTCGTTCCCGGCTCCCGCCACGTTTGGGTCGCCAAAATCACCTGTGGTTCCCATAACGTTGTCGTTCTGGGCGCCGTCTCCGTTGAGGTCGATCCACACGGTTCCGTGCACTCCGTCAGCGACTTCGCCAGGCACAACAGCGCCAAGAGGGCTGATTGTTGGTTCTTCGGCAGAGGCAGCCGTAACTGCGGGCAGCGTCATCATCGATGCAATGAGTCCTACGCTCAGCATCGTTGACAGCGCGATGCGTCCCCGCGCTGGCCGTCTCGGCGCGCGAGTTGCATTGAACTCTCTCGTACTTCTATTCCCTAAGATTTTTTCCTCCGTGGCACATCATGAAGCCCCCCGACCAAGCCGGAATGCTTTTGGGCAGCACAACTAGCAATGTCGTACATCGGCGGTTAAAGACAACCCACTGACACGTCGCTTACGCGCACAACAGAATTAGTTTCTGCTCAGATGAGTCCACGAGCGTTCCCCAAAAACGTTCTCGCGACAACAGTTTATCGCAAAAACATACTTCTAACTGGGTTCGTGGCTGGCAAAAAGATGAGCATTTCACGAGACACGCACGAGGGAATCGACCTACTCGTCGACCACTACCCAGCCTTCGGTTTCTCCGTCGAGGGAATCCGTGCCGTGGTCATCCGACTGCACCGGCCCAGGAGCCGAAGGGGTTTCCTGTTCCCCACCCTGCTCAACCGGCGTTGGGTCGTCAGCGCCCGGCGTCTCGGGGATCGACGTGGTTTCCGGTACGACCGGACGCTCATGGCCATCGTCCGCACCAGAGCCGACTCCCGCGAGCGCAAGCACAATCGCGACAGTTGCTCCGATAAGCACGGCACCGATGAGCGCAACGCCAGCCTTCTGACTCAGTATTCCGCCGAGTTTCAGGGCGAGCACACGACTCGCAGCGCTTGCCGCGGGAACGTCACCAAACAACCACGCGGTGAGGCCCGTCGGCGCGGCGAGCAAGAAGATCGGCGCGACGATCCCGCGCATGTGTTGGCCAACATCCTTGAGCTGCGACAGCACCGCCTTGCAGTCTTCGCAGGTCTCAAGGTGCTCCTGAACGCGCTGCTTATCCTGGGGGCCGATGCGCTGGTCGCGCCCGTACCGGATGAGCTTTGGGCGAATCTTGGCACACGAGGCCGCCGCGGCCTCGTCAATATGCTCGGCGAGATAGGCGAGTCTGAGCCCCTCGCGAGCACGAAACGCAAGTTGCAGCACCGCGTTCGAGTTGAGGTTCATCCGGCGTCCGATAATTTCTGGGCTGAGGCCATCCACCTCGTTCAGCCACAGCACCCGCTGCCATTTTTCGGGCAGTGATTGAAACGCGCGATGCAGCACGTTTCCCTCGGCGATGTGCTCGGTTTCGTCGTCAACCGCAAGCTCGTCAAAATACTCATCCGCATGCTCAAACAGCTGCATGTCATTGTGGTTGATTCGGCTTCGGTACTTATTCGAAATCGTCGTGAACAGGTATCCGCGAAACGTTTCCTTTGGCCCGAGGCCGCGTTGCAGCGTGCTCAGGATGCTCGCGAAGGCTTCGGCTACAAGATCCTCGGCCTGCTGCGAGTCTCCCGTCACGTAATACGCGTGCCGAAGCGCGGCCTCGTTGTGACGAGCGTAGAGCGTTGCGTAGGCGTCGAGATTCCCCTCTCGAACGGCGTTGCTCAGCTCCGCGTCACTCCGATCGCCCTCGACTCGCTCAGCGTGGCGGAGGGCGGCAACATCCACGGTTGTGCCGTCATCGTCAAGGTGGGCGTTATCAGGCATTGGTGCCTCCCCCGTGCGATGCATGCCGCCTGGCGGGCAACCGCAGCAACAGCAGGACAATTCCGGCGAGCGCAAGCACAAGCCAGCTGACGCGTCCTGCATCACCTGATGTGCCCGTTACCGCGAGGGCAGCTGGGGTACCGCCGTTGGCCCCAATTCCCGGTTTGTTGCCGGTGGCTTTGGAAGCACCCTCTGGCTGCTTCCCACTCGACGCGCCGCCCTGCGTGCTTAGCTCCGTGCCTGCGCTCACCACTCGGAGGTCTCGCTCAATTGTGACGCGGATGGGCTGCAGCTCGGCCGGGTTCCCCTCGGTCACCACCGCGGCCTCCCGATAGCTGTTGTAGTCAACGGCGCTGGCGGAATCCATGGCCCGTGGCGTCGCAAAGCAGTGCGTTCCAACGGGGAGTGCCCTTGGGGACCCTTCGTTCGTGACCATCTGCTTCGTCTGGCTGCCAACCATCTTCACGGCACCGGAGTAGAGCGTTGCGTTGACGCTCGTACCGTTGGCAAGCGTTTCCGTGAGCTGACAGGTCACAACCACGGTATTCACGGACGTTGGCTGACGGTCAGCGGCTCCCCCGAACTCACGCTGGGTCAGCTTCAGAGTGCCAGCAGCGACATACCGGGTGAGCGAGGCAACAACGGTGTTCGCGGCAAACTCGTCGGTGGCCGGGCTCTCGACGACCGCAACCTGCACCGGTTCGGCACCTGCTGCCCCGCTAATGCTGCATTCTGAGCCAAGAGGAAGATTGGTGATGGGGCTGCTGAGCACGGACGCGCTTCCCGCAGCAGCAACCGTGAGTGGTTCGTCAGCAACGATGCCGCCCTGAAACTGGCAAGACACCTGGTACGTGCTCAGGCTGCCGTTGGTGAGTGTGGCCTCGGCGTCAACCCCGACGCCCTCAAGCAGCTGCGAGACGATGAGCGTGCCAACAGGGACAACAGCGAGGTGCATGCTGTTATTAGCGAAGCCGTTGCCGTCAGGGCCGTTGCCAATAAGCGTCGACCCAACTCTGGTCGCGGCAAAGACCACGTCCTCGCTCCGAAGCGCACCCGACGCATCCGGCGCGCCCGCCGACGGGGCGAAGCCGTCAAGCTGCATCCCCTTGCCAAAGCGGTCGGCCACAATCCTCGCCGCATACGTGCCGGAGTCAAGATTGCTTGCGTGCCAGCGCCCGTCAGCATCGGTTGTCACCGTCTGCACGACGGTTTCTTCGCCTCCGGCACCAACCGCAAGAATTTCGATCGGAACGCCGGCTGGCCCCTGCCGGTCGATACCAGCGGTGAACGTTCCGTCGCGGTCAACATCCGTCCACAAACGATCGCCAAGCGTAAATCCGAGCACCCTCGTGACGGCGGCGTTTGAGACAACCTGTTGGCCGCCGAAGGTCGCCGACCACGCGCCAAAGGATGCCACGTAGCTGTCTCCCGCGCCACTGCCGACCGGGAGGATACCAACGGTTGCGAGCACCACTGAGGCCGCGGCGAGCGAATCCGTCTGCACAAAGCGAGCGGCGGTAACGGATGCGAGCGAGGCGGGGCAGTTGTCGCCTACCTCGGCTGCCGTGCACCAGGTCACTCCTGCCGACGCAGCCCGCGAGGTGCTCTTTCCCAAGACCGCTGCGGGGGCCGCCGAGGTGTAGAGCCACTGACCCGCGACCGTTGCTCCGGTCGCCTCTACCGTCGGGGCGGCAAGCCAATCACCAAGCCCAACGGTTCCGGCAAACTGCGAGCCGTTGGCGTCACCAGGTGCGGGCAGCACAAAGAGTACATCCGGTGCCGCGATGCTGGTGCGGCTTGAGGTGTTGGCCCAGCGCAGATTCCACTGTTGTGGGCTGTCCTTCTGCTCGATCGTCGTCCCAACGCTGAGCTCAGTACGAAGGCCCTCCGTTGCAAACACGGCGATCGAATCGCTGCCGGCGTTCATGGACGGGGTGAAGAGCAGGTTCTCGGCACGCAACTCGGCCGTAACCGAAAGCGTCGTACCGGCCGCAACAAGATGGGAAACGGTGGTGCAGAGCGACAACTTCGGAAGACCGGAGGCATCGGCAAGGTCGCCAAGGCTCCAGGTAACGGTTGTGAGCCCCGCCGCATCCTGGCCAACAACCGGCGCGTTTTCCTGCCAAGCGGCGCACGCAGCATCCACAAGCAGTCCGTCGGGGAGCGTCGCGACGACGGTCGCCCCGCGCACGGCCTCGCCGACGGGGTTTGGGGCAAAGCTCGGCGTGAGGGTCCAAGCGAGTTCGCGGCCAGCGTCCACGAGCGAATCGGCATCCGCGTCGGCCTTGACCTCAAGGTGGGCAATAGCGTGCTGCACGGTCATCCGGTCGCCCTGCTCTGAGGAGACCAAGGGCTGGTTTGGGTTGTAGTTGAGTGGTTTGGTGTACCCGTTGTCCCACCCTTGGCCGCTGAACAGGGCGATAACCGATCCGCTTGGAATCGTTGCGCCGTCATGTGGGCCGCCGTAAAACGTCTCGCGGGTCTCTAGCTTTGGGCGAATAGTGATGCTCTGGGCAGGGTCGAGCGTGGCGTCTGGGGCCGTCAACCGAACCATGAGGATGTCGTCAACGTTCCAACCGTCGGCGACCGGATCTGCGCTGAACTCCAGCAGGCCGCTGGCCGCAGCTGCACGGCCACAGTCGTTTGCCGTGCTGCGCTGCGCGCTCCAGTCGCCACGATAGCGATGAGATGTTGCATCCAACGACTGCAAGACGTCTTGCGCCCACGAGCCTCCGCCAACGAGTCGCCCGTAGGTCACCTCGATGCCCTGACTTGCAGGGTCAAAGCCCGTCAGCGGTTTCACGACCGTCGCCAGCTTGAGGCTCAGCGAAACAAATTGCCCGGCAGACGCGCCCGTTGTGTACGGCGTCAGGACCTGCTGCGAGTTATCCCACACGGCGCAGGCCTGCGCTTGCTCAAGCGGGAGCACGCCGTGCGCGTTGTTAATAGACAGGTAGCCGTACTGGGCCTCGCCTGGCGTTGTCATGCCGGCCCCATCGTGACGTGCAACAACACCGGTTGGGACGAGCGGGCGACCGGACGTGTTCTCTGGATGCGGGGAGCCGTAGGCGTCCCCGGCAAGCGGGTCACCCGACGCCGGAACCTTGCCATAAAGTGTCGACGCGATGCCCCTCGCATCAATGATGAGCGGAAAGCTGCGGCAATTCTCGCCGCTCGGGTCCACGCCGTCCCAGCCTGGCTCAAACTCGCCAGCGTAATTGTGTTGACCGTCACGGCTGGTCGGCTCAAAATCGGTGAAGCAGCTTGACACAGAGTAGGTGCCAGCAACGATCGGGTCCCCGTTCTCCCACAGGCTGCCGTCTGGGTTTCGCGCCTCGTTTGCTTTGAGCACGGCCGAAATCGGGTAGCTGATAGCGATTCGGCCAAGAGCAACCAGCGTGGCCCCGCCGAGGCTCTGGCCGTTGATCGCCGTTGACGGAACGTGTTGTCCGGACGTATCGAGCCCCTCCAGCGCGACGGAAAAGTAGCCGGTAGCCGGATCGTATGCGGTCGGATCGCATACGAACGACCCAGACTCGAACCGGTTCTCGCTTGGCGGGTTAGTGCCGGACGCTCGACCTGGCACTTTCCAACGCCCCGCCCAGTAGTCGTCCATCGCCTTACATTCAACAGGCGCAGCGCCGAAAGTCGCGAGGCGTTGGTCGATGCTCACACCAAAACGTGCGGTCGATCCGATCGAGGCCATTCCTTTTACCCCGTCTGGAGCCTCGATCGCCGCGGAATAGTTCACTACGATGGCGGCCTCAGTCTCCCCTGTGACCGGGTTGACGACGTAGGCACGCCCGGCATCGTCGGCAACGCCGCCGGGGGTTCCACCGTTTACGAGGTCAAACCGAGGCGTCGCAGACACCTCAACTGGGCCAAACGCTACCGACTCGCTTGTCGCGGCGCCGTCGGAGGAGGCCACCCCCGTCAGCTCATACGTCGAACCGTTTGCGGAGTTTCCCGTCGCAACCACATCGAGCGGAACCGCCCGAACGCCGCTGCTCTCGACCCTGCCGATATTGCAAACCAGCACGGAGGTGCCGTCCGCATCCGTTGTAATACTGGATGCTGGCACACGCCCCGTCTCGCATGCCGCAGGAAGTCCGGTCTGCGGCAGCGTCACAAATCTGACCTCCGCGCCACCGCGCTGAACGAGCGTCGCTTCTACAACCGCGTCCTCGATGACGGTGATTGCTTCTTGCCCGGATTCCTTTGCAATTGAAACGGCGAAAAATGCGGATGACACATCGTTGGTGAGCACACGCGCGTCGTCGGTGGCGCAGTCGTTCCCCGCGGCGACAGCAGGGCAGTCTGCGCCGGGGTCGGCAAGCGGCAGCGTGCCCGTCTGGAGGCCGTTTGCTCCGGCTTCTGGCGAGCCCGCGTATGTGCCAAGTTGAAGTTGGACGTCCGAGATATCCGTCGTCGGATCTGGCTGCGCATCTGTTGCCGATGCCGGTTCAACGGCCGTCATCGGCAGTCCAGCAAGCAGGACAAGCCCGGCAAGTGTTGCCCCAAAAAACCGCTCCCGGCGGTGACGTCTTAACATTCAGGTGTTCCCTAATCCCCTTGTAACTCCGCGCCCCCTGCGCAGAGAAATCCCCCACAGCATCCGCTCCCCAGCAGATACCGCATCAAACGTGTTGTGACCGCGGCAGCACAGTTCTGTGCTGCCGCGGTCGGCTACGACGCCAGTTGGCCTAGCTCAGGTCAACTGATTTGCGTCGCCTGATCATCATTCCGGCTCCGAGGATCAGCAGCAGCGCGCCGCCAAGCGCACCCCAGCCGAACTCGGTTCCGGTGACTACAAGACCGCCAGGTTTGCTCTGCTCATCCGCAGGCTTCTGCGGAGGAACGATAGCCTCAACCGGTGCTTTCTCAACGGCCTGAACAACCGTGGACGTTGCACTTGTCACCAGCGGATTTGCTGCGTCGACCGGGTGACCGGTCGCAAAAGCGGTGTTGATGACCTCGCGAGCTTGTTCATCCCCCTCGGTGATGACGTACGTTGCGGTGCAGTGAACGGTGTCACCCGGCGCAATCGTCGCCAGAGAGTCTTTGCAGGTAATTGCAGAGAGCCCCTCCAAGCCGTCATCAATAATAACATCGTGCATCGACAGGTTTCCTGTGTTTGTGATGTCAAACCCGAAGGTTACAGTGTCGCCGGCGTCAACGTATCCGTCGCTGTCAGCATCCGTCACCTCATCGATCGTTTTGATCAGTTCGAGCGACGGCCGGGCGTCGAGCGGCTGGAGGACGGTGTCTTCAAGGCTCTCAACGGCATCACCAGACGGGTTCTTGCCAGTCGCATAGGCGTCATTCACGATCTCCTCTGCGTACACGTCCTGCTCGGTCACCGTGTAGGTGGCTTCACAGACCATGGTTGCGCCGGCAGCAAGCACACCGTCGGTCACGTCGCAGTCGAGCGCGCTGAGGCCCTTGAGGCTGTCAACGATCTCCACATCGGTGAGCTCAACGTTGCTCGTGTTCTGAACCGTCAGCTGGTAGGTGATGATGTCGCCTGCGTCGTTGAGGCCGTTGCCGTCCTCATCGCTCATGCCGGTGATCTCCTTCTTCAGGTCAAGCCCGAGGATGAGGTTCGTGTTGACCGTGACGGAGTCATCGTCAGCAACAACAACGTCGTTCGGGTCAACGGACGTGACCTCAGCCGTGTTGTCCACCGAGCCGTTCATCACGTCGTCAACCGTGACGTCAACGGTCGCGCGGCACTCGAAGCCCTCACCTGGCAGGAGCTCTGCGATGCTTGGGTCTCCCGTGGCGGTGTCACAGGTCAGCGCGCTCAGACCGGCGAGGTCGTCGCTCAGGTCAACATTCAGCAGCCTCGTGTTTCCCGTGTTCTCGACGGTAAAGAGGTAGTGAATGACGCTGCCCTCGTCAACAAGCTGATCGGCATCGGTGTCGACGCTTTCAACCGTCTTGACCAGCGAGATCGTGCGGACCGCGTCAAGCGGAACGGTAACCTCGGCAGGGTTCGAATCAACCGGGCGACCGAGTGCATCGGTTGCGCTTGCCGTTGCCTCGTTGGTGAGGGTCTCCGCCAGCTGGTCTGCCTCGGTCACGGTGTAGGTGGCCGAGCAGGTGGTGGATGCCCCAGCAGCAAGTGTGGTCGCCGCACAGGTCACGGCGCTCACACCGGGAAGGACGTCGGTGATCCCGAGGCCCGTGACGGTGTCGTTTCCGGTATTGGTTACGGTGAAGCCGTACGTGAGTACGTCTCCCTCGTCACGCAGCGTGTTCGAGTTGCTGTCGGCCCATGCCGTCTCGCTCTTGACGAGCGTCAGGACGGGAAGCACCTCGAGCACACCGAAGTTGACGTTGACCGGGTCGCTGCTTCTCGCGAGTCCGAGGTCGAAGGTCTGAACGGGAACCGGGTTGGCCGCAGGATCGGCGGTCAGACGCCATCCCATCGCCGCGAGGTCGTCCGTCATCGTCACGGAGTACGAGCCGGAGTGCAGGCCGTCGAAGGAATAGGCACCCTGCGCATCCGTTGTGGTGGTCATCGAGACGGCTTCGTCGTCACCAGCGCCACCGTCGTCAACACCGTCAGGCCCAAACGAGTAGCCAGAGAGTTCCATCGTGATTCCGGGAACCCCGGCTTCGCCGCTGTCGTGCACGCCGTTGGCGTTGGCATCGTTCCACACGATGTTGCCGATCGAGGATGCCGTGACCTTGGTCGTCGTGCGCCCAGCCTCGCCAATAATCAGCGAGAGGCCTTCGATCTTGGTGCTCGCAATCGAGTTCTTCAGCAGGTCACCCTTGAGCGAGTTGTCTGCGTCAAAGTTGAGGTCGATGTATCCAAAGCCACCGGGGACAACGGGGATCGTCCGCACCTTGATTGCGGTCGCGTCGGCGAGCGGGGTTGCACTCCACACAATGCTTGCGCTGTGCGGGTCAGCCTGCAGGTCCGCGAGAGGAGCGTTGGTAAACCACAGTGACTCAACGCCAAGCGAGCCGGTTGTTTCGAGGTAGGTGAAGTCACCGGTGAAGGTGGTTCCACGTCCATCGGCTGCGTTTGGCAAAATGTCGACGAGTTCGGCAGAGCCGACCGGTGCCGCGAGGCGGTTTGCCCATGACAGTCGGTACGGAACCGGGTCGCCAACCTCGATCTCGGCTGGTGCACGCTTGGCGACGGCGAATTCGCTGAAGCCGTTAACCGCGATACCCGAGGTAGAGGTTCGGTATGACTCAAGCGAGGAGTCGTCCGGCGACGAGATCACGGCTGACGAGAGCAGGGTCGCAGGAACAGGAGCGTTCACCGGAACCTGGGCCTCGTATGTCAGTACCGGCAGCGGGTCACCCACTGGCCAGTCGCCAAGTACCCAGGTCAGGGTGGAGACGTTATTGGCATCGTCAGCGGTGCACGAGACGCCGTCTGGGCCGGGATCGGCCGCAACAAATACCGGGTCTACGCCGTTAATCGCGATGGCCGAGCCAGACAGGTATTCGAGGCAGGAAGGAATGTTCACCACGATCTGAACGTCGTGGACAGTTGGTGACTGCGACGAAAGGGTCAGGGTTGAAGCCACTTCAAACTTCACCGGCGCACCGGGAGCAGCGCTCGAGACGCCTGGTGACGAGATAGACGTGCGGACAAGCGAGCTCGCCTGGTTCACGCGGTCACCGCCATAACCAGAGTGATCTGCAGAAACGTAGGTTCCTGTTGCCCAGTTGGTGCGGCCATCCCAATTCGAAACGAGGTAAGCGGGCAACACCGTTGCGGGCGGGTTCGACAGCGCCTTCATCGGAAGGAAGAAGCGCATCGATCCACCGGGAGCAATGTCGTTGTGGAAGCTCACGCGCACGGTGGTCACGGCTTCTGCACCACCGGCTACCGCGGCCATCGAGGATTCCCACGGCCCGGCGTCACACTGATTGCCACGCAGTTCGGCCTCGGAGGCGTAACTCTGCGAGCTGAACTCAATCGTGGCCTCCGTCAGCGGGCGAGGGTTGCCGCCAGAAAGCAGCACAAACGGCCGGGTCTCGTCAAAGATCAACAGGCTCGGGTCAATCCGGAGGCACAGCTGGCCATTGGTCAGCGGCGCTGCGCCGGTGTTCCCGAGGCCAGAACGCAAGTAGAAGGTCTCGTCCGTTCCGACGACACCCTCACCCGATTGGTATTTTGCCTGTGCGTTCACCATGTTTGCGGAGGTCGTATCAAGCGTCGGATTACGTACAAAACCGATGTCACTCTGTCCGGCACGCGCGGTCAGGCGAACGGTGTAACAGTTGTCGTTTCCAACCGTTGCGTACGCGCCCGCAGGCGTGTTGCTACACGGTACAAATCCGGGTTCGCTTCCCTGTTCGAAGTTGACGCCGTAGTTTGACTGTCCACTGATCGAGTTCGGGTCAAAGCCACCGATACGCATTTTAATGATCTTCTCGCCAGTCGGCTGAAGATCGCTGAGGGGAAGCCACACCGCGACGTATCCGGCTGCAATGTACCCACGCTCTGAAGAAATATCGGATCCACCGATTGTCTTCTGTGGCTGGCTCGTCACGGAGGTGTCTGCGCCCGTTACCGAAACGGTAATGGGGTCTCCGGGAGCGGCCTGCGAGCAGGTCCAGGTTCCACTGTTTGTCGCAGAGTTCAGGGCCGTTGCCGCGCCGGTTATTCCGGTGCGTCCGTATGGCAGTCCGTTTGTCTGCTGTCCCTGACCGTTCACGCCACAGGCGCTCGAGCCCCAGCTCCAGAGACGCGCGTTTGACGAAATCTCGTCCGCGTACTGCTGGAACGAGAAATCGGATTCGATAGGCTCGTTGCCTTTTGCCTTATTTGTGTTGTTGGAGACGACGCCGGTGTAGATGGCGTAGACGTATCCGTCAACACCTTCTGGCGAGGTGCTCGCGCCAATACCTGCCACGGCAGGAATCATCAGGTCAACGCGGGGCTGCGCAACAACCGTCGTTGAGACCGTCGGTGTTGTCTCGACGGTTGAATCCTCAAGCGTTGTGGTGAGCGAGGTTGTGAGCACCGTGCCGCGAGGAGCCGTGTTACTCACATTGGCGATAACGGTGTACGAGCTTGACGCATCGGCCCCAAGGTCGAGCACACACGTCAGCATCGC
This sequence comes from Lysinibacter cavernae, assembly GCF_011758565.1. GTDB lineage: Bacteria > Actinomycetota > Actinomycetes > Actinomycetales > Microbacteriaceae > Lysinibacter > Lysinibacter cavernae. Next base: position 1,760,410 of record NZ_JAAMOX010000001.1, read on the forward strand.
GCCGGCTTCCGTGATCGCACAGTCGGCATTTGCCATGCCGGAATCCCACGTCATACCGGCGGGAAGTCGCTGCTCGAACTGAACGTTATTGACCGGCTGGTTACCCGTGCGGATTCCCCAGTTATACGAAACGGTATCGTTGGTGCGAACAATACCGTTAGTCTGTCCGTTCGCATCCGTGTCAAGGTCGTCCCATGCCGGGCTTCCGTCGGCAAGCACCGACAACGTAATGTCAACACCGTTGGCGGCCTGCGCCACGGATGCTGTGCCAACGCTTGCCCCCATAGCAAGCGCGGCGATAATAGCGACTGAAAGACCCCTGAGCGGATTAAACCGCCGGGGTGGTCGCAAGGTTTCCTGAACCAATCGAACTCCTAGAATCATCTGTATGGACCGTCCCACACGCGCACGTGATTCTTGCCCGAGGGGTGGCTTCACAGGGTTACGACTGATTCGTTAACGCTCAATTACGAAAGATGCTGACGATTTTTCGCTTTTTCTTCTTCCTCAGGACGAGGGTTCTGTCGGGACGGTAAGCCCAAAACCGACCCGTGGATATGGGGATGCCCCCGCCCCAAGCAAACACGCAAGGACGAGGGCACCCACTCACACACCGCTACGACGAAGCAGCAACCCTCCGACGACGAAGCAGCAGCAACCCACCAGCAACCATCAGCAACAACACCGCAGCAACCATGCCACCAAGCGACACACCAGTGAGCGTCAACCCACCAGGAGCAGCACCAGCAACCACAGGAGCAAGCACAGACGACTCAGCAACAACCGAATCACCACTCACCGTCTCACCAGAAGCAACAGCAGTATTACTCAAATTGCCACCACGATCCGCAGCGGTCACCACATACGTTCCCGTAAAGACCGTCTGCTCACCAGGAGCCAACGACCCACTGAAACCATCAGCAGCCGTCGGGCCACTCGTCAACGACAACTGCTGACCAGCCTCATTCGTAAACGACTTCTCATTGACCGCCACACCGTTCAACGGCATGTTGCCAACGTTGCGCACCGTAAAGGCATAATTCACGGTATCCCCAACAGCAAACGACCCACCAACCGGCACATTTGTCACCGTCTTCGCCAAACTCAACGCAGGCGCAGGATCACCCATGTTCACCGATACGTCGCTGTCGTCGCTCACCGGCGAACCCGTTGGCGGGTTACCAGAGGTGGTTGCAACGTTGGTCAGTTGACCACCGGCGTCAGCGTCGGCCTGCGTGACCACGTAGGTCGCGCCGAAGGTCACGCTCTCGCCCGGCGCAAGCGTGCCGTCGAAGTCGGTAGGGTCGCTCAACGTGATCGGCGTGCTCAAGGCAAGCTGGTCCCCTGCCCCGTTCACAAAGCTGCTCTCGTCAACCGTCACGTCGGTCAGCGGAACATCGCCGTCGTTGGTCGCAACGAACTGGTAGTTCACGGTTTCACCAACTGCAAACTGTTCGCCATTGGCCGGAGCCGAGGCACTCTTGACAAGCGCGATCGACGGCACCTCTGGAACCTCAGACACCATGCGCGTGGTCACGGTGTTTGAAACCACGCCGAGTGCGGATGGAGCGGTACGGAACGTTGCGTTATTGGCGAAGTATCCACCCTCAAGCCCCGAAAGGTGGGTGAGGGTGTACCGGAACTTCTCAGTCGTTACCGGGGCCATATCTGGCAAGTGCACCCGAATCGCGGTGACATCCTGAAGGTGCGACTGCACGGCCGCAAACGACTGCCAAGTCACGGCTGCACCAAAGCTTGAGCCCTGGCCAGAGCCGATGGTCTGCGAAGCCTGCACTGCGGCAGAAGGGTCAGTTGAATAGTCAACCGTCGCTCCGGCAGGCACCGTCGGCTCACCGGCAAGGGTGAACTTCGATCCATTATCCGTTGCGGGAACACGGCTCACCGTTCCAGCAGCGCCGTCCCCAATAAAGGGGAACACATCGATCACGGTCGAGCCAGTTTGGGTCACCGATTGCGAACCGTTTGCCGTGGTGATCTCAAACGAAAAGTCCTCGCCAGCCGAGATAAACGGGTTCAGCACGGTCTTGCTCACAGCGATTCCGGCAACACCGTCAACCCCGATGTTCGCGGATGAGCGGTGCGGGTCGGTTGTTGACGCCGCGAAGTCCGTCACGGCAGGCGACTGCGAGTCGTCTGGCGAGCGGATGATGGCAGTATTCACAAAGTCGCCGCGGCTCGTCGAGTCGGCCTGCACCCAGTACACAATCGTCGGCAGGTTACCGGTCGACATCTCGTCAAAGGTCCAGACCACTTCGGTGGTGCCGTCGGGCAGCACCGTTACCGAGGTTGGCGTAAAGTTTGGCGCGGTCACGGCCTGGCCGTCAACGTTGCCATCGTCAAGCAGCATCGACAGACCGGCCGGAATGCGGTCGGTCACCGTGACATCGTGTGCGGTGAAGGGGCCGGGACGGCCAACGGTGCGGAAGGTCGGGGTGATCGTAAACTGCGCGGCGGCACCGGCGGCCACACGCGGGGCTACCGTTGACGGGCTGGTGACCGCCTTCGACAGCGCGAGCGGAGCCTGAACGGCGATCAGACGGTCCCCGGTCTTGGGCAGAGCGCCAGAGGCCATCCGCCCCGTCTCAGGAATATAGTTCGGAGCTTGGTACGCCCCAGCTTTTAACTCCGGTACTTTCCAGCCGGCCATGTTAGCTACGATTTGTCCCTCGGGAATCGCGGTTTTGGCCTCAAGGTTCACCAGCATGACAACGAGCTCACCTGCGGGGATCGGCTGGTCAGCTACCCAGCGCACGGCGCTCACGGCACCAAGATCAAACGATGGGTCGGCAAGCGCTGCGTCCTGGGTCGTCCAGGTTCCAGCGGCATCAGCACAGGTGAAGGTCCGAATCAGCTGCCAACGCTCTGCATCGGTTCCGGACAGGGTGTAGCCGGTCAGGTATTCAAAATGACCTTTTCCAGCGGCCTCACCGGTCGCGCTGGTCGGGTTACCGTCAGGGTTCCCCCAGCTCACACGGAGTTTTTCATTGTATTTCGCCAGGCTCAAATACTTCGAATCCCACATATCACACACGGTTGCCGCACTGAATTGCCCGTCTGAAGACGTGTTATTCAGTGTGATCATGCTCTGCACCTGCTGACCCTGCGTGAGGGTTCCGTTTCCAGAGCGGTCGGTGATCATTCCGTCAACGAGGAACGGCGTGTTTGAACTGTTGATCACGTCGGCAAAGTTCTTGGTGAACTCGCCAGCTGCCTGTCGAATCAGGTCCTGATTCTGGCGGTTATCGGCGGGGTTCTCGCCCACGTTGGCAACGGTTGATCCGTCAAAATGTGGGCCGGTCGGTGCAAAATCGGTCACCAGGTTGCTGATGGGGAGGCTGCCCTCACCGTTCGCGTCAACAGCTACGTCGGTGAGTGGCACAAAGATGAACACCTTTCCGAAGGTCAAATATCCCTTATCAACGATCGGCAAGTCGCCCCGGTTGAGTGTTGGGATGTGGTTTGCCGTCAGGTCTGCACCGGTGATGGTGACCGTTACCTTCTGGTTTGCCTGATCGGGTGTTGCCGTCCACACACCACCGTTGTTAATGGCGTTTGGCAGGTTGAGGCCCGCCGTGCTGAACTGCGGAAGCTCACGGTGGTTCGTGACCGCGCCGGTTTCAACCTTCACAAACTGTGCGTTTGGGCTGATCTGCGAGAAGTCATCGGTAAAGGTGAGCGGGCCAGTTGGCTCAAGGTAGCCCTTTCGCCCTTTGCCCTGCAGATCTGGGATGGAAAAGGTCACGCCGTATTCCAGCATCCAGCCGCGGGTTACCCCGTCGGGGCCAAGCTGATTTTTGGCCACAAACGGCACGAGCTTGGTCATATTGATGTTGGGTGCGCCAGAGCTGATGAGCGAATCAGGGGTAAGCGTCACGGCAGGCGTCGTCACGTTATCCGTCGAAAAGCTCACGGCATCCGGAGCAAAGTCCAGAGGCGTCCCATTTGGCAGGTTTGCCGCGACTGCGCTCAGCGCAATGCTTCGCGACGATCCAATTGGAATGTCGCCGATGTTACACGTCGCGGTGCGACCGTCAGCGCTGATGCCTGAGGCCGGGGTGCCGGTGGTCACACACGTTCCGGGAAGCGTGTTCCAGGTAAGCCCCACCGGAAGGGTGAAGGTAAAGGTCGAGTTGCTGGCAACTCCCGTTGCGCCAACGGTGGTGTTCACCGATGCCTCAAGCTCGTACGTGACAGAGTCGAACGAGCGCACAATAGTATTCGTTGGCCCAGAGTCGTTGCCTGGTCCGTCGTCGGCGTCGAAGTTGCCAGAGCCGGTTGCAACCGAGCCGATGGCGAGTTCGTAGGCGAGCTCCGGATCGGCAGCTTGAGCGCTGGTTGGAATCGCAAGACCCGCCAAAACGGCAAGCCCCGTTCCTAACGCCGCAAGACGTCGAATATGTTTTTTGGTCGCGAAAGACACGATTTGAATCCCCCCATTGATGTAGATGCTCAATCCATACGCAACTGTCCTGCAGCGCGTTGACCCCCAAGGTTTGATTGAGCGAGCTTTAGAGTAACTGCCCTAGCTTAAAAGTTGCCGTGCAACCTAAACATTTCGTCGCAAACGACGACGCACACGAGTCGGTTTTGTGGAGTCCGACAAATCTGACCGACTCCCGTAATGGGAGGGCGTCAACGGTCTATCGGCGGCCGTGGATATGGGGATGCCCCCGCCCCAAGCAAACACGCAAGGACGAGGGCACCCACTCACACACCGCTACGACGAAGCAGCAACCCTCCGACGACGAAGCAGCAGCAACCCACCAGCAACCATCAGCAACAACACCGCAGCAACCATGCCACCAAGCGACACACCAGTGAGCGTCAACCCACCAGGAGCAGCACCAGCAACCACAGGAGCAAGCACAGACGACTCAGCAACAACCGAATCACCACTCACCGTCTCACCAGAAGCAACAGCAGTATTACTCAAATTGCCACCACGATCCGCAGCGGTCACCACATACGTTCCCGTAAAGACCGTCTGCTCACCAGGAGCCAACGACCCACTGAAACCATCAGCAGCCGTCGGGCCACTCGTCAACGACAACTGCTGACCAGCCTCATTCGTAAACGACTTCTCATTGACCGCCACACCGTTCAACGGCATGTTGCCAACGTTGCGCACCGTAAAGGCATAATTCACGGTATCCCCAACAGCAAACGACCCACCAACCGGCACATTTGTCACCGTCTTCGCCAAACTCAACGCAGGCGCAGGATCGTCGATATTGACCGCAACGTCGCTCTCATCAGTCACGGGGACACCAACCGTCGGAGTTCCAGTCACGAGCGCGCTGTTCGCGATGCTGCCACCAGCGGCCACATCGGCCTTGGTCACGAGATACGTCGCGGTGTAGGTCACGCTGTCTCCAACGGCCAGGGTCCCGTCAAAGTCGCTCGGGTCGGACGCGGTTGGGCCGTCGGTGAGCGTCAGCTCGCTTCCGGCACCGTTTGTGAAGCTCAGCTCGTCCAACGTCACGTCGTGCAGCGTCACTGCCCCCGTGTTTGTCGCGACAAACGTATACGTCACCGTCTCACCAGGCTGGAACGCAAGACCGTTTGGCGCGGCCGAAGCGCTCTTGACCAGCTCGATGGCGGACACCGCTGTTCCGGTACTTGTCGTGACGGTGTCGTCATCGTCAACATCGGTGCCGAACGGGTCGGTACCGCTTGCCGTTGCGTTATTGGTGATCACGCCGGCGGCGTCAATATCCGCCTGGGTAAAGGTGTACGTTCCGGTGAACACCACCTGCTCGCCTGGGCTCAGCTGCCCGGTGAAGCCAGCAGGCGCGGTCGGGCCGCTGTCCAGCTGGAGGCTGTCACCAGCACCGTTTGTGAAGTCGCCCTCGGCAACGGTCACATCGCTGAGCGTGACGTTTCCTTCGTTGCGAACGGTGAAGGAGTATTCAAGCGTTTCACCAACGACAAAACCGGTTCCGTTCGCTGGCTCCGTTTCGGCCCGCTTGATGAGCGAAATCCCTGGGTTGGGGTCGCCCATGCTGACGGAAACGTCGCTCTCGTCTGTCACAGGGGCGCCAGTCGGCGGGTTGCCGGATGTGGTCGCAACGTTCGTCAGCTGACCGCCAGCATCCTCATCGGCCTGCGTCACGAGGTATGAGGCTTCGAAGGTTGCGCTCTCACCCGGCGCAAGGGTGCCGTCAAAGTCGCTCGGGTCGGTCACGGTTATTGGGGTGGTCAGCGAAAGCGGATCGCCGGCGCCGTTCACAAAACTGCTCTCATCAACGGTCACTCCTGTGAGCGGAACGACCCCGGTATTTGTGACCACAAACTGGTAGTTCACGGTCTCGCCAACCTCAAACTGCTCGCCGTCAGCAGGCGTCGAGGCGCTCTTATTCAACGTAATCGACGGCTGCTCTGGCAGCATCCTGGTGGTTACGGTGTTTGAGACAACACCGAGCGCTGCAGGGGTGGTGCGGAACGTTGCGTTGTTGGCGAAGTAACCGCCCTCAACACCGTCGAGATGAGTGAGGGTGTACCGGAACTTCTGAGTCGACACCGGCGGCATGTCTGGCAGGTGCACCCGAATTGCGGTGACATCCTCAAGATGCGTCTGCACCGCGGCAAACGACTGCCACGTTACGCCAGCGCCAAAGGTTGGGCCCTGACCAGAACCAATCGTCTGTGACGCCTGCACCGTGGCCGACGGGTCAGTCGTGTAGTCCACGGTCGCACCGGCAGGAACCGTTGGCTCACCGGCAAGGGTGAACTGCGAACCGTTGTCCGTCGCAGGAACACGACTTACCGTTCCTGCAGCGCCATCACCGATGAATGGGAAGACGTCAATGACCGTCGAACCGGTCTGCGTCACCGCCTGCGAACCGTTCGCTGTGGTGATCTCAAATGAGAAATCGTCTCCGGCCGAGATGAACGGGTTGAGCACGGTCTTGCTCACGGCGATACCGGCCACACCGTCAATACCAAGGTTTGCGGATGAGCGGTGGGGATCCGTTGGTGAGGCAGCAACGTCAGTCACATCCGGCGACTGAGAGTCGTCAGGAGAGCGGATGATCGCGGTATTCACAAAATCGCCGCGGCTCGTCGACTCCGTCTGGACCCAATACACAATAGACGGCAGGTTGCCAGTCGACAGCTCGTCAAACGTCCACACAACTTCGGTCGTTCCGTCGGGAAGCACCGTGACTGAGGTCGGAGCGAAATTTGGTGGCGTCACGGCCTGGCCGTCAACGTTGCCAGCATCTAACACAAGCGACATCCCCGCAGGGATTCGGTCGGTCACCGTGACGTCGGTCGCTGTGAACGGTCCAGGTCGACCAACGGTACGGAACGATGGTGTGATCGTGAACTGTGCTGCACCACCTGCGACAACGCGCGGCGTCGTCGCTACGGGATCGGTCACCGATTTGGTCAGCGCGAGCGGAGCCCGAACTGCCGTGAGCCGGTCACCTGCGCTCGGGGTAAAGCCGCTGGCAGTCTTCCCGGTCTCCGGCACGTAATTGGGGAAATGGTAGACGCCATTCCCAATTTCAGGTGCTGACCAACCAGCCATATTTGCAACAATCTGCCCCTCGGGAATCGCTGTTTTTGCTTCGAGGTTCACGAGCATCGTCGCGGTTTCCCCTGCGGGGATTGGCTGGTCGGCCACAAAGCGAACGGCGGTCACCTGGGTGAGGTCAAAGGAGGGGTTCGCAAGCGCATCCGCCTGGGTTGTCCAGGTTCCGGCGCCGTCGGCGCACGAGAAGGACCGCATCTGCTGCCAGCGCTGGGCATCGGTTCCTGTGAGGGTGAATCCGGTGAGGTATTCAAAATGTCCTCTGGCCGCGGCAGGGCCCGTTGCGCTTGTTGGGTTTCCGTTGGGGTTTTCCCAGCGCGCAGCAGGCGTTACCGAGTATTTGGCAAGGTTGAGGTATCTGGAGTCCCACATATCGCAGACGGTAGCCGCCGAGTATTCCCCGTCTGACGAGGTGTTTGTCAGGCTCATGAAGCTCTGAACCTGCTGGCCCTGCGTCAGGGTTCCGTTTCCGGAACGGTCAGTGACCATACCCTCTACGAGGTACGGGGTGTTCGAGCTATTGATGACGTCCGCAAACCGCTTGGAGAACTCTCCGTTTGCCTGGCGAATGAGGTCCTGCGTCTGACGGTTGTCAGCCGGATTCTCACCAACGTTTGGCACGGTCGAACCGTCAGCCTGTGGGCCGGTTGGCGCAAAATCCGTGACCAGGTTGCTGATGGACAGCGTTCCCTCGCCATTTTCGTCAACGGGGACATCGGTCAGCGGAACAAAGATGACAACTTTACCAAACGTCAGGTAGCCCTTATCGGTGATCGCTTGGCCACCACGGCTGACGGTTGGGATGTGATTGGCCGTCAGGTCGGCACCTGTCACGGTTACCGTCACCTTTTGATTGGCCTGATCCGGGGTTGCCGTCCAGACGCCACCATTATTAATGGCGTTCGGCAGGTTCAAGTTCGCAGTGCTGAACTGCGGGAGTTCCTGGTGGTTCGTCACCGCACCGGTCTCGACCCGCACAAACTGCGCGTTTGGGCTGATCTGCGAGAAGTCGTCGGTGAAGCTAATCGGACCGGTTGGCGTCAGGTATCCCTTGCGACCCTTCCCTTGCAGGTCGGGAATCGAGAAGGTCACGCCGTACTGCAAGAGCCAGCCGCGAGTTACCCCATCTGGTCCAAGTTGGTTCTTGGCCACGTAGGGCAGCAGCTTCGTCATGTTGACGTTGGGCGCACCTGAGCTCACAAGCGAGTCGGGGGTAACCGACACCGCTGGCGTTGTCACGTTATCCGTTGCAAAGCTCACGGCATCCGGCGCAAAGTCGAGCGGCGTCTGGTTTGGCAGGTTTGCAACAGAAGCGCTGAGCGCAATGGTGCGAGCCGAACCGATCGGGATGTCCCCGATGTTACACACCGCGGTGCGTCCGTCTGAGCTGATGGACGAGGCGGGAGTCCCCGTCGCCAAACAGGTTCCAGGAAGCGTGTTCCAGGTCATCCCAACAGGAAGGGTGAAGGTGAAGGTCGAGTTACTCGCAACCCCCGTAGCCCCAACTGTGGTGTTCACCGAAGCATCAAGTTCGTAGGTGACCGAGTCGAACGAGCGCACGATGTTATTCGTTGGCCCCGAGTCGTTGCCGGGTCCGTCGTCCGCGTCAAAGTTGCCAGAGCCGGTTGTGACCGAGCCGATGGCGAGGTCGTAGGCGAGCTCCGGATCCGCTGCCTGGGCGACTGATGGAATTGCCAGCCCCGCGAGCACGGCTACGCCGGCCCCGAGCGCGGCGATCCTGCGCATTCGTTTTTGCGTCGCAAAAAACACTGTGTTACTTCCCCCCGATGTGAATTTGTACTCGATCCTTCATCGCAGCAGTTGCCCACTGCGCTTACCCCCAATGGATATGTCGAGCAGGTTTCACAATACGATCGGAACTGAAAAAAACCCTGTGAGCCCTTATAATTTCACCGCAAACCACCAAACGCAAGGCTTCTGTTTATTTCCATCCACAATTTTTTCCGAGCCGCGTAATACGACCCATGCTTTGTTGTCAGTAGGAGTGGCAACTGCCATACGTGTTTAGATCAGCCCTAGGCATCTGCGAGCGTGATGGCCTCAGCCTCCACGAGCTCAGATTCGACGTCGCCGTTCACCCGGGCCAACGCGTTCCTTCCGAACAACACAACGATAAGCGCGAGTCCGACGCTCGCCGCGGCAAAGACATAAGGAATGCTCGCATTGAACATCTTGGCTAGCTCCGCAGCAACGGGAGGCGCAATCGCACCGCCGAGAAACCGAACGGCCGAGTACGAGCTCGACGCAATCGAACGCGGCAGATCAGTTGCCTCCATGACGCACTCCGTGAGCACGGTGTTGAGGATTCCGAGCACAAGACCGCCAACCACAACGCAAACGACAAGACCGGCGGCGCTGTTCACAAAGAACGCAGCGGCAAGCAGGTCAACAGCTAGCAGCGGAAGCGCCAACTGAATGACGCGGGTTCGAGGCATCCGCTTGGTGAGCAGAGGTGCAACAAAGACGCTCGTGATGGCAAGTCCAACGCCCCAGCCAAAGAACGTGAGGCCGAGCCCGATGGCGTCAAACCCAAGAGGAAATGGGGTGTAAGCCAGTAGCACGAAGAAGCCAATGTTATAGAAAAATGCCGCAGCAGCGAGGACACCGAGGGCAGGAACGCGGAGCGCCCGAATCGGGGCAAGAATATGCGTTGGCTCTCGTTTTGCCGTCTCGCGTTGCAACAGCACAACGATGGCGATAAATCCGATCGCCATGAGAGCGGCGGTGCCAAAAAACGGCCCCCTCCAGCTCATATTTCCGAGCAATCCCCCAAGCAGCGGGCCAATCGCAATGCCGAGCCCAAGGGCGGCTTCGTACAGAATAATCGCCGACGACGTGCCACCGCTTGCCGCACCAACAATGGTTGCGAGCGCTGTAGAGATGAACAGCGCGTTGCCAAGCCCCCATCCAGCGCGGAATCCAATGATCGCCTCAACGCTTTCGGAGAATCCGGCCAAGAGCGCAAACACCACGATCAGACCGAGCCCGATGAGCAGCGTACGCTTTGCTCCGATGCGACTTGAGAGCCAGCTCGTAAAAAGCATCGCGATTCCCGTCACTAAGAGATAGCTGGTGAAAAGCAACTCAGTTTCGGTTGGAGTCGCTTTGAGGCTTTCGGCGATCGCCGGCAAAATTGGGTCAACGAGGCCGATCCCCATAAAGGCGATGACGCAGGCGAAGGCTACCGCCCAGACGGCTTTTGGCTGCTTAAGGATTGAGGGTTGTTCGTGCTGGGTGTCTACGGTCGCTGTTGAATTGGCGGAAGGTTTCACTCTGCACCTCCTTTCGGTTCGAGACTGGCTACTGTCGAGTAGTCGCGTTTGGCGCACGGACCCGCCCCCACAAGGCAGAGCGGATGACCGGGTTCGGCGTGAGCGCCCGCGAGTTCACGGGTCGATGTGGTCCCTGATGATCTGCACGGCTCCACTCAACGTGGCGATCTCCGCCTGACTGAGATCAGCGAAGAGGGGCACAAGCGCGCTCGCAAGCTCACTTCGCCAGCGCAACAGGTTGTTGACCCCGGATGCGGTGATGCCAATAAGCGATGCTCTCGCGTCAGCGGGATCCGGTATCCGCTCAAGTTGCCCACTTTCCACGAGGCCAGAAACGAGCTTGGTCATGGTTGGCTGCGCAACCCTGCTGAGCGCGGCGAGGTCGCCGAGCCGCATCGGATGAGCGCCGTTGAGCGCAGAGAGGGTGCGCCACATGGCAGGGGAATCTGTATTGCCCGTTGCCTGCGCTGCCACCCGCGTGAGGCGGTGATTTGTCTGCACGAGGTCGGCAAGTACCGCTTTCAGCTCGCTCTGCTCTAATTCACTCACTCGGCAAGAATACATAGCCTGGCTATGCAATGTCAAAGAACAACGGGACGCCCGCGCCAGCGCTGCTCCCCGGTCACCACAAACACCAATCGACCTGACCCAAATGTGTCTATAAACGACTTCATACACACATTTGCGTCAGGTCGATTCTCCAAGCGGGGTGTAGTCCCCCGCGTGTGAGCGAGCGGGGCTTGAGCACGCGAGGTTGCCAGGGCGGGGAGTTGCTTGCTCGCAAAACCACCAGCGCCCGGGACTCCACGCACGAGGCCCCCAACTCGCAAACCCACCGGCGCCGAGGCTCCCAACTCGCGAAAGCCACCAGCGCCCGGGACTCCACGCACGAGGCTCCAGCTCGCGGAAGCCGCCAGCGCCAAGACTCCACGCACGAGACCCCAACTCGCGGAAATCAAGAGCGCCCGAAAACTACCAGCTCGCGGGAAGCGGCTTTCCCTCTTCATATCCCGCGGCCGATTGGATGCCTACGCGGGCACGATCGTGGAACTCCTCCAGGGTCCTGGCCCCCGCATACGTGAACGAACTGCGCACGCCGGACGTAATCATGTCGAGCAGGTCCTCAACCGAGGGCCGCTCAGGATCAATATAAATGGTGCTGCCACTGATGCCTTCGGCAAACAGTGTCTTGCGGGCCAGATCAAAGGGGTCGAGCCGACCAAAACGCCCCTCAACGGCCTTTGTTGAGGCCATGCCCCAGCTCTCCTTATAGTGCCGGCCGTCCTCATCGGTCATGATGCGGCCTGGCGCCTCAATTGTCCCGGCAAACCAGGAACCGATCATGACGCTCGCGGCTCCGGCTGCAAGTGCAAGCGCAACATCCCGGGGGTAGCGAACCCCGCCATCCGCCCACACGTGGGCGCCAAGCTCACGAGCACGCTCGGCAGTTTCAAGCACCGCCGAGAATTGCGGACGACCGACCGCCGTCATCATTCGAGTCGTGCACATGGCACCGGGACCAACGCCAACCTTGAGGATGTCTGCCCCGGCCTGCACCAAATCGGTCACGCCATCCTTGGTCACCACGTTGCCGGCAACAATCGGTATCCCAAGGTCAAGTGCCTTGACCCGCTCAAGTGCGCCGATCATGCTCTCTTGGTGACCGTGGGCAGTATCAACAACAAGTACGTCAACCCCGGCATCACCAAGCGCCCGCGCTTTTGCTTCAATGTCGCCGTTAATACCGAGCGCCGCGGCAACCGCAAGCGAACCGTTTGAGTCAAGGTTTGGGTGGTAGATGGTCGAGCGGAGGGCTGACTTTCGCGAGACTGTTCCAATGACCTTGCCGTGATCAAGCACGGGCGCAAAATGCACTCCAGCCGCCACAAGCGCGTCAAACGCGGCACGCCCGTCGGTGAAGTCGTCAGCGGCGAGCGCAACCCACTGCTTCCGCAGGATGTCACCCAGCCGGGTGGCAGGCTCAGCCTCCGCGAGCGCGAGAGCCGGCACAACGCCCTGATACTCGCCGTTAAACACCACAACACCGTGCTCGATACTCGGCGGCAGCAGCTCCCTAGCCTCGGCAACGGTTGCCGTCGGCGGCAGGATGATGGCCGTATCAAACAGCGTCGGCTGCGCCTTGACCCAACGGATAGCGTCTGCCAGCTCCTGCAACGGCATGTCCTGCGGAATGACACCAAGCCCTCCCCTGCGAGCAAGGGTCGCCGCAAGGCGCGGACCGGTCACAGAGTTCATGTTCGCAGCAACAATAGGAATGGTGGCTGCGGTTCCGTCAGTCGCGTTCAACGAGACGGCGAGCCTGCTCGTGACGTCGGAATGACGGGGAACCAAAAAGACATCGGAGTACGTTAGGTCGTGTGCGGGGCCCTCACCAATAAAGTCCATAACGATAAGGCTACCCCGCCCCGTTATGGAGCGTCCGTACAGAATTTTCGCACTAGGCTAGAAGCACTGTAAATGCGCAAAGACGCACTAAACATTTCAGCTATATCTGTGTGAACACAAGAGAGTGGGCGATCGGCTTGAACAGCCAAACAACGGGGAGCGGAACCTCGGATGGATCATCAAACGATTTTGGAGCCAATGAATGGCTCGTCGAGGAACTGCATAAACAATATGTAGTTGATAAAAACCTCGTAGATTCATCGTGGTGGCCCATCCTTGAAAAGTACTCTCCCACTACCCCCCAAACGCCAAGCAACCCGGAACCAGCTGCCGCACCGGCAGCATCCGCAGCCCCGGCTCCCGCAGCAGCGGCCCAGGCAGCGCCAGCAGCATCCAGCGCAACGCCCCCAACAACTCCAATTGCCAAAACAACGGCAACAGCACCAAAGCCTCAGCCGATTCCGGCCGATGCCCCGGTCACCGGCTCTCTCACCACCGCCTCTGAAGAGCCAAAAGACGCAGAGCCAAAAGACCAAATCACCCCGCTCCGTGGAATGGCCAAAACGCTCTCGGTCAACATGGATGCCAGCCTCACCATCCCGACCGCGACAAGCGTTCGAACCATCCCGGCAAAGTTGCTGATCGACAACCGAATTGTCATCAACAACCACATGAAGCGCAGCCGTGGCGGAAAGGTCTCGTTCACCCACCTCATCGGTTGGGCGCTCATCCAGACCCTCAGCGAGTTCCGCAGCCAGAACGTCTACTACGACGAAATCGACGGCAAGCCGTCGGTTGTGGCTCCTGCCCACGTCAACCTCGGCATCGCAATCGACCTGCCAAAACCAGACGGAACGCGCGCGCTCATGGTGCCAAGCATCAAGCGCGCAGACACCCTCACGTTTGCCGAGTACCTCGCGGCTTACGAAGACCTCGTCAAGCGTGCGCGCAACAATAAGCTCACGGCCGCCGACTTCGCTGGCACGACCGTGTCGCTCACCAACCCGGGTGGCATCGGAACCGTTCACTCGGTTCCTCGCCTCATGAAGGGGCAGGGCTGCATTATCGGCGCCGGCGCCCTCGACTACCCAGCCGAGTTCCAAGGATCATCGCAGCAGACGCTCGACAACCTTGCCATCGGCAAGACGATCACGCTGACAAGCACCTACGACCACCGTGTCATCCAGGGTGCAGGCTCAGGCGAGTTCCTCAAGATTGTGCACGAGCGTCTCATTGGTCGCCACAGCTTCTACGAGCAGATTTTCGCTGCGGTGCGCATCCCGTACCAGCCCATCCAGTGGGCACCAGACATCAGCGTTGACCTGTCCGACGCGGTCAGCAAGACCGCCCGCGTGCAGGAGCTCATCAACTCCTACCGCGTGCGTGGCCACCTCATGGCAGACATTGACCCGCTCGAATACGTTCAGCGCTCGCACCCTGACCTCGAAATCGAGTCGCACGGGCTCACCTTCTGGGATCTCGACCGCGAATTTGTCACCGGCGGCATTGGCAACAAGCGCACCGCAAAGCTTCGCGACATCCTCGGCGTGCTGCGCGACTCGTACTGCCGCAAAACCGGCGTTGAGTACATGCACATCCAAGACCCGGTCCAGCGCCGCTGGTTCCAGGAAAAAATCGAGGTGCCCTACGTCAAGCCAACGCACGACGAGCAGATCCGCATCCTCGAGAAGCTCAACGAGGCCGAGGCCTTCGAAACCTTCCTGCAGACCAAGTTTGTTGGGCAGAAACGCTTCAGCCTTGAGGGCGGCGAGTCAACCATCGCGTTGCTCGACGAGATCCTGCAGGGTGCCGCTGACGACGACCTCGACGGCGTCGCAATCGGCATGGCCCACCGCGGCCGCCTGAGCGTGCTTGCCAACATCGCTGGCAAGACCTACGGCCAGATCTTCCGCGAGTTCGAAGGAACCCAGTCGGTTGGCAAGGCCGGCGGCTCCGGAGACGTCAAGTACCACCTCGGCACCGAGGGCACGTTTAAGGGAATCAACGGCAAGCAGATCCCGGTCTACCTCGCCGCCAACCCGTCACACCTCGAAGCCGCCAACGGCGTGCTCGAGGGCATCGTCCGCGCCCGCCAAGACCGCAAGCCAATCGGCAGCTTCTCGCACCTCCCCATCCTCATTCACGGCGATGCCGCGATGGCGGGGCAGGGCGTTGTTTACGAGACACTGCAGATGTCGCAGCTGCGCGGATACCGCACCGGCGGAACCATCCACGTTGTAGTCAACAACCAGGTTGGCTTCACCACGCTGCCGCGCGACTCGCGCACCTCGGTGTACTCAACCGACATTGGCAAGGCCATCCAGGCCCCCATCTTCCACGTCAACGGAGATGACCCAGAGTCGGTCGTGCACGTGGCGCGCCTCGCCTACGAATACCGCCAAGAGTTCAAGCGCGACGTCATCATCGACCTCGTCTGCTACCGCCGACGCGGCCACAACGAGGGAGACGACCCCTCGATGACTCAGCCACTCATGTACAACCTCATCGAAGCCAAGCGCTCGGTGCGACGCCTGTACACCGAGTCGCTTGTCGGACGTGGAGACATCACCGAAGAAGAGTACGAGCTGTCGAAGAAAAACTTCCAAGACCAGCTTGAGCGCGCCTTCGCCGACACCCACGCAGCGCAGACGGCAGCTATCCCGGTTACGCTGCCGGTTGGCAACGAGGAAGACCCAGCGCACGCCTCGGCTCAGCAGATCGGGACGGCCGTCCCAGCCTCCGTCATCCACACGGTTGGCGATGCCTACGGCAACAAGCCAGCCGGCTTCACGGTGCACGCCAAGCTGCAACAGCTCATCAACAAGCGCGTCGACATGAGCCGCAACGGCAACATCGACTGGGGCTTCGGCGAGATTCTCGCACTTGGCTCGCTGCTCGTTGACGGCACCCCCGTTCGCTTTGCAGGACAGGATGCCCGCCGCGGCACGTTTGTGCAGCGCCACGCCGTATTCCACGACCGTGAAAACGGTCAAGAGTGGCTGCCGCTCATGAACCTCACGGAAGACCAGGCACGGTTCTGGATCTACGACTCGCTGCTCAGCGAGTACGCCGCGATGGCCTACGAATACGGATACTCGGTCGAGAACGAAGACGCGCTTGTGCTCTGGGAAGCCCAGTTTGGTGACTTCGCCAACGGCGCACAGACCGTTATCGACGAGTTCATCTCGTCGGCCGAGCAGAAGTGGGGCCAGCACTCAAGCGTTGTGCTCCTGCTGCCGCACGGCTACGAAGGCCAGGGCCCAGACCACTCGTCGGCACGCATCGAGCGTTACCTGCAACTGTGCGCAGAAGACAACATGATTGTTGCCCGCCCATCGACGCCTGCGTCGTACTTCCACCTGCTGCGCCGCCAGGCACAGGCCCGCCCACGCAAGCCGCTCATCGTCTTCACCCCGAAGGCCATGCTGCGTCTGCGCGGAGCCACGAGCTCGGTTGAAGACTTCACCACCGGAGGCTTCGAGCCGGTTATCGACGACGCCCGCGTCACCGATAAGGCCGCGATCAAGCGCGTTGTGATGGTCTCAGGCAAGACGTACTACGACCTGCTGCACGAGCTCGAAAAGAACCCGAACGACAAGGTCGCCCTCGTCCGCATCGAACAGTACTACCCTGCACCGGTTGTGGAACTCACCGAGGTGCTCGACAGCTACCCCAACGCAGAACTCGTTTGGGTGCAGGACGAGCCAGAGAACCAGGGTGCGTGGCCGTTCATCAGCATGGAGGTCAGCAAGCAGGAGAACCCGGGACGCGCGTTCTCGGTTGTCTCTCGCCCGGCATCCGCTTCGCCGTCAACCGGCTCGGCTAAGCGTCACGCGATTGAGCAGGCAGAGCTTATCGCTCGCGCGCTCGACGTCTAGGCAGCTGCATGCAGAAGGGCCCCCGTTCCATCCGGAACGGGGGCCCTTCTGCATAAGACTCGCGCCCATCCCGCCCGCTACGAACCTGCATCTATTTGTGACTTTCTGCGCAGAATTCGGGATTCTTCGACAGAAACTCGCAAATAGATGCAGGTACCGAGCCCGCGAGTTCGGGGCTTGCAGGGGGTGGATGCGCGGTTAGGCGTGTTCTGCCTGGATGGAGCGCAGCTTCGCCATGACCTGGGCGCGCAGGTCTTCAGGCGCGGCCTCTTTGCAGGCACGCTGAACGGCCTCGCGCAGCACGATGCCAACCCGGTGCTCGTCTGAGCACTCTGGGCACGAGTCAATGTGCTCGCGGATGTCGCCGGCGTCTTCTTTGCACAGCTCGTTATGAAGGTACTCTTCGAGGGACTTTTGCGCTTTTTCGCAGCCGCAATCGGTCATCAGGCACCGCCCTTTCGTTGTGGCCGAGCGCCAACTTCGTGGCCCTGCTCGGCGGCGTATTCGGTCAGCATTTCGCGCAGCAGCCGACGGCCACGGTGCAGCCGACTCATCACGGTGCCAACCGGCGTTTTCATAATGTCGGCAATTTCTTGGTACGAGAATCCCTCAACATCGGCGAGGTACACAGCCATGCGGAAGTCTTCGGAGATTGAGTTGAGGGCGTTCTTCACGACGCTCTCTGGCATGCGATCGATGGCCTCAGCCTCTGCAGAGCGTGAGCGGCTGGATGTGGTGGACTCGGCGTCGCCAAGCTGCCAGTCTTCGAGTTCGTCGATGGCCCCCATATAGGGCTCGCGCTGGCGCTTGCGGTACGTGTTGATGTAGCTGTTCGTCATGATGCGATACAGCCAGGCCTTGAGGTTGGTGCCATCCTGGAACGATTTAAAGGACGCGAATGCCTTCGTGAAGGTCTCTTGCACAAGGTCTTGCGCGTCTTGAGGATTCTTGGTCATCCGGATGGCAGCGCCATACAGTTGATCGAGGTAGGGCAACGCCTGCTCTTCGAAGCGCGCATGCAAATCGGACTGCTCAGCCATATCGAGCAATCCTACGCGTAATTCGTCGTGCACAGTTTCAGAACGCTCAAGCGTTGTAATCGTCACCGTACTCCTTACCTCTCATTGCGGGCGTTGCGGCCCGGTGGTGCGCCTCACGCGCAAATTCTGCGTACTGGCGATAGTGTTAATAACCAATGTTGATTTCGAAGTATTCCCAACCGGATTTCAACCCGTTCGGCGATCAGTCAGACGAGGATGAGACTCCGAAGAACTGGCCTGCTCCGCGACCGTCGGGGCAGCTTGATGCCGCTGTGCGCATCCCCGGCTCAAAATCACTCACCAACCGTGAGCTAGTGCTCTCTGCCCTCGCCGACGGCCCCTCGCGGCTGCGGGCCCCGCTGCATTCGCGCGATAGCAATCTCATGGTCGAGGCGCTTCGTTCGCTTGGCGCAACCATCGACGAGGTTCCTGGCGACGGCGGCTTTGGCGCCGACTGGCTCATCACGCCGGGCGAGCTCATCGGCAGCACCTCTATCGATTGTGGCCTTGCGGGCACCGTCATGCGTTTTGTTCCTTCGGTCGCCGCGCTGGCGCTCGGGCCAACGTCCTTCGACGGCGACGCATCCGCCCGCCGCCGCCCAATGGCAGCCATCATTAACGGCCTGCGCGGCCTCGGCGTCGACATTACCGATGAGGGACGCGGCAAGCTCCCGTTCACCATCCACGGCACCGGAAACGTTCCCGGCGGTCGCGTCGAAATTGATGCGAGCCTTTCGAGCCAATTTGTGTCAGGCCTCGCGCTCACTGCCGCCCGCTTTGACGAGGGTGCGCACATTGTGCACACCGGCGAGCGCCTGCCAAGCATCCCGCACATTGAGATGACGCTCGACACGCTCGAGGCGCGTGGGGTCGTTGTTGAACGTCCGGCTGAGGGTGAGTGGCGTATCCAGGCTGGCCCAATTGCCGCGCGTGACATCGCGATCGAGCCAGACCTGTCAAATGCTGCCCCCTTCCTCGCCGCCGCGCTTGTTGCCGGCGGCTCGGTCAGCATCCCAGGATGGCCGGCGCAGACCACGCAGGTTGGGGATCAGCTGCGCCATATCCTTCCCCACTTCGGCGCAACCGTCACACTTGACGACGGCGTGCTCACGGTCTCCGCCAGTGGAGAAATATCGGGAGTCACACTCGACCTCAGCGAGGCAGGAGAACTCGCGCCGGCAGTCGTCAGCCTTGCGGCACTCGCCAACGGGCCGAGCGTCATCACGGGTATCGGCCACATTCGCCATCACGAAACCGACCGACTCGCTGCGCTCGCCAACGAGATCAATAAGCTCGGCGGCAAGGTTACCGAGCTCGAAGACGGCCTCTCAATCGAGCCCGCCCAGTTGCACGGCGGCGAATGGCTGAGCTACGAAGACCACCGGATGGCGACCTCTGGCGCAATCATCGGGCTTGCGGTCGACGGCGTCGAGATCAACGACGTTCAGACGACCTCGAAGACGCTCCCCCAGTTCACCGAGCTGTGGACCGCGATGGTTGTTGGCGGCCCCAGCGTATGAGTTGGTGGTCAGAGACGGGCGTTGACGATGACGACGAGCCCTACGGCGACTACGACGAGTCGAGCATCCGTGTTCGACCAAATCCAAAGGGCAACCGGCCGCGCACCAAAATCAGGCCGGAACATAATGACGCCGTGAGCGGGGTCGTCCTCGGGGTAGACCGCGGTCGATTCACAGTTCTCGTGGATGCCGGCGGCGAGCAGGAACGCATCATCACGTCAACGAGGGCACGCGAGCTTGGCAAAAAGGCGCTCGTGACGGGCGATCGCGTGCGACTCGTCGGCGACACCTCAGGAGACCAGGGCACGCTTGCTCGCATCGTGTCAATTGACGAGCGCACGAGCCTCCTGCGGAGAAGCGCAGACGATACCGACGCCATCGAGCGTGTGCTGGTTGCAAACGCTGACCAGATGCTCATCGTTGTCGCCGCAGCGAATCCCGAGCCTCGCACCCGACTCGTCGACCGCTACCTCGTCGCGGCGTTTGACGCGGGCATCCGCCCGCTTCTGTGCGTGACCAAGACTGACCTCGCCGACCCTAGCGAGTTCCTGCGCAACTTTGAGGGTCTTGGAATCACGATATTTACTGGCAGCAAGGAAGCATTTCCGCTCGATGAGATCGCGGAACAGCTCATCAGTCACGAAACGGTGTTTGTTGGACACTCCGGCGTTGGCAAGTCAACGCTTATCAATGCGCTCGTACCAACGGCCGACCGTGCGACCGGCAGGGTCAACGATGTAACCGGACGAGGACGGCACACGTCGTCGTCTACGGTCAGCCTGCAGTACTCGTCTCCTGCAGGAACGGGCTGGGTTATCGATACCCCTGGTGTCCGTTCATTCGGTCTCGGGCATGTTAATCCCGACAACATCGTTCGCTCGTTCACCGACCTCGCCGAGCTCGCTCTTGAGTGTCCACGAGGCTGCACGCACCGTGCGGATGCGCCAGACTGCGCGATCACCGAGGCCGTCCGCGAGGGCCGTCTTGGCGAGGTTGGCACGGTGAGGCTCGACTCGCTGCACCGGCTGCTCGATACGTTCGCTGGCTAATCCGGCCGCTGCGGGCTCATCCGGCGCGTTGCTGGTCACCTTCAGCTTGGGCCAAATTTACGCAGATTGGTCGCAAATCCACCCTCTTCGAGCGATTTGGGTGGATCTGCGCCCATTCTGCGCGAAATACTCCGCACGAAATAGCGACTCTGCCCCGAAATCGAGGACGGCACGGGAGGCGAAGGTGGATGCTGTGGATGGGGGATGCGTGGCAGGGTGCGCAGAGACTACCGAGCAAGCCGCGTGGCGGAGTTGGCAGCCAGCCACACAGCAACGTACCCAGCCAGCCGCGCGACGGAGTCCGCAGCAAGGTCGCGGCGGCCGGGGCGCCATCTGCCCTACGATGGATGCCATGACTGAGACAACTGCCGCATCCACTCGCCTCGAGGTTGGCGATACCGCCCCTGACTTCACGCTCAACGACCAAGACGGCAATCCCGTCACCCTGAGCGAATTGCGCGGCGAGAACGTCATCGTGTACTTTTACCCGGCCGCAAAGACGCCCGGCTGCACCAAGCAAGCCTGCGATTTTCGCGACAATATGGCGTCACTCGCGTCCGCTGGCTACCGCATCCTCGGTGTCTCAAAGGACAGCGTCAAGACCCTCCGCTCCTTCGCAGATGAGGAAGGTCTTGCCTTTCCGCTGCTGAGCGATGTCGATCTTGAGGTCCACAAGGCGTATGCCGCCTATGGCGAGAAGAACCTGTACGGCAAGATCGTCACCGGCGTGATCCGCTCAACGTTTGTGATTGATAGCAACGGCGTTCTCACGCACGCCCTGTATAACGTAAAAGCCACCGGCCACGTCGCAAGCCTGCGGAAGAAGCTCGGGCTCGACTAACCCTCGTCGTCGGCGGGGCGCTCGCGTGCAGCCTTTTCGGCCTCACCGGAGCGCTTCGCCGAACGGATGAGCATGAACAGCGCGCTTCCTGCGGAGATGAGCAGCACCCAGCCAACAAGCGGCTGCGCAAACTCGCCACCCTGAAAGCTACCAAATGCGATGGCGAGCTGCAGGATCTGGATGGTGACTGCCGATCCTCTCGCCCACGAAGCTGATCGCGCGACTCCGACGGCGGTTGCCGCGACCCACACGGTGCCAAGCACGATGAGCACAAATAGTGCGATAGCCGACGCCATCGAGTCTGGCTGCTCTGTGAACAGTTCAAAGAGGAACCAAACGCTCGCCGCAAGCATCAGAATTGCTTGCGCAGCGAGGATGATCACGAGCCCTCTCATTCGCCCAGTAGCGGCCGAAGGTGAAGGCTGTATGTCCGACACGTGATCTCCCATCCAATTCCCTTAAAACTATTGATTTGATGCGTACTCTATGGGAGTATATTCCCTGTTGAGTTTTCGCGTACACCGTAGTGCACGACCCTCTTACCCACGTATTTCCCCCCTCGGCGTGAGAAGATTTCTGCTCCACCAGAGCTTCTCTCTTTCTTGCGCCTGCATAAATTACCATGAAGGAGCACTACGCATGGATTGGCGCGAACAAGCAGCCTGTCTCACGGCCGACCCCGAGCTTTTCTTTCCAGTAGGAAACACCGGGCCAGCTGTTGATCAGATCGAAAAGGCAAAGTCGGTATGTGCACGTTGCACCGTTACCGAGATTTGCTTGCAGTACGCAATTGAAACGGGTCAAGACTCGGGCGTTTGGGGCGGACTGAGCGAAGACGAGCGTCGTGCGCTTAAGCGTCGCGCCGCCCGCGCACGCCGCGCTTCCTAAGTTTTTCAGCAGGTTCCTCTCCCATCTTTGGGATATGGATTCATGCGCTGAGCGAACATGGTCACCACAGATTTGTGGTGACCATGTTTCGTTTGAGGGGCATCCGGCATCCATCAATCGTTGATTTGATGGGTGCCGTTGCCGTATCTGCGCAATTCTTCTCCACAGTCGAGTTCTCTGCAAATTCATCACCAATCTGAAATATTGGTGAATCGCGTTCTCAGACTTCGGTAGTCTTTTTAGGAAACTGGTGACGAACGAAAGGGGAGGCTACTGCTACTAATACTCTCCGCCTTTGCCCTCCTCGCCCTCGTCACCCCCTTCCTCACCAAATGGCTGAGCACCCGAGTATTCCTCGTTATAGCCCTCCTCCCCGCTGCCGCATTTGCCTATACGCTGAGCCAATCAGGCAAAGTAATAGCCGGTGGGGAATATACCGAATCGATTCAGTGGATTCCCCAGCTTGGCATCTCGCTCTCGTTCAGAGTTGATGCTCTCAGCTGGCTCATGGCGCTTATTGTCACCGGTGTTGGCACGCTCGTGCTCATATACTGCGCCAGCTACTTCGGCAAAAACGAACAAGGCCTCGGCCGCTTTGCGAGCGTCCTACTCCTCTTTGCCGGGGTCATGTATGGGCTCGTGACCGCCGACGACGTCATCGTCATGTTCATCTTCTGGGAGATCACAAGCGTGCTCTCCTACCTCCTCATTGGCCACTACTCCTATCGCAAAGAGAGCCGTGGCGCGGCTATTCAAGCGTTGCTTGTCACCACATTTGGTGGGCTCGTCATGCTGGTTGGCCTGGTCATCCTCATCGTGCAGGCCGGCAGCACATCGCTCGCGGTTATCGTTGAAACGCCTATCAACGGGCCGCTCGTTGCAACCGCCATGATCCTCGTCCTCGTTGGGGCTGCAAGCAAAAGCGCCCTCGTGCCGTTCCACTTCTGGTTGCCAGGAGCAATGGCAGCACCCACTCCCGTCAGCGCATATCTCCACGCTGCAGCCATGGTCAAGGCCGGCATCTACCTCATCCTGCGGTTGGCGCCCGGCTTTACCGAGGTTCCAGGATGGCGTGAAACGCTTATCGTTGTTGGCCTCCTCACGATGCTCGTCGGCGGCTGGCGCTCACTCCGCCAAAACGACCTCAAGCTCGTCCTCGCATACGGCACCATCAGCCAGCTCGGATTCCTCGCCCTGGTATCTGGCTACGGCACGCGAGACTCAGCGCTTGCTGCTGAAACCCTCCTCGTCGCGCACAGCCTCTACAAGGCAACGCTCTTCCTCATCGTCGGTGTTATCGAGCACCGCACTGGCACTCGCGACCTTCGTCAGCTCTCTGCCCTACGTCGCAGCCAGCCAGGCGTTGCCGCCATCGCGCTTATTTCTGTTGCCTCAATGGCTGGGTTGCCGCCGTTTGTTGGCTTCGTTGCGAAAGAGGCCGTTTTTACCGCCCTCTTCGATTCTGGCGAGGCGGGCGATGTGTGGGGCTGGATTGCCCTCGTTGGCATCGTCCTTGGCTCGGTCATAACCTTTGCCTACTCCGTTCGTTTCCTCTGGGGTGCGTTCGCCGTCAAGAAGACAGTTGCTGCGACGCCTATCGTCCACCCTGACAAGGGCTCAATCCTCATCGCGCCCGCGATTCTCGCCACGCTGACCGTCGGCGCGGGCATCGCTGCCCCCTGGCTCGACAAGGTTCTCAGCCCATACGCACGCACGCTCGGCGACGGCGATTACCATCTGGCACTGTGGCATGGCATCGAGCCTGCCCTCGTGCTCACGCTGGTTGTCGTGGCCGTCGGTCTGTTCCTGGCGTGGCAGCGCATCCGAGTGTCTCGGTACCAGTCAATGGTTCCAGCCTGGATCAACTCAAGTTCTCTCTACTGGCGCATCCTTCGCGCGGTCGACTCGTTTTCACACGCAATTACCGTCAGGGTCCAGCGTTTTGGCCTCCCCGGTTACATCGCGGCGGTACTCGGTCTCTTCGTCCTCTCGGTTGGATACTCGCTGCTCGCCAATTCCACCTGGCCAACCGAGTTTGTGCTGTGGGACTACCCTGCGCAGGTCTTTATCGCCATCGTCATGATCGTTGCTGCCGTCTGCGTTGCCCGGGCTCAGCAGCGAATCGCTGCAGTGCTCCTCGTGAGCGTCACCGGCTATGGCATGGTCACGCTCTTTGCCATTCAGGGTGCTCCCGACCTCGCGCTCACCCAGGCGCTTGTCGAGACCATCACCCTCGTTGTGTTTGTGCTGGTCCTCCGCCGCCTGCCCGCTGCGATGAAGCCGCTCCCCGACAAGCGGCGCAACTGGCTCAAACTCACCATTGCCATCGCTTCAGGGCTCATCATGGGCGTCGCCGGCCTTGTTGCACTCGGGGCACGCGAGCACACGAGCATTTCAGAGCGAATGTCTGAGCTCGCGCTTGAGGCCCATGGCCACAACATCGTGAACGTCATGCTCGTCGACATCCGCGCATGGGACACCATGGGCGAAATCTCGGTGCTTGTTGTGGTCGCCACCGGCATCGCGAGCCTCATCTTTGTGACCAAGCGAACAGGCTCCGCGCCGAAGCTCCCAACCACGAAGCATCCACGGCGCATTGGCAACCGCCGAAAGATTGTCCTTGAGCCGGCTACAAGTTCTGCCACGATCGTCGATGCAAACGGCACAATCGTGCCAGATCCCGACGCTCCCACTCGCGGCGCGTTCCTCATGGCGGGTCGCACGCTCTCAGCCAGAAACAGATCCATCCTCGTTGAGGTACTCACCAGGTTGCTCTTTCACCCCGCCATCATCCTCTCGCTGTATCTGCTCTTTGTTGGCCACAACCTCCCAGGTGGAGGCTTTGCCGGCGGACTCGTCGCAGGGCTCGCGCTCGTCACAAGATATCTGGCAGGCGGACGCTACGAACTTGGCGAGGCACTCCCAGTCGACGCAGGCAAGATCCTCGGAACCGGCATCATCCTCGCGGTCGGCACAGCGCTCGCCTCGCTGATCGCAGGTGGCGAAGTGCTGCAGTCCAGCTGGTTCGAATACGATCTCGGTTGGCTCGGCGAAATCAGCATCGGCACCACCACCATCTTCGATATCGGCGTCTACCTCGTCGTCATCGGGCTCATCCTCGACGTGCTTCGCAGCCTCGGGGCAGAGATCGACCGCCACCGAGAAGAAAACGTTGGGGCCGACGACGCCAAAGACGACGCCCGCGCCGATGCAGAAGCAGACAACGTCGATACCGACGCAGCCGAATTTGAGGCGACACGAACCACAACTGAGGAGGGAACACGATGAGCGCATCCGTCACCCTACTCATCCTCGCAAGCTGCCTCTTTGCCGTTGGCATCTACATCATGATGCAGCGCAACCTGACGCGCATTCTGCTTGGGTTCCTGCTCGTTGGTAATGGCGTCAATATCTTCATCTTCCTCATGAGCGGCAGACCTGGTGATGCGCCCATCACCCCTGCCAACGGTGATGCGAGCGGACTTGCCGACCCCGTGCCGCAGGCCTTCATCCTCACCGCAATCGTGATCAACTTTGGGATCACGGCGTTCCTGCTTGCGCTCATCTACCGATCTTGGTGGCTCGCACAGCTTGGCGAAGACGGCGATACCGTCTCGAGCGACCAAGACGATGACGACGAAAACAGCGCGCAGGTGTTTGAACAGTCACACGATGAAGACGACGCCATCCAAGAGGCGCTTGACGCCTCCGACGACGAGGACAATAACCCATTGCATGAGCCAGGACCCAACACGGGCCCCATTGGCACCGTCGGCCGAATCTCGACCGAGGGGCGTGATCCCTCATGAATTGGCTGATCCCACTCGTTGTCATCCTTCCGCTCCTTGGCGCGGCCAGCACACTCGTGCTCAGCCGCTATCGCCGGGCTCAGGTCGGCGTCAGCGTTGGCACGCTTATCGCGGCCACCGTTGTCAGCGTTGCGCTCCTCATCGCAGTCGACTCGCAGGGCACGCTTGCGGTGCAGGTTGGCGGCTGGGCTGCCCCATGGGGCATCACGCTCGTCGTTGACAGGCTCTCGGCCATCATGCTGCTCATCTCGGCGCTCATGCTCCTTGGCGTGCTCATCTACTCCGTAGGCCAGGGTGTTGCCGACGGCGACCAAGAGACACCCGTCTCTATCTTCCACCCCAGCTACCTTGTGCTGGCAGCTGGGCTCTTCAACGTGTTTATCGCTGGCGACCTCTTCAACCTCTACGTCGGGTTTGAAATGCTGCTGGCCGCAAGCTACGTGCTCCTCACGCTTGGCAGCACCGGAGTACGAATCCGGGCAGGCACAACGTATATCATCGTCAGCCTCGTCTCCTCGGTGTTCTTCCTCACCGCCATCGCGCTCATCTACGGCGCAACCGGAACCGTCAACATGGCGCAGCTTTCGGTACGACTCGGTGAGCTTCCTGCCGATATCCAGCTCATTCTGCATGTTGCCCTACTTGTCGGATTTGCGGTGAAGGCGGCGGTCTACCCCGTATCGTTCTGGCTACCAGACTCCTACCCGACCGCACCAGCACCTGTCACGGCTGTGTTCGCCGGATTGCTGACCAAGGTTGGTGTTTATGCCATCATCCGCACCGAGACGCTGTTGTTCCCAGGCGGGCAGCTGAGCGAGGTCCTCATGTGGGTTGCCCTGCTCACTCTGCTCATTGGCATTTTTGGAGCGATTGCCCAGGCCGACATCAAGCGACTCCTCTCGTTTACCCTCGTGAGTCATATCGGCTACATGATCTTTGGTATCGCCCTTGCAACAACGGCAGGCTTGACCGCCACGACGTACTACATCGTTCACCACATCACGGTGCAGACAACGCTCTTCCTCGTCACCGGCCTCATCGAACGCATCGGCGGCAGCACCTCCATCAACCGCCTTGCTGGCCTCATGAAGGCAGCGCCGCTCATCTCCATCCTCTTTTTCATTCCTGCCCTCAACCTCGGCGGTATTCCCCCGTTCTCCGGGTTTATCGGCAAGGTCGCGCTCTTCCTTGCGGGTAGCGAAGAAGGCGGCTGGCTCGTCTGGACAGTCATCGGGGCTGGCGCGGCCACATCGTTGCTGACGCTCTACGCGCTCATGCGCGTCTGGAACATGGCATTCTGGCGAGCAAAAGATGAGCTCGACGGCTACTCAAGCCCAATGCTCGAGAACCTACAAGAGACGCACGAAGAGACCATCGGCGATGTGCAAAGCACCACACCCCGGCTTATGGTTGGTACAACCGTTGTCATGGTGAGCCTCACCATAGCCCTCACCGTTTTTGCCGGACCGCTCATGGAGCTCGCCGCACGCGCCGCAGCA
Source organism: Lysinibacter cavernae (assembly GCF_011758565.1). Classification (GTDB taxonomy): domain Bacteria; phylum Actinomycetota; class Actinomycetes; order Actinomycetales; family Microbacteriaceae; genus Lysinibacter; species Lysinibacter cavernae. The sequence goes on from NZ_JAAMOX010000001.1 coordinate 1,788,188, forward strand.
GACCTCATGAATCCGGCAACCTACATCCTCACAGTCTTTAGCGGAGGGGTGATCGGATGACCGAGCAAACAACAGCCCTCGCCAAACGGGCCAGCCTCTTCGGCTCTATCGTGCTACAGCTTGGGCTCGTCGCGATCTGGGTACTGCTGTGGGGCCAGCTCAATCCCATGACCATCATCACTGGCGTCCTCGTCTCTGTGATCGTTGGCCGGGTGTTCTACCTCCCGCCGGTTGACTTCGGCGGTCGATTTAGCCCGTGGCATTTCTTGTTGTTTTCGCTGCGCATGATCTGGGATGTTGTCTCCGCCAGCCTGCACGTCGCCTGGCTCGCCATCGATTGGCGCTACACACCGAGCAACGCCGTCATTGCAATCGACCTACACACGCGTAACGACCTCATCATGACCTGGACGGTGGAAGCGATCTCACTCGTGCCAGGCACCATCGTGATCGAGGCAGACAGGGAAGAGCGCCGACTCTTCCTGCACGTGCTCGACGTTGACAACGCGGAAGACATTGAAAAGCTCCGACTCTCGGTCCGCGCGACCGAAGAGAGGCTCACAATGGCGTTCGGATCGCGCAACGAGGTCCAGCGGATGCTGGCAGAGCGACAGTCCCTCAATTCCGCAACACCGTCAGAAGGGGGTGCCTCATGAACTGGGTAGGCCTTGTTGTTGGCGCCTTTCTTGGCATTGGCGCGGTCTGCGCGGTTGCCCGAATTATCATCGGCCCGACAACCCTCGACCGGGTGCTGGCTACCGACGTACTCCTCGCGATTGTGTTGTGCAGCCTCGCCGCCGATATGGCGATCAACCACCACACCGCGACCATGCCCATCCTCGTGGCGCTCGCCTTTTTTGGCGTCACCAGCTCAATCAGCATTACCCGATTCATTTCGCGACGGGAGGAACCCTAAATGTGGGAATCCATTCGCGACGTGCTGAGCGTTATCCTGCTCATCTTCGGCTCGTTTCTTTCGGTTGCGGCAGGTATCGGCATCCTCAGGTTCCCTGATGTCCTCTCCCGCCTGCACGCAGGCACCAAGCCACAAATCCTCGGGCTCACGTCCATCATGTTCGCTGTTGTCCTGCAAAACATGTCATGGCCAACGGCGTCGGGCGTCGCGGTTGTGTTGGTCATCCAGTACCTCACGCAACCGATCTCGGCGCATCTTGTTGGCCGCTCCGGCTACCGCTCAGACTACGTCGATAAGAGCACGCTCATCGCCGACGAGCTGGCACCCGAGGTTGCCGCGCACGATACCGATGATCCCGAACAAGACAACGACAAGGTACTTGGCAACGGGTAGTTTTGGCGCATCAGGGTAATGCGCAGCGATAGGCTAAACCGCAGCAACTGCATCGGGGGAACGATGAACGGAAGCACGCATGAACACAAACGATCCGAACCCCGCGAACGGTAACTCCTCCACGAACGCTAACTCCCCAGCGAGCCCTGCCCAGCCCACCGGATCGGTGCCACCACCACCCCAGCCAAACCAACTGCCGGCATTTATCGGCTCCCAACAGGATTTTCAACAAGTTGATCAGCAGGGTTATCAGCAGGGTTATCAGCAGGGTTATCAGCAGGCTACGGCCAATCAGCCTGCAGCGCGAAGCGGGCTCGGGGTCGCATCATGGATCGGCATCGGAGCTGGAGCCGCGGCAATTATCGCAATGGGATTAGTCGCAGCTCTTGTTGTCGCTCCCACGATCGCGAGTATCTCTGCGGTATCAGAGCGGGATTCAGACGACGACTCTGCCGACGACTCTGTCGATGACTCCGCCGACGATTCCGCAACGGAGCCATCAGAAACAGCCAGACCAGATTCAGGTGCTACGCAGTCGGCCGATCTGGTCACCCTCGACGATTCCCTGACCTACCGCAGCGGGCCGTTCTGGATGACGCCCTTTGGGGACGGCTGGGACATCGAAGTTTTCGATCAACAGGGGTATAACCGGTTTGCGCACGCAGAATCTGGCTGCAAGTTCCTGACCTTTCAGGGCGCTGGAAACCCGGCAGAGACGGCATCCTCAGACCGCGCCGCAACCGACAACATCGTCAATCTTGCACTCACCATCGGACTCCCCTGGGACTCGACCGCGGACCCCGTTGTTGAGCAGCAAGGCACAACGGAGTTGCCGTTCAACGCTGGCACACCCGTAGAGTTCCTACGGTTGCATTCGACGTACTCAACGAGTGCAGGCGACAGGGATCGCAGCATGCTGCTCCGCACCTTTATGCCAGGCAACAACGTGCTCTACGCGGAGGTCGACTGCCCAGCTGGAACAACCGGCATCGCCGACGACGTCTGGGCAGGGCTCAGCCTCACGGAGTACTAAGCCCCCAGCGAAAGCCCCCGGCGATGCCGTCTGCGCCGCAGCGGCTTCGCACAGGTTTAGCGGTCGCGGGTATCGGTCTCGTCTGAGGGCCCCTCAACCGGAGATCCCTCAACCGAAGACGCCTCGGCAGAGGAAGCCCCTGCTGAGGAAGTCCCTCCAGAGGATGCCCCCGTCTGGATAGTCCCCGTCGAGACATTCCCCGTCGCCGAGGTCCCGGGTGCCGAGGTCCCGGGTGCCCCAGCTGAGGCTGCTGCCGCGGCAGCCTCGGCCTTGAGTTTCTTCCCAAGCACCGAGTTGCGTCGACTGTAGGTGAAGTAGATGACAAAGCCGAGTGCGAGCCATACGAGGAACCGCACCCAGGTGAGCGTGGTGAGGTTGAACATGAGCCACAAACAGAGCGCGGCCGACAGGATCGGGACGTAGGGTGAGAACGGCACGCGGAAGGCCCCCTTCACTCGGGGGTTCTTCTTGCGAAGCACAATAATGCCAAGGCTCACGAGCACAAATGCGGAAAGCGTGCCGATGTTGATCATCTCTTCGAGCACGCCGACGTCGGTGAGGCCCGCGATGAGGGCAACAACGAGTCCACAAATCACCTGCGTGCGGATGGGTGTGTGGGTGTTCGCGCCAGTCTTGCTCAGCATCCGAGGCAGCAGCCCGTCGCGGCTCATGGCGAAGATCACTCGGGCAAGTCCGAGCAGCAGCACCATGATGACCGTTGTGAGCCCAACAAGAATACCGATAGAGATAATCTGGCCGGCCCATTCGGCACCGACCAGCTTAAACGCGAGGTCAAGCGAGGCATCCCCTCCGGCCGCTGCCAGGTCTTTGTAGGAGACCATGCCGGTAATCACGAGTGAGACAAGGATGTAGAGCACCGTCACGATGCCGAGTCCCCAGAAGATTCCCTTCGGCAGGTTCTTCTGCGGGTTCTTGACTTCTTCGGCGCTTGTGGCCACCACGTCGAATCCAACAAAGGCAAAGAACACAAGCGAGGCCGCCGCAAGCAGCCCAAACACACCGTACTGGCTCGGCGCAGCTCCAGAGACAAACGAGAACAGCGATTGCTCCCACACGGCCGTGTCGCTGCCCGTGACAGGCTGGGCTTCTGGGATGAAGGGAACGTAGTTTGCGGGGTTCACATAGAAGAATCCAACGATGACGACGAATACAACGATGGCAACCTTAATCACGGTGAACACGTTCGAGACGCGGGCCGAGAGCTTTGTTCCGGCGATGAGCAACGCGGTAAAGATCGCGACGATCACAAAGGCGCCCCAGCTCACATCGAGGCCAAGAACGTTGATGGTGCTCGGGATATCCCAGTTCCAGTAGTCGAAGACGTTGCTGAGGTAGATTCCCCAGTATTTAGCGATAACGGCTGCCGCGGTCAGCATTTCAAGGATGAGGTCCCAGCCAATAATCCAGGCCAGTAATTCGCCGAGGGTGGCGTACGTAAAGGTGTAGGCCGACCCAGCGACGGGAACGCTTGACGCAAATTCGGCGTAACACATGATTGCGAGGAAGCAGGTGGCGGCTGCGAGAACAAAGGACAGCACAACTGATGGCCCTGCAAACGACCCAGCGGCTTTTGCTCCAACAGAAAAGATACCGGCACCAACCGCAACGGCGACGCCCATGATTGCGAGGTCCCACGGGCCGAGAGTGCGTTTGAGCGTTCGCCCCTCTTCGAATGTGTCGTTGAGGGAGTCTTGGATGCTCTTTGTGCGGAAGAGACTCATGAGGGTCACGATTCCTTTGTGTTGGGTTCGCTACGCTGCGTCATTCGTTGATGAGGGGAAAGAGAAATTGGCTTGATGCCAATTTGTCCTCACCAAGAGTGCCACACGATCTCCCCCTTGGCGCAAGCCCCCACCCGATTTGGGCAGTTTTGTTCCCATTCTGTGACCATGCTGGTATGAGTCCTCTACCTCGATTGGAGAGGGATGGGTGTTAGAACGCGAACGATACCCAGAAGGCGAGCGCTGCGGCACCGAGTCCGGCAACGACGTTGACCAGCACATTGCCGAGTGCGGCGCGCGAGTTCTTTTCGCGAAGCATCCCGTGCGAATCGCCGATGAGCGTGCTGAAGGTACTGAGCCCGCCGGCCACTCCGATGGAAAGCAGAAAGAAGGTGCCTTGGGAAATGCTCTGCCCAAAATACAGCCCAAGAGCGAGGCCAGCGACGGCCGAGCCGATGACGTTTGCCACAACGATGCCCCACGAGATGGGGAGCTCGCCGCGCTTGCGCGATGAGCGTCGAGCGTATGAGCGACTCGTTGCGGGGAGCCAGGTGGCAAGCGCAAATCGGGCAACTGCGGCGACTCCGCCGAGCAGCACGATACCAATCATCACTACCGGGGTCATGACTGCACCCGCTGTCGCCGCGGCGCGGCCATCTGGCCGAGCTCGTACCCCCAGGCGGAGCAGACCCAGCCACCGCCAATCGAGACAACCAGCAACCCGATCGCCCACAGCACGTTTCCGTTGTACAGGGAGACAAACAGTTCAATCATGAGCGCCGAGAACGTTGTGAACGTACCAATGAAACCCGCACGAATACCAGCTTTGAGCCAGTCGCGCACAACGCGCTCCTGCCAGAACGCGGCAACAAACGCGAGCAGCAAACAACCGAATAGATTCACGATCAGGGTCGGCCACGGGTCAACAGCGGCTCCACTTCCGATGAGTTCGTGGATGAGGAGCCGAAGGCCAGCGCCGAGCACTCCCCCGGCAAAAACCGCACCCCAAACGGCGGCAGAAATACGGGACATGCCTTAACTGTAGCGCCGGATGCAGGCGCGTCTTGAACGCCATCCTCCGTAGCCGCGCCTAATTATCGGCTTCGCGTACCTGAGGAGTAACCGATAAACGCCGAACCACCCACAACGATCAATTAGACTATTAACTGTCACGCAGGTTATTGGCACGAAATGGGGACTGCCAAAGCTACTGACATCTCACGCACAGTTTGCATGTTTTTTGCGACGCGCGTTAGATTTCGGCCCGCTCACCGTCTGTTAGGCACAATCACGGCTTTGGCACGTCATCTGGGGGATGACGATGCTCGCTGTCGGCGGTTTCGCCTGCGTGAATATATTCGAGAGGTCAAAAGATTTAAATGAGCACATTTTTGGGGAAAAAGTGGGGCAAGCATGCTGCCGCACTGCTCATCGTTTCACTCGTTGCTGGGGCAATGTCCCTCACGGGCGCGCTCCCGGCTTCGGCTGCCGGCGTGACAAGCGTCACGTGGAGCCTCGTGTCTGACGGCACCGCGCCGTTTGATGCCGAGGCAGGCGACGGCAAAGACACCGGAGTCAAGAACGGCGTCGTGCGGACGCAGGACACCGTGGCGTGGGACATGGTTGTGAGCGCGGGTTCCGCAGGCACCTCACGATTCGTGGCGATCCTGCCGGCAGGTATGGTGTGGACTCCGCAGTCCGCAGCTGGTTCAGTCTGTAACGCGGCTGGCGGCGGAACGGTGACGGGTAGCGGCACTATCCTCACGTGCAATCGCACCTTTGACGGCGGAAGCTTCACCATCCCTGTTGCAGCACGTGTTGGCGCGGTTGGCAATGGCGCCTCAATCATCCCCTCGGTGACCGTTGACGGCGGAACGTATGCGGCATCCGAGGTAGTGAAGGCATCGGCAACACCCAAAACAAATCTCGCAATTTACTCCAGCACACCGGGTGGCCTCACTGACCCAACCCTGGGAATGGGGATCAGCCAGGTGCTTACGGTCTACATGGGCGCACCATATCTCGCCAACAATCCGCAATATTTTGGTTACGAGGCCCTCGCCTCTCAGTTCACCATGGGCATGGATTTACCCGCAGGAAGTATCGTGAAGAGCGTTGGCACGTATTCGGGTGGTGGCACCTATGCCTTCTCTCAGGCGAGCCCCGGCGCTCCAGTAAGCATTACGGCGAACAACGTCAATACCTCATATCTCAACCCGGTATTGGATCCAGGGGCTGGCGGCCTCTCGCCAAGTCTTAATGTCAACGATGTCCGTCAAGTCGCTGCGTTCAGGGTCACGATATTTATTCCCTACGCTGGAAATGTCGCGCCTGACCAAACGCTTTTCCTCAAGTCACAACTTAAGGGGTTTGACCCGCTATCAATCTCTGGAGTATCAAACTTTGGTCCAGGATTTGCACCCGGTCAAGAACCAGGTTTCACCTGCCCAGCTGGCTTCATTAACGCACCGCACAGCACATGCTCTGGCTTGCCATACACTCGGTCCTCAACTGCGGTCGTGAACGCAAGCAATTCTGCGACGCTCAACGGCAATGCCACGGCCCTGATGTACGGTGACTATCACGGTTTTTCCAGGGGGACGGAACCGGTGACCGTTGGTCAGTCATTTACTACGATGAATGGGCTCTTCAACGCGAATACTGCAGAGGCCTCCGCCACTGGCGCATACGGCAGCGTGACCTGGGACCCTTCGCTCCTGACCCTCAATGGCGCACCACGAGTTGTCATGGCGCTCACCGGACGGAATGACGCCTTCTACAGCGCTGGCCAAATTCCAGCGACACCGATTCCGGCAAGTGATTACGAACTGTCATACACCGACTATGTGTTTGCGAATGACGCTGACCGCAAGTCAAGGGCATCTTTCGCTGATCCAGCGATCACTTGGGTGACCGACCCGTCATCGTTAGCTGGCGGCATCAACTCGGTCTCTAGCGTTCGAATCAAGTATCTCGGAGAAATTCTTCCCAACCGGACACTTGGCGTTATCACTCCCTTTACACGTTCCTCCGGCAGTAGGACCGCCGAGGTTGGCGCAAAGTTGCCGTGGTTCTGGCAATTTGGTGACAGCACAAAGCTCGTGAAATCGACCTACAACGGTACGTCAGCTGACAGCCCGCTCGGTGGCAACGTGCAGGCCGTCGATGCGCTCGTTCGCGCAAACTTCGAGTGGCTCGAAGTTGCCGGTCAGGACCTTGCCTCCGCGTATCCGGCAGGCAACGCGCAGCGCGGCGATATCGTTGGGCTCAAGCTCACGCCGGTTGTTGTTGGCCCGGTCGGTTCGATCGATTCCGTCGCGAAGAACGTCAAAGCGACCATTACGATGCCAAACGCGTGCCTCGAGCCCGTTGCGGCCTCGCTGCCGAGCAACGTGACGTCGTTCACGCCAGGCGTGCCAGGCACCGATTGCATGGCCGGCACCCCCGCATCCATGATTCTGGATTTGGGCAGCCCCGCCGCTCCGGGAGGCCCTGCCGGCCCCGCGCCCTACAATGGGCACGCAACCGTCCTTGACGCCGTTGAGTTTCCGGTTAAGGTAGCGATGGGCATCCCGATCCCGACCAGCGCCAGCCCAACACTGCTCATGGAGTCCCCTTCCGACAACTCCATCGCTGATATTTCCACCAACTCGCAGGCCACCCCTGCGGCCATTGCGCAGGACCGCACCTACCAAGCGAACCTCACCGTGTCTGGTTCGTCGTCGTTCAAATCGTCGATGACGGCCACTACAGTGAAGCCTGGCTACGTTGGCCCCGGCGAGTCGATCACGTACACCATCGCGTGGGCGAACGCGTCGACGTCAACGTTCTTGGAGACCTCCTTTGTTGACGTGTTGCCGTTCCTCGGCGACCGGCGCGGAACCACGGGCCTCGTTGATGCTCCCGTGACGCTGAAGTCGGTGTCGGCGGCGATGGACAGCGCGGCGCAGGGAAACGTCATTATCGAATACACCACAGACCCTGCAAAGGACGTTGAAGACGCGGTGAATGTGGTTGGGAACGAACACGCGGCGACGGGTGTGAACTGGGTCAAACTGACCGGAAGTGTCCCCGCCGGAGTGACGGCGCTTCGCTTCACCCCCGAAAACGGTTTGCCGCCTGAGTTCGCCGGCAGTGCAACGCTTGAGGTGGGGATTCCGCCGCTGGCGCTTTCCGGCTCGGTCAACAACAACGTGGCCACGAGACTCATCGCAGAAACCGGCACAAACATCGTGACCTCTGCTGGTGCCTCGCGCCCGCTGAAATCATCCGCAGCGCTCATTGAGGGCAACGTCTATCGCGACCTTGACTTCTCCAAGACACTCACCGCCGCCGACCAGGCGTGGTCGACTGGTGCGAACAGCATTGAGTTGCGCAGCGCCGGGCAAACGGTCGCGAGGGTGGATGTTGCCGCCGACGGCTCGTTCAGCTTTCCGCTTGTCGCATCAGGGCTGTATAACGTGGCGCTCGTTGATGGGAAACACGATGGCTGGGAGCAGATCCTGCCAAATGCCCTCGATGTTCAGCCTGAAGCTCAGCTCGATCTCACTGTGCTCTACCAGGAAGGGCTCAACGCTCCGACCCTCGTGGATGACACGGCCGCTGTTTCTGCTGGCGAAACGGTCACCATCAACGTAACAAGCAACGACTCGCTCGTGTTCCCGACCTTTGCGGGCAGCACGTACAGCACAGACACCGTCGCGCTGTCCACCGCACCCGTATACGGCGGCACCGCTACCCTAGTCGCAGGTGGCACACAGTCGAAGTTCACCTATGCCCCGTCGGCAACCTGGCCAGCCGCATTTGCCGGACAAACCTCGTATGTTGACACGTTTTCCTACGCTTGGACAAACGCACAGGGCGAGCGGGCAACCGCACGCGTCAACGTCACGGTTTACGCGCTCCCCGTCGCCACGGCAGATGCCGCAACGGTGAAGGATGCCGTATCGACGGTTGATGTCCTCGCAAACGACACCGGCAGTTCCCTGACGCTTGGCGCGGCACCAACCGTGCCAGCAGGAACAAACGCGACCGTTCGCTACACCGCAGGCAAACTCGAAGTGACCCCAACACACAGCTGGGCAGGATCAGAGACAACCTACACCGTGCCGGTCACCTATTCGATCACGGATGCGCAGCACAAAACGGCCTCCGCCGTGGCAACGATTACCGTGCAACGCCCACCGGTTGCCACGGGAACAACGGCGCTGGGAACCATTGCGCTCGGACAGTCGGCAACGGCTGATCCTGCCGTACTGAACCCAGCAGCCCTCAACCCGACCACGCCGGTCACGATCCTGACGCAACCAGCGCAGGGCACAGCATCCGTCAACCCCGACGGCACGCTCACCTTCAGCGCGGGCAGCGCGACGGCAGGGAACTACTCCTTTACCGCGCAGTTCACCGATAACCTCGGACAAACCCTTTCCAAGGTCTACACGGTCAGTGTGCAGGGCGCTCCCGTTGCCACGGGCGCAAGCGCAATCATCGCGCTTGACGGCTCCCACGCCTTCACAGCCCAGGTTACGACTCCCGGCAGCATCACCGCACGGGCCGTCACCACACAACCAATCGCGGGAACCGTCTCGATTACCGGAAACACGATCACGTACGCGGCGGGCACGGCCCCGGCCGGAACCTACACCTTTGCGGTGACGTTCACCGATAACTTCGGGCAGGATGCCGTCGCAACCTACACCGTTGCAGTGCAGGCAAAACCGGTTGTCACGGGCCTCACCAGCAGCATCATCCCGATGGGCGACGCACACGCCTTCTCGCCGACGGTAACCACGACCGGAAGCATCAGCACCGTCGCCGTCACCACCGCGCCAACTGGCGGCAGCGTATCCATTAACACCGCAAACGAGCCGACGTTCACCGCCGGTGCCGCGGCCGCCGGGGACTACTCGTTCACGGTGACGTACACCGACAACCTTGGTCAAACCACGGCGGTGGCCTACACCGTGACGGTGCAGGCCCTCCCCACCGCAACCGGCGAAGCCGCAACGATCGGCGTTGGGCAGACATTCACCTTCCCCGAAACGGTCAGCACCACGGGAACAATCACGGATCGCACGATCACGGGGCAGCCGTCGAATGGCACGGCAACCCTTGCCGCTGGCGGCCTGAAATTTGTTGCCCCCAACAGTGCAGGCGACTTTGCCACCACCGTGACCTACACCGATAACGTCGGCCAAACGGTCACCGCCACCTTCACGGTGACGGTTCTGGCGAAGCCGGTAACCAACAGCCCGTCGGCACATATCGCGCTTGGCCAGTCCTTCACGTTCAGCATGCAGGCAAGCAGCACGGGACAGATTGTGAATGCTGTCGTTACCCAGGCGCCACTGGCCGGCACGGCGACCCTCACCGGCAACATCCTGACGTATGCGGCGGATTCCGCCCCGGCAGGGACCTACACAACCGTCGTCACCTACACCGACAACGTTGGCCAAACCGCAACCTCAACCCACACGGTGACCGTGCACGCACCTCTCGCGGTGACCGGAGAAACGACAGTCATCATTGGTCAAGACGGCAGCCACACCTTCACCGCGGGCGTGACACCGGCCGACGACCTGGTTGGCGTCAGCGTCGCGGCGGCCCCCGCTGCCGGTCACGTCACCCTCGATGCTGCCGCACACACGGCATCCTTCGACGGCGCGAATGCGGCCCCAGGCGAGTACCCCTTCACCGTTGCCTACACCGATGCCTACGGACAGGTCACACCCGTCGTCTACACCGTCACCATCCGTGAACGCCTCACCGGCAGCGCCCAAACCGCCACCGCCGGCCAGCTCGGCACGGTGCGATTTGACGACGCCGTAACCCCGGCAACACACATCACTGACCGCTCCATCACCTCAGCAAACGCGTTGGGACTGTTTGCGCTCGACGCCGGCCAGGTGGTCTTTGACACCGGCAGCACCGAAACGGCGGCAGGAGTCCACACCGTGCAGGTGAAGTACACGGACGACGCCGGGCAAACCGTCACGATCGAGTACAGCGTGACGGTGCAGGCAAAACCGGTCGCGAACGGCTCAACGGCCACCGTCGCAACCGGTGGAACCCACACCTTCGCGCGCAACGTCCAGAGCGCATCAACAGCACTCAGCACCAACGTCGAGCAGCCAGATGAAGGCAGTGTCGTCGAGGATGCCGACGGCAAGCTGGTCTTTACCGCCGGCGACGCCTCCGTCGGGGACCACACCTTCCGCGTGACCTACACGGACGAGTTTGACCAAGCAGCGACGGCAACCTACACCGTCACCGTCCAGGGACCACTCGTCATCGCCGTGGAATCAACCCAAACCATCGGTGAAGGCAAGGAAGCAGTCTTCAGCCCAGAAATCACCACAACAGGGACACTGAAGAGCACCAAGGTCACCTCCGCCCCAGCTGGCGGCACAGCAACGGTGGATGCCTCATCCGGCGCTGTCACCTACAACGCCACCGGCGCAACACCCGGAACGTACACGTTCACGGTGGAATACGCCGACAACGTCGACCAGGTCACCACCGTGACCTACACCGTCACGGTGCAGGCAAAGATCACCGCGGCCGGCGAAGAATCAAAGGCAGCAGAAGGCGGACGAATCGAGTTCACCGAAACCGTCACCACAACGGGAACCGTCGCCAAGCGCGAAATCGTTGAACAACCAGCAGCAGGCACCGCCATCCTCGGTTCGGTCATTTACGAAGCAGGAAACGCAACACCCGGCAAATACTCCTTCGTTGTCCGTTACACCGACAACGTCGGACAAACCGCCGACGCTACCTTCACCGCGATTGTGCAGGCAAAGCCGGTCGGCAAAAATATCAACCTCACGGTGCCATACGGCACCGAACGAGTCATCGTTGACCCTGTCGGCGCGGTCACGGGTGAGAACCTGCAGCCTCTCACGGCGGAATCGTTTGGCCAGCCGAATGAGGGAACGGTCACGCTTGATCACACGGGTGTGCTGATCTTCCAGCCCGCGGCAGGGTTTGCGGGAGTTGCGAATTTCACCGCGCGGGTGGCGGATGATCTTGGGCAGTCGGTCCAGGTTGCGGTCACGATCTCCGTGTCCGCAGCCCCAAGCAGCGGACACGGAACGGCGCCAGAAGGAATCGCAGTGACCGGCGGAGACACTGGTTCGCTCTGGATCTCAGCGATCGTCGTGCTCATGCTCGGCGCGTGGCTGCGGCTCGGCTTCTCCTCACAGGGGAACACGCGACGCGGGAAGTCCGGGGAGGACTTCCAGAGCGAGCACTAGGCATCCGCGGTGGTTGGGCCAACTCAGGGGTGATGAGGCCCAACCACCGGTTGCCGAAGCGATAGGCATTTTTACATCTAGATTTGGGGAGTCATGACAGAGGAAAACCGCGATAGTGCCTTAGGTACGCACTCAGCCGATTACTCGGCGGGCGATATGAAGCTTGTGAGCGCGTATCGAGACGGTGACCAAGCGGCAGCAAAAGAACTCTATGACCTGTATTTCTTGGATGCGCTGCGGCTTGCCCGCGCATCCGCCCCCAGCCTCGACGTCGCCGAAGAACTCGCAAGCGAAGCGTTTACCCGTGTACTCGAAGTAATCCGAAGGGGAAAAGGACCGACCGACAACTTCCGCCAGTATCTGGTGAAGGTTGTTCGAAACTACGCCGCTGACTACTACCGGGATTCGTCGCGTATGCAAAGCGTTGACAACATCGGCGACTATGTGGATGCCGAGCCCCAGCTCAACGAGGCCGGCCTTGAGCTCGAAACTGGCGAGAGCGAAATCATCCATGCCTTCCTCCGACTTCCTGAGCGCTGGAAGCAGGTCATCTTCATTCGAGACATAGAGGGTCGGAGCGTCGCCGAATGCGCTGAGCTGCTCGGCATTAAGCCGCCCGCCGCCAGTGTGTTGTATATGCGGGCTCGTGATGGACTCCGCAAAGAATATGTCACCGAGCTCGCGTTGGTTGCGGCGCAAGCAGCGTCGGGGCCGTGTATTGACTACGCACATGACCTCGCACGACTCGCCATCGGCAGCACAAAACGTCGGCAGTCCTCGTCACTTCCGCAGCACCTCCTCACGTGTGCTGCCTGCCGAAAGACTCAAGCAAACCTGAGCACGATGGCGCTGCGCTTCACCTCTCAGGGCATTGCAGCTGCCCTGACTGCCGTCGCGGGCTCGCTCATCGTCCCGTCGCTCGCGCAGCTCACCACCGGGGGAAGCGCAACCTCAGTTGGCACGCTTTTCAGCGTCAAAGCGCTCATTGGGATGCCGGCAATGCTCACGGCCGGAACCGTTGCCGTTGTTGCCGGAGGGGTTGCGATCGCAAACACCGGGCAGGGCGAGCAGGCAGCACAGGTGCTGAGCATCCCTTCAGCAACCGGTGAATGCTCCGTACGTTTTGACCAAGACGATCGCGAAGGCATTCGCGGCACGTTTTTAGCCTCAAACCCTGGCGGAGACGAGTGCAGCATCACGTATCACCTTGACGGCCGACTCATCGGCAGTGAGGCCATGATGACCTCAGACCAGGTCTTTGCCGCGTCCCGACTGGGCACGTACACCATCACACTTGAGTCAACGAAGGGCACACGCTCCACCACGTTTGTGGTTAGTTAGGGGCCAGCGACGGCATCCGCTCAACGCCGTGCACCCGCTGGAGGGCCTCTCGCGCCGCGTAATACCCGCACAGCCCGTGCACCGAGGGGCCTGGCGGGGTGGATGCCGAACCAAGAAAGACACCTGGCAGCGGCGTGACCCACGGTGCCCGCGAGACAACAGGGCGTTTCACGAGCTGCGTCAGTGAGACGGCCCCGCCCATGAAGTCGCCACCGAGCGAATTGGGGTTGTGTCGCTGCAGTTCGAAGGCGCTGCGGGCGGACGTCGCAAGGATCGTGTCGCGGAAACCAGGCGCGAACCGTTCAATCTGTGCGATGACCTGCTCGCTGAGGTCTTGGCGCGAACCGTTTGGCACGTGCGCGTAGGCCCAGAGCGTGTGCTTTCCGTCTGGCGCTCGTGTCGGGTCAACGAGGGAAGGCTGCGTGGCAAGCACGTACGGGCGCTCCGCGTGGCGCCCGCGGGCGACGGTGGCCTCGGCCGCGGCGATCTCTGCCCGGCTGCCACCAATGTGCACGGTTGCGGTCTTGCTCAGTTCAGGGTCGGCCCAGGGAACGGGCGCACTGAGTGCAAAATCGATCTTGAACGCTCCCGCGCCCCTTCGGTAGCGCCTGAGCGCACGGACGTACCCCGCAGGCAGGCGATCGGCGGCCATCCGCAAAAACGCCTCAGGTGAGACGTCGAGAATGACGGTGTCTTGGTCGGCAAGTTCGCGGAGGCTGCGCACCGTCCTGTTTGTTTCGATCGTGCCGCCGTTGGCAAGAAAGTCGTCGGCGAGCGCGTTGGCAATCGATTGCGAACCGCCAACCGGCACCGGCCATCCAGCGGCATGCGCATACGTGGCAAGCGCAAGCCCTCCCCCAGCCACCGCAAGGCTGTTGTGTCGCCCCGGCACGTGTGCCGACACGCCCGCGAGCAGGGCAGGGGCCGCACCCCCGTGAAAACGCGCTTGACCAAACGGCCCTGCGTGCTCAAGCACTCGTGCGCCGAAGATTGCAGTGGCCGCCGGATGCCGCGGCACCTGCACAAGTTGCTCAAGCGTGAAGCGCGTGATGGCTGGTGCGTGATCGACAAGCGGTCCGAGCATCCTTCGCCACGCGTCGCCATCTGCCCCAAGACGTTCTGCCGTATGGTCAAGGTTTCGGAACGCGAGGGCGGCCGGTTGGTGGTCGAGCGGATGCCCGTACGACACCTCCGGCGTCGCAAACATCATCCGCTGGCTCAGGCCGAAGGCACGAAAGAACGGTGAGGCGAGGGCGAGCGGATGCACGGCTGAGCATTCGTCGTGGTGGAAGCCGGGGAGCGTGAGCTCGCTCGTCCGCAGCCCACCGCCGATGGTGTCTGCTGCCTCGATGAGGCGAACGTCAAGGCCTGCTCTCGCGAGCGTGACGGCGGCCGCCAACCCGTTTGGTCCCGAACCGACTACGGTTGCTGCCCCCATAATGCCTCCTGCACTCACCCTAGCGGCTCGCCCGAAGGAGTGGTCAGGTCTATGGTCGGGGTATGCCTCTTTTATTTGCAGCTCTCAGCGGGTTTCTTGGCGGGATCACTCTGGTTATCGGCGCGGCCGTAGCCTGGTTCGTGCAGATTCCTCGCACCGTCGTTGCGGGGGTCATGGCGTTTGGTGCCGGCGTGCTTATCTCGGCGCTCGCCTATGAGCTTGTTCAAGAGGCAAACGATGGTGGCGGATTGCTGCCAACCATCGTCGGATTTGTCGTCGGCGCGCTGCTCTACGTTGGGGCCGACTGGATGCTCAGCAAACGCGCCGCCAACCAGGCAGCCGGCTCCGAAACGGGCCACCGGCATCGTGGCAAATCGGTTTCCTCTCGCAACGTCACCCACCGGCGACAGTCAGGCTCCTCCGATGAAAACAGTGGAAAGGTTATCGCGATGGGCGCGCTCATCGATGGGATTCCTGAGTCAATTGTGCTCGGTCTGAGCGTGACGGCAACCGGCGGGCTCAGCCTGCCCATCGTGCTCGCGATTGCCATCAGTAACGTGCCAGAGAGCCTCTCAAGTACGTCGGAGCTGAAGAGCTCAGGGCAGAGCGCTCGGTATGTCTTCTCGCTCTGGAGCGGAATCGCCCTCATCTCGACCGCTGCCGCCTTTCTGGGTTACGCGCTACTGCGCAACAGCCCAGACGAACTCATCGCCGTCATCACGACGGTCGCTGCCGGCGGCCTGTTGGCAATGGTCTGCAACACCATGATCCCAGAGGCGTTTGCCGAAGAACGCAGGCTCACGGGGCTCTGGGCAACCCTTGGCTTCTTGACGGCATTCTCGCTGCACGAGCTCGGGTAGGCCAGTCTCGGAGCCGGCAGGGCAATACACTGGAGGCTCATGCACAATCTCACCCGCACCGGCCCTCGCTGGCTGCCTGGCATCCTCGCTGCCGGGGCCGCCGCGCTGCTCGCTTGGGCGCTACACACGCTCCTCCCCGCGGTGCCGCTCCTGACAATCGCCGTTGCGCTCGGCATTATCGTTGGCCAGCTTCCCTCGGCCAGACCGGCGCTCACGGGCGCACTCGCCCCCGGGCTCTCGGTGTCGGCGAAGCGACTCATGCGACTCGGCGTTGTATTGCTTGGCCTGAAACTCAGCCTCGGGGACATCGCGAGCCTCGGCTGGGTCACCATTCTCTCAACCGTTGCGATTGTGCTGCTCACGTTCGGCGGCACGCTCTGGCTCGGCAGATTAATGGGGCTTCCCGGCCACCAGCCACTGCTCATCGCGACGGGCTTCTCAATCTGCGGCGCCTCTGCGATCGGAGCAATGAGCGGCGTGGTCAAGGCAAAAGACGAGGAAACCGCGGTTCCCGTCGCCCTCGTGACCCTCTGCGGAACCCTCGCCATCGTTGTGCTGCCCATTCTCTGGCATCCGCTCGGCCTCAGTAACCTGCAGTTTGGGCACTGGGTTGGCGCTGGCGTTCACGATGTTGGCCAGGTAGTTGCGACCGCACAGATCGCGGGGCCTGCCGCACTCGCCGTCGCCGTCGTGGTCAAACTCACCCGGGTACTCATGCTTGCCCCAATGGTGGCCGTCGCATCCGTCGCTGAGCGTTCACGCGTGCGCCGAGTCAACAACGGCGCTGAGGAAACCGGCAAGCGCCCGCCGGTTGTCCCCCTCTTTGTGGCCGGGTTCATCGCTGCGGTGCTGCTTCGCTCATTCGTTGCGGTTCCGGATGCCGTGATTGAGGGAGCCGACACCGCGCAGACCGCGCTACTCGCTATGGCCCTCTTTGGCCTCGGCTCGGCGGTTCGGCTTCGAGACCTCGTAGGCACCGGGTGGAAAGCGCTTGCCGTTGGGCTGGTCTCGTGGGCCCTGATTGCAGCCCTCGCTTGGGTCGCGGTCATGATCTCGGCCTAGCCCGCAAGCTCCTAGTGCCGCGGCTCTACCTCGGCCACCGACCATCGGCCATCAGCCACCGAGCACTGAGCATCGAGCATCGGTTCGCCACTTTTTGCGATATTTCGGGCGAAAAACCGCAAAAAGCGGCGAACCGATGGCTGTGGTGCCGCGGCAGCCCTGGTCGTCGGCGCGGGAACCGACGCGGGAGCCGGCACGGGCACGGGCACGGGCACGGGCGCGGGCGCGGGCGCGGGCGCCGACGCGGAAGCGGACGCGGCCGGATGACCCACTATCATCCAGTGCGCGTGTACCGTACACTTACACAGTATCCGCACCTGTGAACAGAAAGGCGGGACCAATGAAGATCTCCGCAATCGACGTATTCGGCTACGACCTCAGCTACGCACACGGCGAGTACGTCATGTCCGGCGGCAGGGCCGCGACCTCGCAGTCAGCAACAGCGGTGCGCATCACCACGGATGACGGCCTCGAGGGCTGGGGCGAAGTTGTTCCCCTCGGCGGCACCTATCTCCCAACATTTACCGGCGCAATCAGGGCCGCAATCGCAGAGATCGCACCAGCGCTCATCGGCGCGGACCCGCAGAACATTTCGAGCCTGCACACCATCATGGACGGCATCCTGCTCGGCCAAGAAGCGACAAAAAGCGCGATCGATATTGCGGCGTGGGACATCCTCGGCAAGTCTGCAGGCCTCCCACTCTCGACGCTCATGGGTGGCGTCCTCAACGAAGACTTTCCGCTCTATGAGGCGGTACCGCTCGACAGCCCCGAGGCCATGGCCGCGTTTGTGCGGGCGCGGATGGATGCGGGTATCCGCCGTTTCCAGCTCAAGGTTGGCAACCTTCCACTCGAGGATGCCGCTCGAACGCGAGCCGTGATAGAAACGGTCGACGACGACGACGACGTCATCGTTATCGCCGACTCAAACGGTGGCTGGGATGTTGCCGATGCCGTGCAGGCAGCGCACGCAATGCACGGCCTCCCCGTCTACATCGAGCAGCCATGCCGCAGCATGGCCGACAACATTATCGTGCAACGCAGCATGTCTCAGCCGCTCATCCTCGACGAATGCGTCGTGACCCTCGACGACCTCTACGCCGTTAAATATGAGGCGAGGGCCGTCGCCATCAACATCAAACTCAGCCGAGTTGGCGGGCTGACCAATGCCATCCGTATCCGCGACGCCGCACAGTCTCTTGGGCTCAAGACCTCGATGGAGGATACCTGGGGTGGCGACCTCACCTCGGCCGCCGTGAGCCATTTGGCGGCAAGTACCCAGCCACAGAGCCTGTTTAACGTTTCGTTCTTTAACGACTGGACCAACGAACACATCGCGGGATACCAGCCTCGCTCGGTTAACGGCAGGGGAAGCGCGCCAGCAGGGCCGGGCCTCGGTGTCACCGTTGATACGTCACAGCTCACGCACCTGGCTACCTACCGCGCGGCAGCGTAAACAAGCTGCATACCCGCGCTACCTAATCCCTGAGGCGCTGCCGCTTCGCCTTCAGAATATGCTCGCGCACAAGCCGCTCCATGCCAGGCTGGTCGCCGGCGAGAGCGAGGTCGACCATGTCTTCGTGCTCGGTTGTTGCGTCGATGAGCACGCCGGCTTGTGCGTCGCGAAGGAGACCAAACAGGCGGCTTCGCTGACGGAGCTTGCGCACGGTATCCACGACCTCCGGATTGCCGTGCAGTGCAAGAAAATCGCAGTGATACCTGGTATCAAGGTCCATATAGGCGATGACATCGCCCTCGGTCGCGGCGAGATTCAGCGCCTGAGCAAGTGGCCGAAGCGCTTCAACCTGAGGCGCGAGCGTGGCGTCACAGGCCGCGGCGATCGCCCCCATGACCGGGACCTCGATCAGCACCCGTAGTTCGACCACATTGTCGAGGCGTTCTTGGCTCAGCTCAACAACCCGGTAGCCGGAGTTCGGCAGGATCTCGACGGCACCGTCTCGCACCAGCTCCCGAAGCGCCTCGCGCACTGGGGTGGCAGAAACGCCAAATCGTTCGGCGAGCGCTGGGGCGGAATACACCGATCCAGGCTGGAGCTCGCCGGTCTGCAGGCCGGCCTGGAGCTGCGCCAGAATTTGGCTGTGCAGGCTCGGCGCCTTAGTGAGCGGCTGGAGCGCACGCCTCGAAGTAGTCACTAGCCCGCCCGTCCAACGCTGCCAACAGAATGTCGCCAGTCTACAAGAGGGGCTCGCCTACAAACGATGCCCAGCTCCGGAAGACCTCGCACACAACTAGTCGACAAACAGAATGGTCGCTGATCCACCATAACCGCTTGGGCTAGGTGGATCTGCGACCATTCTGCGACGGTTCAGCAAGGGTTCAGCAACGGCTCTGCGGCTCGGCTGCACACCAGGCGACTAGTAGATGTGTGAACCACCATTGATGTCGTACGTTGCGCCGGTGAGGTAACCGGCATCTGGGCTCAGCAGAAACGCGAAGAGCGCGGCAACCTCGTCGGCCGTTGCCTGACGGCCGACCGGCACGTCGGCCGACAGCTTCTCTTCGAGCTCGGGAGTCGAGGATGCGGCGCGAATGTCGGTGCTCACGACACCGGGGGCGACCGCGTTCACGGTCACACCGGTCGGTCCGAGCTCGCGAGCCAGCGCGCGCGTGAATCCTAGGATTGCGGCCTTCGCTGCCGAGTACGGCACGCCCCCGAAGACGCCGCCACCGCGAATCGCGGAAACGCTCGACATGTTGGCGATGCGCCCGTATCCGGCCTCAACCATGGATGCGGCGACGCGCTTACTCACGATGTAGGTGCCCGTCGCGTTGATGGTCATTACGCGATTCCATTCTTCGAGCGTGGTCTCGAAGAAACGTGTCGGCGAGGTGATGCCCGCGATGTTGGCGAGGCCGCCAACCCTCGGAAGGGCCCGTTCGATTGCGGTCACTGCGGCATCCACCGAATCCGGGTCGGTCACGTTTCCGGCGACGCCGAGGGCGGGTACGCCAAACTCTGCGGCGATCTCGGATGCGGCGGCGGCAGCGGCATCGCCGTCGAGGTCAATAATGCCGACGGCCCAACCCTGCTGGGCGAGCTTTCGGGCGGTTGCGCGTCCAATGCCGCGCTGCGAGGCGGCTCCGGTAACGATTGCGGTGAGTTGTTCGGTGCTCATGATGTCTCCTAGGCGGTTGTGGGGGTGAAGAGTGTAGAAATGGTTTCGGCGGCGACACGGGCTGCGGCAGCTCTGTTATCGTTTTCGGTGTCTCGAGTCTCAAGTTCGAGCGAATATTTGCCCGAGTATCCGATGCCGTCGAGGGCCGCGATCGTCGCAGCAAAATCAACCTGTCCGTTGCCGATGCTGTGGTGGATATAGCCGGGTTCCGCGTCCCGAAGGTGAACGTGGGTGATGCGGTCGCCAAAAAGCTCAACAAACTCGGGGGGCTGCGACCCTGAGGCAACGATGTGGCTCACATCGCAGATGAGACCGATGCGCGCGTCAACCTTTGCCGCGATGAGCTGGGCCCGTTCGAGGTTGAAGCAGAGGCGATGGAAGTGTGGGGCTTCGAACCACAGCTCGATGCCGCGGCGCTCAGCGGCCTCGCGTACGCGGCCGAGTTGCTCGGCAACGGCATCCGTGTCTGCCTCAAGGCTCACGATCGTGTCGTGCGACTGCCATCCGCAGGGCAACACTAGTGCGTCACTGCCGATTGCAACCGCAAGGTCGAGCAGCCGATCTCGGTGTTCGTCACGGGCGGCTTGCTCCGACGGGGTCAGTGGCGCGTTGAGGTCGCCGATGTCGGCGTTGATGCTGCGCACCGTGAGTCCGGATGCGTTGACCGTTGCGGAAACCTGGCGAACGGCTTCATCATCGAGCACGTAGGGCACGTGGTCGCAGACGCCGGGAAGGGCCCCGAGGTCGATGCCGGTGAAGCCCTGGTCACTGATTGCTGCGAGCGCCTGGTCGAGCGGCAAATGCCTGAGCGTAATGGTCGAGCAGATAACACGGCTGGTATCAAATCCCATGGGTTCTCTCCGTCGAGGTCGCGATCTCATTCGATCGTGTCTTATTGTCAACAGTTAGATACTAGACCCCCAACCCCGTGCGCGCGCAAATCTGATTCCCCCGAGGCCCACTGTTCACTGTTCGACAGTAGGCAGTAGGGTTGATGCCATGACTCAGTCGCGCAACGCATCCCTTCAGAGCCTTGGCTCCATCGACCGCCAGACCAGAAGAGAGCAAATCCTCTCCCGACTGCGCGAAGCCATTAGCTCAGGCCAGCTCGCCGCAGGAACCCACCTCGCCGAAATTGAGCTCAGCGACGCCCTTGGTGTGAGTCGCGGCACCCTTCGCGAGGCGCTTCGCCACCTCCAGCAGGAGGGGCTCCTCATTTCCGACGCCCGAGGCCGACTCTCAGTCCGCAAGGTCAGCGGGGCCGAGGTCCGAGAGATCTTCGCCGTCCGCGCCGCGCTCGAATCCCTCGCCCTCGCGGAAATCTGCGCCCTTCCGGACCGCAGCGAAATCGTGAACGACATGCTCACGATGCTCGACCGCCTCAAGGACACCGAGGACAACTTCGCCGCACAAATCGACGCCGACCTCGCCTTCCACGAAACGCTGTGCACGGCAAGCGGCAACGGCACCCTCCTCCAGGCGTGGCTCAATGTTTCTGGACTTGCGAGGGCCGCCATCACCGCGGCCGGCCCGGAGACCGCGCTCAACAACATGGCCCACACCAGACACGCCCCGTTTGTAGAGTTCATCAAGAGTGGCGATGTGGAAGCAGGGAAGCAGTTTCTCGAAGAGCACATGCGCATCGCCGCGGACCGGATTCTCGAACGCATGGAGCAGTCTGCGGACTCAGAATAGCCAGATCACCAAACCCTTTCCGCCAGCATGCTTCCACGGGAGGCGATTTCTCCCCCTGAATGAAGGGAGTTTTCCCTATCCGCATGACAAAGTTCTATTGTTAACAGTAGAATCGTTAGCGATATTGAGGCAGCTCCCGTGCAGCGCCTATCAAAGGAGATAGAAGTGACAACAGACATCCAGGCCCGCAGCGTTCCCGTCGAGGGAACAAAGCACCGAAAGCGAGTGGCGATCGGGAGCACCGTCGGCACCACCATCGAGAACTACGACTTCATCGGATACGGCACGGCCGCGGCGCTCTACTTCGGCAACGCGTTCTTCCCTGACGCCGACCCACTCTCGGCAACCCTGCTCTCGTTCGCTACGCTCGGTATCGGCTTCGCGGCACGCCCGCTCGGCGGCATCGTTGGCGGATACCTCGGCGACAAGATCGGACGCAAGCCGGTCCTCATCGGCTCGCTGCTCATCATGGGCATCGCAACCTTCCTCATCGGGGTGCTGCCAACCTACGAATCCGTCGGAGTCCTCGCCCCCATCCTGTTGGTCACCGTTCGCGTAATCCAAGGCCTCGCCTTCGGCGCGGAATGGGGTGGCGCCATCCTCATGACCTTCGAACACGCCCCGTGGAAGAAGAAGGGACAGTACACGGCCGTGCCGCAAGCCGGCTTCCCGCTCGGCCTACTGCTCGCAAACGTCGCATTCCTTGCGAGCGCTGGGCTCCCCGGCGACTGGGCCTGGCGCGTGCCGTTCCTACTCAGCGCCGTTCTGGTTGGTGCAGGTATGTACATTCGGCTCAAGGTTGAAGAATCACCTGAGTTCGAGGTGGTCAAGGAACGCGGCGAAATCGTGAAGAACCCGCTGCGCGACGTCATCAAGAACGACTGGCGCAACCTCATTCGGGCGTTCTCGCTCCGCGTCGCTGAGACCGCCGGCTACGCCGTCGCAATCACCTACGTCACGTCCTACCTCATCAACGAGGGCATTGCCGAGCGCCCGGAGACCATCCTTGCGATCGTGATCGCGGCGCTGGTCGGGTTCCCAGCAACCCTCTTCTGGGGTTGGCTGACCGACAGGGTCGGCCGCAAGCCCGTGTACATCTTCGGCACAAGCGTGATGGTGCTCTTCGGTATCCCCATGTTCCTGCTGCTCAACACCGGCTCGCTTCCCGTTATCATCACCGTATTCGTGGTGAGCTTTGCGGTCTGCCAGAACTCGCTCTCAGGAACGCAGGGGTCCTGGTTCGCAGAGCTGTTCAGCACCGCAACCCGCTCGTCAGGCGCCTCGCTTGCATACCAACTCTCGGCGGTCGTCTCCGGCTTCACCGCCTTCTGGGCCGTTGGGCTCTTCGCCGCCTACGGATGGATGGGCCCTGCCGTACTCTTCAGCGTGTTTGGCCTCGTCGGACTCATCGCGGCGCTCGTCACCCAAGAAACCTGGGGACCAGCACGGCGTGCTGAAGTTGAGCGCGAAATCGCCGCGGCCAAGCAACCGGCGATGAGCAACTAGGCACATCCAGACACTAGCGGCGGCGGCCCTCACCTCATCTGCGGGGCCGCCGCTGCTGTGTTCCTACGGTCGAAGCGAACGCCTGCGGGCGAACGTCAGCAGCACAATACCCGCAGCAGCAAGCAATACGGCAATGGGACCAACGGATGCCTCGGCACCGGTCACCTCAAGGCCACCGTTGCCGCCCGTTTCGGCCGCTACCACCGAGAAGCTGGTGCTGATCGAACCACTGCGAGGCCCAACAAGCGTCACCGAGTGCGCACCCAACTCAATCGACCCGGGGAGCGCAAAGGTGAACGAGACCGTGCCGTTGGCATCCGCAACTCGTGTTCCAAGGTCTACCGGCGTCGAGCGAAGCGTCGCAGACACCGCCTCTCCCGGCTGGAATCCGGTTCCCGTTGCGACCTGCGTCTGGCCGGGAGTCCTGGTCGCGTGCTCAAGCACTACCGTTGCGAGCCCGATGCGAACCAGGAGCGGTTCCGAGTCGTTTCCGGCGGCATCCGTCACCACAACAGAGATAATCTCACCCTCGGCTGGGCGGGGCTGCAACACGATGGAGTAGCTGCAATCGTCGGCGACGACGCCGGTTCCGATGACCACCCCTGCCGCATTTCGCACCGTCACGGTTGAACCTGGCTCGGCGCAACCCGTGATGGTCGCACCGTCGCTCGGATACACAACCGGCGCGTCCGGCCGCTCAAGGTTGATGATGATCTCAGCCGGTTCAGAGCGGAATCCGTTCTCGTCAACCTGTTCAACGATGAGCCTATCGCCGTGCGCAAACGGCGTTCCCAGCGGCGGCGTCAGCGACCACGTACCGTCGTCGCCAACGGTCGCCGTAAGCACAACCCCACCTGGCAGCGTAATCTCAATCGTCATCCCCGGCTGGCCGGTTCCGCTCAGCACGGTTCCGTTGCTTGGATGCACGGTTGGCTGTGTCGGAAGGTCTGCGAACACGGCGGGCAACGGCCCCGGATACACCTCGTCGCCGTTGATTGTGGCCGAAACCAGGTAGGTTCCTGCCGAGTTCGAGGAGATGCTTGTTGACGCCGTGCCGTCTTCAGTTGGCACCGACCCGGCCCCTGTTGCGCCGGATTCTACGACAAACTGCACCTCAACCGGATCGGTCACGACGTTGCCAAACTGATCCTTTGCGACAACAGCGGCTCCGTGATTAAACGCAGCGCCCGTCTGTTTGACCCCTTGGGTCACAGTCAGCACTGAGTTCTCAGCGGTCACCAAGCTTGGCTTCCAGCTCAGCAATTCGCCGCTTCCAGCGACCGTCTCGCCGGTCGCGCCGTTGATCCTGGCATTCACCACAAACGTGTCGGCACGCGTTGAGGTGACCGTCACGGTCGCGACGCCGTTGTTGTCGGTGTTTGGCGTCGCATCCGAGATCACCGGCTGGTCAGCAACCGGTTCGCCATCGGTAGTGAGGAGCTCAAACGTAACGGGAGCGCCAACAATGGGGTTGTCATACGCATCCTCAATCTCAGCTACGAGGGTGTACGTACTCTGCGCGCCGGTTCCGGCAACGAGCGGAGGGACATCAGCGGGAGTCACGGTGAGTGCAGAGCTAGAAGCGCTCGTCACGCCGGCACCAAAGACGACCGTCGTCGGCGAACCGTTGGCGATGGCGCTTCCTGACGAGTCGGTGCCAAGATAGGCCTCGACGGCGTACCCGCCTGCGACGGTTGACACCACGTTGAGTGACGCGTTTCCGTCTAGGCCAGTCACAACGGTCTGGGCCTCGCCGCCAGCCGTCGCGAGGTTGGCCGGCAGATCGAACCACACGTTTTGGTTCACGATTGGATTGCCATACACATCTCGCACGCTCGCCAGCAGGGTGTGTTCGTTTTCGCCATCCGCGATCAGCATGCCGTTGGTCGAGCCAAGGGTCGACCGCCCGTCGGCGGCAAGATCAGGAGCCGCCGCAACAAACTGCCGCACGACTGGGATAGCAAAGTTGTTGATCTCCTGGTTGATCGCGATATCCGTTGCCAACGTGTAGCTGCCGGCAACGAGCGACGTGAGGGTAATGCTGAGCTCACCATTTTCGTCTGTCAGCCCGCCGGGGAGCGACTGCACGAGCGCGGGCGTCGAGGTCAGGATCATCTGCTGCCGAGGCACAACGTTGTTGTTGGCGTCGCGAGCGATGATGGATGCCGTGTAGGTGTTTGACGGGCCATCACCGACGGTGAGCGGCCCAGCAGGATCTACCGTCACCGTCGAGTTTGCGAGTACGGGGGCACCCGCCACAAACGTCAGCTCGATTGGGCTCCCGGTCTGAACATCACCGAACCCGTTGACCGTTGCGGTGACGCTGTGCGTTGCCGCAACGAGCGAAACCACGCTCAGTGATGCCTGACCGTCGCCGTCGGTTGTGACGGTCGTAGGCGTGCCGCCAACGGTGGTCACCTCCGCGGGAAGGTTGAACGTCACCGACTGCCCGATTACGACGTTGCCGTACTCATCAGCAACCGTCGCCCTCAGCGAATGGGAGCTGACTCCATCGGCAACCGCCGTCACGTTTGAGCTCGTCTTCACAAGCGACGTGTGAACAGAGCTGAGGTCTGGCACCGCCGAACCAACCTCGATGGTCTGAGTCGAGCCGATTGCGGTGCCGCCGAGGGCTGCCTGGATAACGTATTCACCAGCAACTGTAGACAACAGTTTCACCGTGACGGTGCCGTCGGCGCCGGTCGTGTACGGGGCGCTCTCAACGATGCTCACGTTGGGAGGCAATACAAAGCTGACCTCGGCTCCATCAACCGGATTTACTCCGCCAACATCTCGGACACTCACAGTTGCCTCGAACGGAGATCCCGCCGGTTGCGGGCTCGCGGTTGTGATGGACCAGCTTGAGTCGGCTGGAGACGGGGCTCCGACGGTGAATGAAACAGTGCGGTCGGGCACGACGTTGTTGTCGATTGTTGCCCCAACGGAGAACTCTCCTGGAGTCGCGCTCTTCACGTACGCCACAAAATAGCCAAATTCGTCGGTCACCCCGTCAAGCTGAGAACCGGGAGCAAGCTCAAGCCCGGCAGGGAGCATAAAGTGCACGGACGCACCAGAAATTCGGTTACCAAATGGGTCTCTCGCCTGGGCTTCAAGGCGATGAGTATTCGGACTGTTTGCCTCCACGTCTCCAGAAGATACGTTCAAGACGGTGTAGCCGAGCCCCACCCAGAGTGGTGCAGGGACGACAACGGGATGGATGGGGCTGCCGTTCAGCAGCGACGACCCGTCGACCGTGGCGGTGACAGAATAGGTCGCTGCGGCCGACGTTGCCACGCTGATAAACGCCTCACCGTTTGCATTTGTCGTGGCCGGATTGACCGAGGATTCCACAAGCGTCAGGTCTGTCATATTAAACGTCACCGCCCGATGAGCAATTGGGTTGCCAAAGGCGTCAACGAGTGTCGCTTTGAACCGGTGAATCTCGTTTTCTTGCAGACCCGCCGACGACGGGTTTGCGGCAATTCGCGGATTGCTCGTGAGCAATTCGATGCGGGTACCCGGATGCTGCAGGTCGAGGGTGCCAGCCTGGTACAGCGCATTAACCGTGCCGATGGGGGTTACCGAGTTGAAGAGCACCGCGATGGGCAGAGAGCCTGCCAACGTTGATCTGACCATTGCCGTGTAGCGGCCTGCCGTCGCGGTCTCGCGAAACTCACTCACAACGGCACCTGTTGGTGCAGTGGCAGAGAGCAGCGACTCTTTTCCTGACACTGGGTTTTGATTGGCGTCTGCCAGCACAACAGCTATCGAATGGAATTCGTCGCCGTTAGCCAGCCGGTAGTAGCCGTCGTCAATCGTGACGGTGCTTTGACCGACCGACGGATCACCGGCGATAAAGTCTGCTGTCGCATATGCTCCGTTTGCAATCACGAGCCCGGTGTCAACACCAGCGATTTGAGCAGTGACCGAGATGTCTGTATACCCGCTGTTGATGGAGGTCACAGCCGCGGTATAGGTACCGAGTATGGCGGTCTCGGTGAATGGGCCGATAGTGAATCCCGCGCTCGGCTGAGCGGATGCCCTCAGCCCGGCTGCCTGTCCGCTCACGGGATCGCCATTCTGCGCCACCAAGTTCACTGTGATGGTGTGAGGATCGGAGCCGTCTGCCAGTCGCACCCCGGTCGAAACGCGGTAATTCGAAGCAGCCGCACTCAGTCCCGAAACGGTGACGATGATGACAGACCCACAGTTTGCGGTTGACCCCGACACACACGGTGTGTTGTCTATGTTGGCCGATGATGTCGACAGTACTCCGAGCGACCCTTGCCCCTGGTTCAGCGCCCTCGCAGTCACGGTCAACAGCCGGGACTCGCCGCTCGCGAGCGCCCCGATATCCCAGACTCCCGTCGACAGGTTATAGGTTCCCGACTCTGGCGTAGCCGAGAGGTACTCAAAGTTCGTTGGCACCCGCAGCTGGGCCGAAGCATTAGTCGCGTTAGCCGGTCCGTTATTGCGAACCGTGACCGTGTAGTTAAATTGATAGCCGACCGGAATCGTCCCGGGAGTCGGCACCTGTACTGCAGAGACAAGGTCGGAGAAGGCAGGGGGCGTTGACGCATAGTTGCTGAGCGTCGAATACGTTTTCTCTTGCCCAGCTGCGAGTACTTGCGACTGATAGGACAGAGCAAAGGCGTTGTCCTGCGATGTTGTTCCACACTTCTCCGCGAGGTTAGCCCCGTCGGAATCGATGCACGTGTTGGTCAAGCCTCGGTTATTCAGGACCCTTGTGGCGATAGCACTGTAGTGCCCCGCCTGCAGGTTGGCACCCTCGGTAATAGGCATCAGCGCAATAACCACGTTGTTTCCCGCCGTGCCTCGACACTCGGTCGCGGTGGCCGAGATAGCGGCAACCCCGCTGTCTTGGCCGGCAAGCGTGCAGTCGGCATAGCGGTAGTAGCTGAGCGTTTGCGCGGTCGCTCCGGTGTTGCGCATGGTGACGTCGGAACGCCAGAACGCGTCACCCTCAACATAGGTCAGCCGTTCGGTCACGGTGATGCCGGCAGGGCTGGCAGTGCTCGTTGATACGGTCTGAATGAAGTATGGGTTTGAGCGGGTGCCATCGCCGCCAAAACTCTGCGTTCCTGCGGGAAAGGTGGCCGCCGTTGTGCTTGCGCCGGCAAACACTCGGATGTATGAATTGCTTGCACCATTCGCATCAGTTTTCGGAAAGAACGTGCCAGTTTCCGGCATTATCGAGTTATTCCAAACCTGTTGGTTAAACCCGGCGTTGAGCGCTATTCGATTCAGCGGACCGTTTGTGCTCGTGATGACGCCGGTGGTGACCGCTGCCGAAGCTGCAGGAGCAGGAGCAGGTCCAATCGTGACGGCACCTGCCGCAATCAGCGCCCCAATGATGGTGAGAGAGCCATATGCCCGAATGCGTGCCCACACGCTCTGTCGTCGATTACGGCCGAGGGTATTGGGACGATTCATGCTGCGCTCCAGTCCAATCGCGCTCGCACCGGCGCGAGCTCACATGAATTGAGTATGCCAATACACAGATACCAATAACAAGCCAAACAGCCGCAATTCGTAAACTATTACGAAACAGTTATTCTTTGGTCAAATGTATGGAATACCGCTCACGCAGTCCGTCCCAGCCGTGCGCAAGCGCGTCATCCCCGACGACACGGTGCACAGGTTTCCCCTCGAGATGAGCGCTGAGCGTGGCAAGGCAGACGTGCCAGCCGGCGAGCATCATTGCCGAGAACTCGGCATCACCAAGTGTCTGTCGAAGCGAAAGCACAGAACTCGCCTGCTCGTTTTCCGGGTCGGGCGCAATCGTCCAGGTCAGCAGGTCACCTCCCCAGCGGTGTGACAACCGGTGCGGAGGCTCGAGGTCGACAACCGTCGCGTCAACGGGGTCAGCAGCTGGCGATTCGCGCGAGGTGACGGGGCTCAGCGACACAAACGGCCTGTCCGGCACAACGGGCGACCATCGACGCAGCAGCTTCGGCTCGGTTATCCACGGCCACAGCTCGTCGGCTCGAAGGGGAAGCACAATCGAAAGATCGACGGCGGAACGATTGCTTCCCTCAACCCAGCCAGCATCAAGCAGCGGAGCCTCACTCAGGTCTCCAATGCCCTCTGTTGCTTCAGCTGAGTCAGCGCCCGTATAAAACGCCGTCGTCCTCGCCGCTGCGGCGAGCGCCTCGTCTACCGGAGTCCCGGATGCCGCACTCGCCTCGCCCCAAAACTCGCTCGAATGCCCGATAAAGTTGCGCCCGTCCTCCGAGCCGGCCCAGCGCTCGCCCTCAGTCCGAATCTCGCGCTGTGAACCGTTTGCGAGGTACTCGACAAGACCAACGAGGCCAAGCTCCCAGCCAACCCCGACCGCGCCGGGACCAAACTCAAGCCACCGGCCTTCCTCAACGTGGGCCACATGCTCCAGCGTGAGCAGGGTGGAGTCGTCGGCTCCCGGCTCGACGGCGACGCGAATCCAGCTCACATCGTCGCCAAACTCCCATGTTGCGGAGAAGGAGCCCGCACGTGTCACGCCTCCTGGCGGATCACACGACAAGATCTCGCCTCCCGCGTTTCCCTCAATCTGATAGGTTCCCTCCGGCCTGAGCGATCCGCTGATAGGGGCGAACCATCGCCCAATATGCTCGCCGGAGGTAACCGCCTCCCAGACGCGCCCAACTGGCGCGGCCAAGATTCTGATGAGGATGACTTCGCGGGTATCTCGCCCCGCTTTGACGCCCGCCGCCACCGTGCGTTTCACCGCGTCAATATGTTGCTGAGTCTGGATCATCATTGCCTCCTCGCGTTACTCACGAGGCTAATACCACGAATGCCAAGAGGGAACAGTACGGTCAACATTTGTCGGCGGCTCCGGCTAGCCTGTTGCAGTGAGCATCCACCTCGTGAGCGCGGCGCATCCCCTCGATACCGCAGCCATCCTCAGCAGCCTTGCCGCCCATGCCGTACCCGGCGCCGAGCGAGTCGACCGCACGGCAGGCACCGCAGAGCGTCTACTTCCGATTGATGGGGTCAATCACCACGTGGCACTGAAAGTCTTGCCGCACGGCATCGAAGTTGACGTTGCTGCTGAGCCCAACAACCCGTCAAAGCCGCACCTCGAGAGCATCTGCGCTGTCGTCCGGCAATGGTTTGACCTCGACGCCCACCACGAGGCGATTGGCGACACCCTCGGTGACGACCCCATCCTCGGTCAGCTCCTCAACACCAGGCCGTGGCTCGGCGTTGTCAGCAACCCGCATCCGTTCGAGCTTGCCATCGTCACCGTGCTTGGGCAACAAGTCTCGCTCGCGGCGGCACGTACGTTCAGCGGCAGGCTCGTCACAGCCATGAATTCTTTGGATGCGCAAGCCGGCGGGGCTCACTCACCGTCCGGTCTCGTCGCGTTCCCCCGCCCAGAAGCAATCCGCGACGCACCAACAGAATGGTTGCGCGCGGCAATAGGCATTACCGGAGCACGGATTCGCACCGTTCAAGCCGTGGCAGGGGCTTTTGCTGATGGGCTGTCGTTTGACGCCGAACCACAGCAGCTCAGGGCAGACCTGCTATCACTCCCCGGAATCGGCCCGTGGACTGTCGAATATTTGGCCCTCCGCGGGTTTCACGACCCAGACGCGTTCCCAGCGTCAGACCTCGTGCTCCGGCGAGCGCTGCGCGACTTCGGAGTGGCAGCTGCCGAGGTCAGCGCGGTTGCGCTCGCGTGGAGGCCATTCCGGGCGTACGCAACCGTTCACCTCTGGAACCACGCGCTACCGCCAGAGGCCTAGCACCTGGGCGATCGCGTCTCGGTCAGCTAACCACGCAGCTTTGCGACCCGTTTCGCTACGGCTTTCTCCGCTGCCTTTTCCGCAGCATCCGCCGCTTGCTTCGCCTGTTTCACGGCACGCTTTCGAGCTTTCTTCACCTGCGGGTCGTTCCAAAACGAACGGGCGGCATCACGGATTTCGCGGTACCGTCGGCGCCCGGCCTTGGCACCAAGCACGTAAGCAGCCGACGCGAGCGCGGCAATCACAATTATCTTGAGTAGAACCTTCACAGCTTCTCCTTTGTTCGGTGGCGCATATTCGGTGGCGCTTGTTCAGTGGCGCGCGTTTGGTGGCGCGCGTTCGGTGGCACATAGTCGGTGACGCACAGTCGCGACCCGTCCCAACGTGTCGCTGGGTGCTACCTGCAATCAGCCGAAACACGCCACCCGACCTAGTATTCACCCGTTCCCCGAGCGAACACCAGCGCCTTGCGCCACTAACACCGGTCGGCTATGCGCGCTCGAATACCTCGCGAAGCAAGCTCAACCGCAACTGTCTCATCGGCCCCCGACCCGCCCGCCATCCATTCGCCACTGATTGCGGTGTTGAGCAGCATTTTTGGCAACGAGGGGCGAATGGATGCCGTCCAAACGTCGAGGGTTCCGTGTCAGTCCCGGCCGTAGCTGACAAAGGCGTAGCGCGAGCCATCCGGCGACCAGCTGTTGACGTTAATGGTGCCCTGCCCGCCGTTGAACGCTGCGACCGTTTGCGGCGTCGCCCAGTCGCCGTTGACGAGCTTGAGTTCTACTGCGCGATCTGCAGGATGCCCCTCTGTGCCTTCCGGATAGCTCAGATACAGGGCCAGCCCGTTGACAATGAGGTGCGGAAACCAGTTCACTCGCTCGTCACAGGTGAGCTGCTCAAGACCCGAGCCATCTGGTCTGATGCGCGCGATCTGCGCGTGACCGTCAAACACCTCGGTATTGAAGTACAGCCACTCCCCACTCGGATCGTATTCGCATCCGTCGGCGAGCGCGGCTCCAAACGTGACCTGTTGCAAGTCCCCACCGTCGGCGCTCATCGTGAAGACGTTTGCTTCCGCGACGCCGCCCTCTGGGCGCAGCCGCAGCCCGATAAACGAGAGCCTGCGCCCATCAGGGCTTACGCCGTGCAAATAGTGCCGCAGTCCTTCAGCGCTGCTCTGGGCGGTCAGGCACGTCGCCGAGCCGCCGTTCACAGGCGCGCTGTATATGTTGCCGTCTTTTGCTGACCCGAACATCGTGAGGCCGTCGGGCCCAACCACATGGTCATTATTGAACGGGGCAGCGCCAGTCACGTGAATCCTCGCGAACACGTCGAATGAGCCGGCATCCATTCGCCAGAGGTCCCCCTCACCCGCAACGATGATCTCGCTGCCGTCTGCGGTCCAGTTTGGAGCCTCGATCAGGAGGTCGTAGGTGCGATACACCTCGATTGGTCGCCCACCGGATGCCTCGCCAATCCACAGCGCCGCCCACTGCCCCTGCTCAAGCGTTCGAAACCCATAGCTCATGGCCAAGTTTTGCACGAACTCGCTGCCGGCCGCGAGCGCGCCGCCCGTGATGCTTAGGAAATACGCACAACCATCTTGCCGATGTTGGCACCCCGCATGAGGTCAAGGAACGCGTCAATAGAGTTGTCGAGGCCATCAACGACGGTCTCATCGAACACAACCTTGCCCTCACTCAGCCACGAGCCCATCTCAGCCGAGAATGCTGGGAAGTGCTGCAAGTATTTGCCGATAGTAAAGCCCTTGAGCGACAGCCCCCGGGTGATGATGTTGGCCATATTGTCTGGGCCAGGCGTGCGCTCCGTGCTGTTGTAACTCACGATCGCTCCGCAGAGCGCCGCGCGTCCGCCGTCGTTGAACGCGTCGAGCGCCGCTTCGAGGTGGTCGCCGCCAACGTTGTCAAAGTACACGTCGATGCCGCCGGGAGCGGCGTCGGCAAGCTGCTGGCGCACGGGCGCATCCTTGTAGTTGAAGGCCGCGTCATAGCCGTATTTTTCGGTCAGCAGCGCGACCTTCTCGGCAGTACCCGCTGAGCCGATGACGCGCGATGCGCCCTTGAGCCTGGCGATTTGACCGGCAGCAGTTCCGACCGCTCCGGCCGCGCCAGAGATAAAGACGGTCTCGCCATTGGCAAGTCCTGCGATCTCCATGAGGCCGACATAGGCGGTGAGGCCAGTCATCCCGAGGATGCCAAGATACGCGGACAGCGGCACGCCCGGCAGCTCTGGAACCGCACGGAAGTTTGCGGCGTCAGCCTGGGCGATATCACGCCACCCTAGCTGGTGCAGTACAACAGTGCCCACTGGGAGTTCATCGGATGCCGACGCGATGACTCGCCCAATGGCGCCGCCGGTCATGGTCTCGCCAAGCACAAACGGCGGGGTATAGCTCTTGACGTCGTTCATGCGCCCGCGCATGTAGGGGTCAACCGACATGAACTCGTTGTTGACTCGAACTTCGCCGTCCGCAAGCGCTGGGAGCTCAACGGCTACGGTTCGGAAATCGTCATGTGTTGGCCAACCGACTGGGCGGGCGACGAGCTGGATTTGGGTGCTGACGGCGGTCATGGTGTGACTTCTTTCGTTGAATCTGCGCGTGGTCGGCATTGTGTACCGATCAATCCACTATATATAATGGATCGATCGGTACACAAGGGCGTACCACGAGGAGCATCATGGGTCGCACACAATCATTCGACACGGCAGAGGCGGTCACGGCCGCGCGCAACGTGTTCTGGAACAAAGGGTTCGAGGGCACCTCGCTCCCCGACCTCGAACGGGCCACAGGGCTCAGCCGATCCAGCCTGTACCACGCCTTCGACAGCAAACGCGGGCTCTTCGACGCCGCGGTGCAGAACTACCTTGATACCGTCATCCGCCCACGACTGCGCCCGCTCACCGCCGAGCCCATCAGCCCAGATGCCCTCGCCAATTACCTGACCGGACTTTCTCAGGCCATCACCGCCCCCAGCAACGACTCAGCCCGCAACGGATGCCTCCTCCTCAACAGCGCGGCAGGCATGGCCTCCCACGACGAGGCCATGCGGGCAGTTGTTGAGGCTTACCGCGCCGAGCTCGGCGCGGCGTTTGAGCGGGGCCTGATCGCGGCATCCGCTCACGGCAGCCATAGCGATCTCACACCCGACCAGGTTGTCACGACCGCGAGGGTGCTCACCTCACTCACCATCAGCGCGTTCCTCATCGCCCGTATCAACCCTCAGGAAGCCGCCAACATTCTCGAGGCCGCGCTCTCGCAGCTTCCCACCAGCGGCTAACCAGCCAGCAGGCCTCACCACTGCCAGATGCCATGAACTCCTGCGGTTCAGTGGTTTCTGAGGCACCCATACTAAGGTTGATGGAGTCATGAGGCTCACTACCCCACTCTTCGGTTCGACGAGCGCCGGCCGCGCATCGTCGCGATTAGTGACCCTCTCGTTCCTTCTGGTCGGGTTGCTCGCCCTCGGACTCCTCGGGCAGCACTGCGCGAAGGCGCCGGCCGCTCTTGCGGCATCCGTTGGCCAGGCATCCGCAGCCCAGGTCACGACAGGCCAGGCCACGGTCCAGACGCCCAGCACACAAGCCGCACCAACCAAGTGCGACGTACCCCTCAGCGACGACGACACCGCAACGCACTCAGCGACAACGCCGCACTGGGATGTGAACGGACCCCTCCTCAGCTCTATTGAGCCAGCCAACGCTCCGCCGCTCGCGCATCAGACGTTACGCACCGAGAACCGATACCCCGTCGCGCCGTCCCCTCAAGACCTCGGCATCTGCCGAACCTAAACGCAACGCGTCGTCCGACTCTCCTCATCCTGCGCCGTCACTCCGCTCAGGGATCGCTCGACGACTCCGCGGCGACCCGCACCACTCCTCGAAGAAGCGTGAACAGTGGACCCGGCGTCGCGCAGCAATCGCATCTCACCTCTTTTTTGGTGTTGACACACTCGCCAAGGCACACCCGCATTGGCAGCCGTGTTCCCACCTCATATCCAAGGCATACCCATGAAAAAACAGACCAGAATCATTTCCCTTTCCGTCGCCGGAGCGGCAATCTTGGCAGGCGTTCTCATCGTCGCTGGCTTGCCCTCGTCAGACCCGGCACCAACACCACAAGCAACCGGCACCGCGTCAAGCGCTCCCGAAGCGAACGAAGAACAAACCGGCCCCTCGCTGTCAACGCTTGCCCGACGGATTCCCGGCGACGTTGCCGCGATTGGCGATGTTGACGCCCCTGTTGTCATGATCGAGTTTGCGGACTATCGCTGCCCGTTCTGCGCCGTCTTCGCCAGAGAGACCATGCCGCCGCTCATCAAGGAATACGTGGATTCCGGCCAGATGCGTATCGAATGGCGCGATCTCCCCCTCTTTGGCGATCAGTCAATTGCCGCGGCAGTTGCCGTTCGTGCGGCCGGCGAACAGGGCCGGTTCTGGGAATACCACGGAGCCCTCTACGGCGGTGCGCCAGACCGAGGCCACCCCGACTATCCACAGTCACGGCTCATCGAAATCGCCGAAGAGGCCGGCGTCCCAGACATCGAGAAGTTCACGAGCGATCTCGCCCGCGAAGACCTTATTGACCTCGTCTACGCCGACTATTCAGAAGGCACCTCGCTCGGCATCACGAGCGCGCCCCTGTTCACGATCAACGAAACGGCGATCGCCGGGGCGCAGCCGCTTTCGACGTTCCGCGAGATCATTGAGTCCGAGCTCGCGAAGGTGCAGTAGCCCGTGGATATCGGCTACGCTGGGGCCTTCCTCGGCGGCATCCTCACGCTCCTGAGCCCGTGCTCGGTCATGCTGCTCCCCGCGTTTTTTGCCTATGCATTTGCAAGCCCAACAAAGCTACTGAGCCGTACAGCGCTTTTTTATGCGGGACTTGTCACGACGCTTGTCCCCCTCGGAGTGCTCGCCGGCGTGCTTGGCTCGTTTGTCACGCAGCAACGCCACATTCTTGTGACCGCCGCAGCCATCTTAGTTATCGTGATCGGCCTGCTCCAGGTTGCCGGCGTGAACATCCCAGGGTTTCGACGAGGCTCGGCTGGCGAAGGCACCTCAGCAATCTCGGTCTTTGTGCTTGGAACGGTCTACGGCGTCGCAGGCGTCTGCGCTGGGCCAATCCTTGGCTCGGTACTCACGCTTGCGGCGGTCGGCGGCAACCCGGTCTACGGCGGGCTCATGCTCGCGATCTTTGCGCTCGGGATGACCGTGCCCCTCGGCATCCTTTCCCTCCTGTGGGGCCGGTTCAACCTTGGCTCTCGCAGCTGGCTCAAACCTCGTCGAATCACGATCGGCAAGTGGTCAAACTCGGTTTGGATGCTCGTGGCCGGCCTGCTCTCGATTGGCATCGGCATCCTGCTGCTCGCAACCGACGGCACGTCGTCGTTTGGCGGCATCCTGACCGCCGACTCGCAGTTCCGCGCTGAATCGTGGGCGGTCGAGGCGACATCGCAGGTGTCAAACCTGTGGTTTGTGCTCGGCGCGGCAGTTTTGCTTGGCGCAGGTGCTGGCATCTATGCGCTGCGAGCACGTTCTCGAGCACGCGCCAAGGCCTGATCTCCGAGCATCGAGGGGAGGCTACGGATACTGTTCGCGGGTTTCGGCAAGCGAGCGCTCCAGCAGGGCTCGCAGCACGTCGCGATCGATACTCGTGAGGCGGGTGAGGTAGAGGCACGCTTTGCTCGCCCGATAGTTACCGAGGTTACCCATCAGGTCTGGCCAACGATCGGCAAAGTCGTTTGGTAAATAGATGGTGTGTTTCGATGCTCCGGTCGCAAAGGCAAGGAGCGGAGCCCTGCCACCATGCCCGGTCTCGTAGCGATACTCGTACTCGCCAAACCCAATGATTCGACCTGCCCACACGACCGGCTGCTCACCGCTTACCTCGGCGAAGAGGGCAAGGAGTTCGTCTGCTTCTGCGCGACGCGGGCCTGTGACCCGGTCAAGAACCTCGTCGACAGGGAGATCTGAGGGTGACATCGCCGGTTCTTTTGTAGCCATTGAATCCTCCTGTGGTCGTGCTCGCCAGCCTAACGAATCTTTGCTTGCCAGAGAACCGAATTATGCGAGCAGACCGCCAAACAGCAGCGAAACCATCATCGCGACGATCACCGTGTTAAACGTAAAGGCAAACATCACGTTTGCACGCACAAGCGCCCAGGCGGTGCGCGACCGAATCTTCGCTGAAACCGTGGCCGCCATCGTCGACAACAACATTGCGAGGGTGAGGTAATCCCCAAACGTCGTTTCGCCATCAAGCTCAAGATCGAGGTGGCGAGTATCGCCCTCGGCCAACTCGGAGTCGAGGCGAAAGTACTGCAGGGCAAACGAATACACCATGAGTGCCCACGATGAGGCAACGGACAGCATCCCGAGCGCAACATACAGCCAGTTGCTGCGGTGTCCAGGGTCCTGCGCGACGACGATGGTAAAGATGACCGCCACAATTGCCGCGGTCATCGTCCAGGAGGTCGCGCCGCTGTATCCGAGCACGCGAGCCCACCACGAACGCGGCCTACTTTCACGCCGTGCATTGACAACACGAGCCGCGTTCTCTTGACGAGCAAATGTGCGGTGGGTCCAGGTCAGATACATAACCACAAAGGCGGGCCACGCGACGAGGTAGAGAAAGACCGTAAAGCTGTACAGGCTGTCGGTATTGACAAGGTCCAGGTCAGGGCTCAAAGAGATCAGAAGCATCACAACAAATGACAGCGTCACCCCTGCGGCCATGCTCCAGTTTGCCCGGGAAACATCGCTCACATACCGTTTGACTGCCACCCCTCAATGATAGTGAGGGAACGATGTGTTTGAGGATGCCTCGCGGTGGCGATCCAGACTCACCAACAACGCGCCAGGAGACAGTCAAAGCCAACATGCGTGGTGCCCCTGGAGAGACTCGAACTCCCAACCAACTCCTTAGGACGGAGGTGCTCTTCCATTGAGCTACAGAGGCGTTACCAGAGACCATGCTACACCGCGCGGCACGGCAAGGCCCAAACGGGCGGTCATCACGGTTAACGACCAAACGCCCCACTCTGCCATCTGGCGGAGCGGGGCGTTTTGGTTGCTACTCGGCAGCGTGTTTCGGTGAGCGGGCCCGTTCGCTGGCAAGCACGCTGTAAGCCTCGGGCAGGCCGTTCCCGATGAAGTTCAGGTAGGCCGCCGTTCCGGCGATGAGCGAGGTAATCAGCGAACCGCCTGCAGCGATGCCGAGCGCAATCCAGCTTCCTCCGGTGAGGACGCCAGCGGTCACCCCAAGCGGGGCAAGCGCGCCGCCGAGGGCCTGGGCCGCCGTGCGGATGCCCGCTCGCACGGCTGCGTCGTGCAGGGCGGCATCCTCTGTTGTCAGTTTCATAGTGTTCCCTTTACATGAGTCTGGAGATAAAGGCACCGCCGGCCGCCGTGATGACCGCCATCCCAAGCAGCGGCATCCACGACATCCGGTGCACTGCGGCCCACAGCTTCGCGATCTCTTCCTGCGCGGCCTGCGCGTCAACCGAGTCCAGCGCCTGTACCGCGATCTTGCGTTCAGCATCCCTCAACCTGCCGGCATGGTCGTTCAGCCGCTTATTGACGACAACCAGGTCGGTAACCACGGATTCGAGCCGCGTCACGCGGTGCTGTGTTTCTTGACCTTGCCGAAAAATATCGCTGAGTGTCACCTCGATTGAGGGTTCGTTTTCGCTCATTTGCTTCCCCCGCATTCCCCGTTTGCGCCACGGCAGTGGTAGCCACGGCGGGCTTTCAGACACAGGCCATAGCGGTGCAGCACGCGCGCAAGCATCATCAACCCTTCGCGCGCTCCCCGCCAACGGCCATCGAACGCCACAGGTCAAACTGGCGATCGTTGCCGTTCACGTGCTTCGCGATGATTGCCGCAGACTGCTCAACTTCTTCAGTTGTATGCAGTTTGCGGAAATAACCCGCCCCGATGAGGGCGATCCCCCTACCGGGCGACTGAATTCGAATCATTTCATATGCTCCTAACGTGATACCGGGCTGAGCCGGTGATGTTGGTTGTGGGGCGGATACCGAGCCGCGCGCCACGATGCCCATCCCCGACGGATTGACCCTGCCCGCGTATCCGTTGCCCCAATTGGGTGTTGTCGGAAAGACCTCGAAGTGCACGTGCGGCCCCGTCGCCTGGCCCGTCGCCCCCGACCATCCAATCCGTTCGCCTCTGGCAACGGCCTGGCCTCGATCAACAGCCGTTGAGCTGAGATGCGCGACAGCGCTGAAGCCCCACGGATGCCTCAGCCGTACGAAAATCCCGGCGGGCGTGCCCATCCACGAATCGTTTTTGCCCCAGCCCTCGGCATCGACATCAC
The DNA here is from genome assembly GCF_011758565.1 of Lysinibacter cavernae. GTDB lineage: Bacteria > Actinomycetota > Actinomycetes > Actinomycetales > Microbacteriaceae > Lysinibacter > Lysinibacter cavernae. Next base: position 1,827,692 of record NZ_JAAMOX010000001.1, read on the forward strand.
CGGCATCAGTCGCGTACACGGGTGTTCCTGCCGGAACGGCAAGGTCAATGCCGTTGTGACCTCGCTGCCCGAGTGCCTGGTAATACGCGGGGTTGGCGCCGAACTGTTGGCTGATGGTTATTGCGTCTACTGGCCATTGGATGGTCATTCTTCAACCTCCTTTACGTCCGTTGGGCCAGCGACTAGGCCCCGACGGTGAGATAGAACTCAACCCAGTTGTTCTGTACTGGTGTCCCGTCGACGGTGTTGTACAGCCGCAGGGTGACTCCAGTGGAGGTCTGTCCCCAAACAAGCAAACGAAACAACTGATTCTTCGTTTCATTTGACTGACTCTTGAGCGCCGTCTGAACCCACTTTGGCGTGACTTTAAGTGAGTGGCTTACCGTAAAGAGCCCTTGGGTATCCGATTGTCCACCCACTAATCCGCCCCAAACTTTCTGACGGCTTTCAAGCGCGACCAATGCTGCGTCAAGGCCGGCTACCTGACTAGTCTCATGGGAATGTATGGATTGCGCCTTCTCCGCTAATGCAGCATCGAGGCCGTTGACTTGAGACAGAGCGTGCGAATGCACCGCTGGCGCTTTTCCGGTCAAGGCCGCATCCAACCCGGTCACTTGAGCCACGGTGTGGGTGTGCGTCAGCGGCGGAAATGTAGCGGGTAAATTTTCGATCTCTTCCCACTTCTGCCCGGCCCCAGTCTCACCTTTTTCCCCGCGTGGAAGTGTGAGACTCAGCGTCTGATCTGGCGCTGTGCCCGAAATGACCGCTGAAGCTGGTGTGCCCGTTTCACCTGTCACAACAGCCCCGATACGCAGTGTGTTTGCATCGCCCTTGTCGCCTTTGTCACCCTTAATGTTGACAAGAAATTCTTTCTGCATAGTTACTCCTAAAGTTGATAAGCGTTTGTCTGGCATTTTCTATCGAGGCGTCGGTTGCCAAACGTTCCGTCACGCTAGTGGACATTGAACGCGACCGAGATGATGTGTAACGACGGGATGTCCTGCCCCAAGTTACGGGTCAGTGCTAAATCTCAACGGCGATATAACTGGCATAAAAGTTGCCTCCGACCGCCGTTTTTACGACCATTGTGAAATTCGTCGTAGTTACTTGGCCAACCGCTAACCGAACACCGTCGATAGCGTCCCCACGCAACGGGGACGCCGTTACAATTGGAGGTTTCGAGAAGGCCTGCTGAAACGTCACAACGTATGCTTTCTCAATGCCGGCAGTCACAGGAATCGTCGCAGCACTTGCTTGAATTCTTATAGGAAGAGCTTTCAACCGGCTGTCCAGACCAACCACGTCGGTGGCTGCATGAGCGTGAGAAGCCGAAGCTTTCTGGGCGAGAGCGTCAGAAAGACCCACTACGTCCGAAACTACATGTGCATGCGTTAGTGGAGCTTTGCTGTTGAGAGACGAATCAAGGCCAGCTATCTGAGAAACCGTGTGGCTGTGTGTTGCTGGCGGAAATGTCACGGGACGGTCCGCGATATCGTCCCATTTCTGTCCAGCTCCTGTTTCACCTTTTTCACCGCGAGGAAGCGTCAAATTCAGAGTTTGAACCGGCACCGTCCCGGTAATCGACGCCGACGCCGCGACACCCGTCGCAGCTGTAGTAACTGTCCCGATGCTTAGCGTGTTTGCATCGCCTTTATCCCCTTTGTTTCCTTTGATATTGACCAGAAATTCTTTCTGCATCGTTACTCCCGAATACGATAAACGTTTTGTGTGGTTGGATCGAAGAGCAAATCTCGAGATCGAGCCTCGTTCGGAATCGCTCCTCCCGGACTCACCCAGATCTCGCCGGCTTGAACCGGGGTCGAATCAAGGTCGCGGTACAGCACGGTTGCCGCATCCGGGACCTCAACCATCCGCTCGTGGGTGTGCCCGCCGAGCACCTCAAGTACGTGGACGCGTGAGCCGATTGGGTTTGGTGGCAGCGTAAACGCGCCGCCATCTTCTGCTTTGATCTCGCCGCCAACGACCTGACTTACCGCGATTGTGCGGGTGATGGATGCGCTGTCCAGCCCAAATCGGACCGTCTGACGCCACTCGATGGTGCCGTTTGCCGGCCTTCCGGAGCTATCATGCACCGGGCCTAAAATTGTTGTCATGTTCTTCTGACTTTCTATAGAAACTACGACGGCAAAATCGAAATCGAAATACCGCTCATGGTCATGGAATGAGGATTGCCGACAAAGTTGTAAGCCTCGATTGTGAGGGTCGCGACGGTGGGCGAAGCGTTTAGCGTTGCGCTTCCGATCCCAGAAAACATGGTGCCCACCCAATTTGCAGGTGTCGATGCCGGGGAAAACTGAACTCCTTGCCTCACAACGACACGATCAGCAATCTTCAACGTGGCAAATGCGCTCAACGCCCCTACCGAATCGCCAACCGCCTCAGGTACCCCGAGGATCATGATCTGACAGGGTCTCCGTTTATCGAGTGCCGGGACAGAAACTGTCTGAGACGCGCTCACCCACTGGCTGGGCGGAACCGTGAGCGAGATATTCGGAAAATCGTATTTGCGCAACGATCTCGCCAGAAGCTCTTGCTGGATTCCATCTGTCACAGCGATCGATTGTTCAAGCCGGATAACAGTCTCCACCAACCGCTGAGAGGTTTCGCTCAGCTCCTGCGTCACCAGGTTTCGCTCGGTGCCCGTCGAACGTTGTGCGTCACGGACTTGCCTTGCCTGTTCACGGATCGCGTTCTCCACTGCGCGCTCTGGCGGAATGTAGTTCACATTAACCATCGGTGGCCTCCCCCACTGTAATTTTCAGCCAGTTCGAACCAGCCTCACCGTCTATGGCGATAACCCTCCTCAGATAGAAGCCGTCTGGAATCCACGGGTCCCCTTCCATCTGAATACTGCAGAAATCGCCAACGCTGAGCCCCGGCGCAAACGCTTCGTTCACCTCGAAGCCCCAAAAAGTTGCAAACCGCTGCCCCTGTTCAAGGCGAGACAAGGCCCAAGCATCCAGTGCGAGCTGATTAGATACGGATGAGTGAGACGAATCCCAAACCTCCATAAGCGGAAAGCCTTCAAGCAGCAAGCTGGAGTCGTCCTTTCTGCTGAGGAGCATCCGATCGTCGTCCTTGCCCCCGGTGAAAAATACGCGGGAGACAAGGTAGTTCGGAAGACGCTGTTCCTCCAGGCTCCGGAGATGAGGCTCAGGTCCGGTACCAGCCCAAAGGTGCTCTCCAGGTGTCGTCAGGATTGTTTCTGAGGCGGACCCTGTTCTCAGCAATGCCTCAAGCTGATTAGCCGACTTACGCCGGGTCACAAACTCATATTCGGGGCCGTTCACCAATTCAGAAATCTGCTGAATAGCCTCCAACACACTTTGTCCGTCAGCCGCCGAATAGCTCCGTTCATCGGTACCAACTCGATCTGGTTCAAACACGAACGGATACGATCCTCCGGGATGATGCATCGATAGTTGCACGAGCTTCTTGATGATGGTGCCGAGGTCAAACCCCGAGATGTTGGTATCCCATCGCTCGTCTGGTTTGCCGCTCGTGCCGATGATGTTCCCAAGCGGAAACGGCAATACCAACCGATACGACAGCAACGACTCCCACCCGGTCGCCACAAGGTCGAGCTTCTGTCCGTCACGCGAGTACTTTGGCGCGCCAAGGATGCCTGCGGCCACGATCTCACCGTCACGCTCAAACGCGATGCCAGTCCGGCGAGGTTCAACAAGATCTCGCAGCCGCATCTTGGCGACAATCGGCGTCCCCATCGGGATACTGCAACGCAGGTCATCCGGGACACAGATCCCTTTTGACCATGATGCCGAGGTGTAGGGCAGCTCGGTCAGGATCTTGCCCGTCATCGTTTCAAACAGCAGAACCTTCATCATTCCCCCTACCAAGACGCCGCACGGAGGCGCGTGATCATGTTCGGCGTTCCAACGGTCGCGCCAATCGTCTGAAACCGCAGCCGGACGCTGCCACCGGGTGGCAACACCACCCAGTCAAGGCGAGTCAGTTCGCCGGTGACCAAGAGGTCGTCCTGCCAAACAGCTCTCTGTCGGCAGTCCACGATGATGGACTGCCCGACGCCGATACTTCGCTTCATCTGCAATCCCCGCTCCGTCCCGACTTCGGTGATCAGAAAGCCGCCGCTTGCCCCGGTTGCCTCAATCGTTGGATACGCTTCGGCCGTTCCGCGGTTAACAAGCAGCACCTCGCCGTTGGGCTCAACAGACTGTTGCGTCTCGGGTCCGTACCGCAGCGGGTCAGGGGCGACACAGTGGACGGTGAACATGAGCTCAGAAGCGCCCTGCGTGTCCTGCATCGGGATTGAACGGATGGAGACCATCCGCATCCAAACCCCCGACTCGTCAGAGACGGTCATCGGTTGAAGCTGCCGCTTGGCGCCCCACGCCGTGATTCGGTCGCGGGCAGCCAACACATCGGCATGATTCTCACCGAGGAAGAAACCAGAGAACGAGATCGCTCGACTCGACCGGTACATGGTGCCTGGGTCGTATGACCCGTCGCCGAGGGGGATGTCCTCCCCCTCGGTCTTGGAGTCAGGCAACCCGTTCCAGTCGACCAGCTCGTTGAAGTACCAGCCTCCATCGCCACCCGTGTTGCCGTGGAACGTAATTCCACCAAGGTCAATGTAGTAGGTCATTAGACCAGCACTCCCGCCGTCATCGTTTGGAACTCCGCGCCGGCGACCCGCATCAGGATGCGTGGATCTTCGGCACGCTCATAGAAGTGGTTCTCTTGCGTAAATTCGTTCATTCCCGGGTTCCTTCCCGAATCGCGACGGATCACCAGATCCATCAGGGCGTTCATTTTTCCGGTATCCACAACCGTTTCAGCGCGGCCGGCCTCGGCAAGAACCGCGAGGGTTCCGCCGGGCTGCGGCAGCACGGTCGCGCCGAGGGCGAGGCGCGGGATCTTCGGGATGTTAATGCCAAAGGTCTGTCCGCCCCACTCAGGCACCCAGTCTGGAATCGTGATCTTGATCTTGTTGATGGCCCCGATCATGCCGTTGATAAGGTCAATCACCGCGTTGATCGGCCCCTTCACAATGCCAACGAGCGCACCAAAGGCGTTTGAGACAGCGGTGCTCACGGCTGAGAAGACCTTCTCTGCCGTGGTTCCAATCGCTTCAAAGGCGCCCTTGATGAAGTCACCAATCGGCTTAATGATGTTGTTCCAGAAGAACTGGAACGCGGCGCCAAGAGCGTCAATCGCCGGTTTGACCGCCGAATTCCACAGCCAGGAGAACACCGTTCCAATTCCGTTGATGATCCCCATGATGAAGTCACCGACTGGTTTGAACACGTTGTCCCAGATCCACTGAAACGCGATGCCGATACCGTCGAGCACCGGTTTTACGGCGGTTTCCCACAACCAAGTAAAAATCACACCTATTGCATTGATCAGACCAAGGAGGAAGTCCCCAATTGGTTTGAAGATGGTGTCCCAAATCCAAACAAAAGCAGCCGCAATCGCATCGATGGTTGGCTTAATCGCACCTTCCCAAAGCAGGACGATGATCCCCATAAGGAGACCGAAGGCCAACCAAAACGCAGAAACAAACGGCTGAATAATGTTCTCGTAGAGCCACGTGAAGATACCACCAATCGCGTCAAAAATTGGTTTGATCACGTTTTCCCATGCACCGGTTATGATTGCGCCAATTGTGTCGAAAACGGCTTGGAAAATCTGCTGGCCGAGCTCGGTTTGCGTGAAGAACCAGATGATTCCTGCGACGAGCGCCACAATCGCGACGATAATCAGCCCGATAGGGTTTGCCGTCAGTGCGGCGTTCCATAGCCATTGCACGGCAGTTGCAATCTTGGACGCTGCGGCACCTGCGGCGGTTGCGATTTTCTGCAGGTTTGTCGCTTTAGTGGCGCCGTCAGCTGCCTTCGCGACTTTGAGTGAACCAGACGAGAATCCTTCAGCTGCAGCCTTCGCCAGATCCGAAACAGTTGCATAGGCATCCATGGCGTTGGATGCCAAATCCAGAGAGAAAGCGATGCCATCTGCGGCACCCGCGACACCCGCGAGCACCCCTGAGAGACCGTCGAAGACTCCGCCCAAACCGGGAATCTTCCCCGAGAGGTCGTCAAGGATGCCCCCAAGCACTGGGCCAATCTTCTCAAGAAAGGGAACCGCAGATTTGTCAGTTCCTTCCAGTACAGCCCCAAGATTTTCCAAAGAACCGGCAAGCCCTGGTAGCGCTTTGGACAGGCCTTCGGCCTGAGCCTTGATGCCACCAATCGCATCAGTTGCACTTGCGGCCGAGATCGGCTGACCAATTGCGACCGTCACGACGGCCATCTCTGCAACGATGCTTTGGCCGAGCATTGCCAAGTAGGCGACAACGGCGGCCAGGACGCCAACCAGAGCTGCGGCCCCCGCCGTAGCTGTGACGAGCATCATCGTTAGCCCAGTTTGAAAAGTCGGCCCCGCGATAATACTGTCGATAAGCGTCAGGCTGACTGCCATGGCGGCGAGGCCAACTTCGGCCAACAAACTGAAACTTTGAGTCAGGATGCCGATACTGGCTGCCGCCTCAACAACTGCCATCCCAAGGCTCTGCATGATGTCGACAAGAACCATGCCGGCTTGCGATTGCGCAAGGGCATCGGCGAACCCGCCCGCAAGCAGAGCGAGAGTTGCCGTTGTTGCTGCAGCCCCCGCAGCTTGTACGGATGGGATGATTTCGGCGGTACGAGGAAAAGACAGCGAACTCAGGTCAATCGCGGCTGATTCGCCCACGACGTGAGCGATGAGGGCAACTTCCCTGTTCTCGGTGAGTTCTTCGAGGTCCGTCCGTGCAAGGATGGTGTCCAAGTTTGCGTAGACGGTTGCTCCCGTCTTGCCGAGGGTGGCTCGTAGCTGAGCGACTGAGCGCAGCGCCGGACGAAGATCCGCCTGCACCTTCAGCTTGATGCTGAGACTCTTCTCAAGCTGTTTCGTGACTTTCTGGAGCTCACGCCGCAGCTTGCTGGTGTCGGGCACCACCTGTACCGAGACTCGTTCGACCGATGCTCCTCCTGTGCCTGCCATTGCAACCCCTTTCCGTTGAGTTGTGCCTAGAGTTGTGCTTTGAATTGTGTTGTGTTGAACTCGGCGATGGTTCGGGGTTGCGCCGATTTGGGAGTGTCCCATGGGAACTTTTCGAGGTGTTCCGCTTTGACCTTTTTGCCGGCCAACGCAACGGTCACCCGGTTGATGAGCATCGTGAGACGCGTCGTCTCAGGGGTCCATCCGTAGCGGCTTGGGATGTTGTTGCCTGTCGCGACCGTTTCCTGCGGGTTGTCCGCATAGAACCGTTCCGCAAACTGCGACCACGGCTCGCGAAGCAGCCCTGCGATGCGGGTGAGGACGCGCGACGGATTCAGCATCCCGCTACGCACATCCTCGACCTGCATCCCATAGAACTTTTGAAAGTCTGCGACCAGCTCGACCTCGTAAAGATCGAGCAGGTCGCAGACGGCGGCTAGTCCCCCACTGCCCTCGTGTACTTGCTCAGGATCAGGAATGGGATCTGGAACAGCTGTTCGCCCTTGAGCTCACTTGCCCAGGTGATGAATGCGGCCTTGTCGATTGCGATCTCGTGGCAAAAATCGATGATCTCGCCGGACAGGTCAATTGCCATCCGCTCGTCAACTTTTCCGTCGACCGTGATGTTGTTTGCCTGCGCTGCGAGGCTCAGTACCCGCGCTTTCTTGCTGCCCCAGAGTGTTTCTGCTGGCTGCAAGGCTGGAACTGTTTTGAGCAGTTCGCGCTCTTGCGCTTCGAGTTCTCGTTGTTCTTCGGTTTTGCGTGCTGCGGCCATAGCCGACCTCCTTGATATGTAGCCGATGTGTGAAACCGTGGCAGGGCGGGTCGGCTACCCATCGCCCTGCCACGGGGCTTACTGCCTCCTGCTAATCAACAGAAGGATGTTTCGGGGTTAGCTACGCCTGAACCGGCGCAACCTCTTCGAAGGCCACCGGTCCGAAGACCTCCATGAGACCTGGGGTACCATCGGGGCCTGCCGGGATAGCGGATGCGTCAGCCGAGCCGATCGACGCCACAATCTGTACCCCGAAGAAGTTTTCAACGTCGATCGTTGGGGCCTCGCCGAGGCTCGTCGAGGCGTTTGGCATGTAGAAGCCGAGGCCACCAGTTGCATCCGTAGCCAGCAGGAACAGTGCGACTTCCTTGCCCTTGATCGCGGACGGCACCACGTAGCTCTTGTTGGTGTCGTTCAGCCAACCGTTGAAGGCCAGGTCGAAGACGGTTTTGTCTACCTGCAGCGAGGTGCCGGTGAGGGTCCAGCTCACTGCCGAGTACACGGTGCGAGCGATCGACTTGATCCAGGTAGGAAGGTTCGTTGCTTCGCCACCCTCCTTTGCAAACGCAAACGTTTCGCTGGTTGAGGTGTGGCCGATGTTGGTCCAGCCCTCAGGCGCGGTGCCGGTGAGCGTAAACGCGCTCAGGCCGGTTGCCGGCATCGGGGTGTTCTTCGGGGCGATAAAGAGTGTTCCGCTGCCGGGAACGACGAGTGCATTATCGTTGATTGCCATAGTTTTCTTCTTTCTCAATGAGTGAACGGTGTCCGGCGAAACCGCGCGGATGCTGGAGTCGAGACGTCGCCCCTCATCCACACACGCACCGGTCGTTGCCGCGCCTCTGTCCGGGGTCGAACCGGAGTAGGCGCCCAATGCGCCAGAGGCTGTTCCTCCTCCGTCTGCTCCCCGTCGCTACGGATCAGCAGGGGGTGTAGCGACTCCGCCTCCGGTGAAGGAATGCGATAGCGTGCCGCCGTAGAACGTGTGACGCATAACCCGCGCGTCTCGGTTCCGGGCGCATGGCCCGGCCAACATTGGTGACAAACGACCACCACTGCACACCACTCGCAGCTTGTTTGATCGTTCTCGATATGTGTTGCCGCACTCCTGCTAACCGGGCCTTGGTGGCATCGGACCCGATGTGTCGGGCTGAATCCAGAGTGAAGCTATGTGTGTCGTGAGTAGCCACGTTTGACCGTTGACTACCCTGTTTTTGGGTATGCAGCAGCCAGCCCTGTTGTGGGCTAGCCTTCGCGAAACCCCCATACGGTTCCGCTACGTTGTTGTGCGTTTTATTTTTTGGTAACCATCACGGGGTAGCTGATCGCTTCGAGCGGCACGCTGAGCGCATACGCAATCCGGCGGAGCATCATGATGGACGAGCGGCGCTGCCCCGTTTCGATCCGGGAGATCGTGCCTTTGTCAGCGCCAGTTCGTGCCGCAAGATCGGTGAGGCTCATCCCGGTTCGCTCCCGGATGACCCGGACGGTTGGTCCGTTTATCTTGAGTGTTACTGTCTCGTTCATATCCCTAACAATACGCAAGAAACGCAAAAGTAGCAAGAATGGCAATCTATTATTCGCAAAAACCGCAACTAATCGCCGTAATACACTTGCCATTGTTGCCTATAGTTGCCTATGCTGGAACCATGGTCATTAGCTGGAACACACTCAAAGAGGCCCGCGAGGCTGCCGACCTCACACAGACCGAGCTGGCGCAGGCCATTGGAGTTTCCCTCCGCACGGTCGTCAATTGGGAAAAAGTTGGCTCGAAGGTCCCCGCAAACCGCGAATACAAAGTCATCGAGGCGCTCAACGGAGCCATCGAGAGCGCAAATACCCAGGCGCTAACACCGACCGGCAAGCCTGCGCGCAGCGCCCTCTCCGAAGTGGGCTTTGAATCCGAGACCATCCGCTGGCTCATTACCATCGGCACCCTCATCGAAAGCATCCCGCCCGAGTCCAGAGAACCAGCCGTCAACATCGCCATTGCGTCGTTGGCAGGCAACATTGCCCCCGTGCAGCACCAGGCACCCACAAATGTCACGCCACTGCGTCCTTTGGGCACGGTTTTCGAGGACGACTTCGACACGGCAACCGATGACGAAATTTCCGACGCTCTACGCTTTCCTCACGCCGCTAGCGACCGCCCGGGCCTCGAGGCCGAGCAAGAATCCCCCGACACCCCGTAAGTATCCTCGGATACCCCGCAAGGATCCGCCTGGGCACCGCGAACCCAACGACGAGCACCCAGCGCCTGCGCCCGGCACCACGTACCCATGCCCAGTGCCAGGACCCAGTGCCCGGGCCAGCATCGAGTGCCCGCAAATCGTCCTAAAAGCTCCCAAGAACATCGAATTGCGGGCACTCGATATCAGTGAGCTCGGGATGGTCGAGGAAACGTCTATGCGGGAGCAAAAGTCCCTGACAGCACAGGTCCCTGAGAGCACCAGGTACCAGAGATCACAGCACCACCGCCATACGCCCGGGCGACTCACGGCACCAAGCACCAAGCACCAAGCTCACCCTGCTTCAACTACACCGCCATCGCTCCGGACCGGTATCGCGCGAATCGAATGACCACCAACCTCAGTCAACAACGGCGGCGACGGCTTCGATCTCAACCAGCTGATCGTCATAGCCAAGCACCGTAACACCGAGCAGCGTGCTCGGCACGTCGTGATCGCCGAACGCATCACGCACGACCTCCCATGCGGCAACAAGATCGGCCTGGCGCGAGCTCGCCACGAGCACGCGGGTGCTGATGACATCCACAATGGATGCCCCTGCAGCCTCCAGCGCACCCTCCAGCGTCTCGACGCATTTTGCGGCCTGCGCAGCATAGTCACCAACGCCCGCTGTTGAGCCGTCGAAGTTCAGCGGGCACGATCCGGCTAAAAAAATGAGCCTTGCCTCTTTGGGAGCCGTTGCCGCATAGGCATACTCAGCGGCGGACGAGAGAGAGTTCGAGCGGATCAGCGAAACGGCACTGGGCATGTTGGCTCCTACACATAGCTATGGCTGCGATCCCTCGCCCATCGACCTGACCCAAATGTTTCTATTTCGGCGCCGAAAGGAACATTTGGGTCATGTCGATGACAAAGGAGTCAAGAAACACAAAAGGCGGCTCACCCTGAAGGGGAACCGCCTAGTGTGTGTAAAGAAGTTGTATTACGGGAGGCGCACGATCAGCGAGTAGTTCGCTGGGTTAGCGTCTGCGCTGGTCTCAACGGTGCTGCCGAGGAAGCCTCCGTGGATGGCGCGGTGGTTGACACCATCGCCAGTGTAGATTCCAACGTGGCCGGCACGCATCATGATGTCGCCTGGCTGGATCTGCGATGCGTCAACGGGCGTACCGAACTGCGCAAACTGCATAGGGCCAAGGTCGCCAACGGTGTAACCGATAGCGCGGAGCGCACGCTCGACCAGAGCGGTGCAGTCCTGAGCCTCGCCCAGCTGAGCACGAGCGGCGGCGATGAGACCTGCTGCACCTACTCCAACAGGTACGTCGCGAACGGCAGCGGTTGCCGAGGCACCCGTGCCTACGCCGGAAGCTGCAGAGGCGCGGGCCGCTGCGGCTTTCTCTTCGGCGGCGGTTGCTGCGGCCTGAGCTTCCTCGGCCTCAACAATCGACTCAATTTCGGTTGCCGTGGTGGCACCTACAGCGTCAACCGATACGGCTGAATCTGCAACAGTCGGCTCAATAGTGAGGGTCTGCGCGTCAACCTGGTTGGCGAAGTAGAAGTTGTCTGGCTCTGGCTCTGCCGAGTAGGCGGGGAGAGCGAGGGTTCCGAAGAATGCGGAACTGAGGAGAATGGCGAAGCCACTCTGTGCAGTGATCTTGCGTCGCGCGCTTCGGCGGTCGGCCGAGCTCTGCGGGTTTTCTGTCTGTTCACGTCTGCTAAACAAAGCCAACGTAGGACCTCCAATAAAGGCTGAATTTTGTGGCAAACCCCTCTTTACCGGGATAGGCCTAACAGCCGCATAATCTGCAATACGGAACGAGCCTACAGGAAGATAACGATTTAGTCACCTTCAGTTCTCGTTAAATTATTGAATTAGAATTAGTCTCAAGTGCGGCTTGAAACTTAAGCCTGGTCAACAAAGATGTGCCCGGCAACCTCATTTGGCAGCTCAAGCCCCTCGTCAAAGCCATCAACCTGCACAACAACGTACGAGCCGTTGCGCGAGAATGCGGCAGTGTTCCCTGGCACAACTCCAGCCTGCTTGAGCTGCAGCAACAGTTCGGGATCAACCTGAGCCGGCTCGCCAAGGCGACGAATGGTGCGCGAAACGGGGCCCTCGGCTTGGACCACAACATCCACGAGGTTCACAACGCCGTAGGCAAACGGAGCCGTCGCTGAACCGCCAATCTCGTCAAGACCGGGGATGGGGTTGCCGTAGGGCGATTCAGTTGGGTCGCCAAGAATGGTCATGAGCTTTCGCTCAACCTGCTCACTCATGACGTGCTCCCAGCGGCAGGCCTCTTCGTGCACAAATTCCCACTCGAGCCCAATGACGTCGCTGAGCAGTCGCTCGGCGAGACGGTGCTTGCGCATTACATGCACGGCCTTGCGGCGTCCAGAAGCCGTCAGTTCAAGATGGCGGTCGCCGGAGACAACAACAAGGCCGTCTCGTTCCATGCGTCCGACGGTCTGCGAAACAGTTGGTCCGGAGTGCCCCAAACGCTCCGAGATACGTGCGCGCAGCGGAACAATGTTTTCTTCTTCAAGCTCAAGAATGGTACGGAGGTACATCTCCGTGGTGTCGATTAAGTCAGTCATGACAGTCTCCCAACGTGCGTAACGCGCTCAGCAACCAACACTAGCCGACAACTTCGTCTACCTGAATTCTGACTTTCTAGCATTGCCCATAGAATTGTTGGCATGGCCAATATCTCGCTGCCCTCGAACCTCATTCCCGCTGACGGCCGTTTCGGCTGCGGCCCATCCAAGATCCGCCCTGAGCAGGTGGCGGCGGTCAACGAGATCGCCACGTCAGTGCTTGGCACATCCCACCGCCAGGCACCGGTCAAGAACATGGTCGGACGCATCCGCGAAGGACTCGGAGACCTCTTTACCATTCCAGAGGGTTACGAAGTGTTGCTCGGCAACGGTGGGGCGACCTCCTTCTGGGACTCTGCAGCACATTCGCTCATCGAACGCCGCAGCCAGAACCTCACGTTTGGGGAGTTCAGCTCGAAGTTTGCGTCAGCTGCAAGCGCACCGTTCCTTGAGGCACCGGATGTCATCAAGGCTGAGGCCGGTTCGCGAAGCGTTTCGGTTCCCACCGAAGGCATCGACGTGTATGCCTGGCCCCACAACGAGACCTCGACCGGAGTCATGGCTCCCATCAACCGCGTACACGGCGACGCCGGCGCCCTGACGGTCATTGACGCAACCAGCGCGGCCGGAGGCATCGACTTCGACGCGTCGCAGGCAGACGTGTACTACTTCTCCCCACAGAAGAACTTCGCGTCTGATGGTGGCCTCTGGTTTGCACTCTTCTCCCCCGCCGCCATCGAGCGGGTCGAACGCATCGCGGCGAGTGGCCGGTACATCCCCGAATTCCTGAGCCTCGCCAACGCGGTCAGCAACTCACGCCTCAACCAGACGCTGAACACCCCAGCGCTGACCACTCTTGCCATGCTTGAGAACCAGGTGAAGTGGATCAACGACAACGGCGGGCTCACGTGGGCTTCTGCTCGCACTGCCGAGTCTTCGGGCGTCCTCTACGACTGGGCCGAGCGCTCCTCCGTTGCGACGCCGTTCGTGTCAAACCCAGAGCACCGCTCGCAGGTTGTTGTCACAATTGATTTTGACGAGTCGATCGACGCCGCCGAGATCGCAAAGCAGCTTCGGGCCAACGGAATCGTTGACACCGAGCCGTACCGCAAGCTGGGCCGCAACCAGCTGCGCGTTGCAACGTTCACGGCGATCGAGCCAGACGACGTCCGCACGCTCACCGGAGCCATCGACTATATCCTCGAGCGCCTCTAACCACGACGACAGCTCAAACGGCCGCCCCTCGTTTTCGAGGGGCGGCCGTTTTCGTTTGGGAAGAGGATGCCGCAGGCGTTGTCACCGGATGCGCGGCTGAATGTAGCGAGCAGGTTAAATCGTTTGCTCGACGAGACGTCACGAAAACAATAGTTCACGGAGCCCGTTGCTTAACTGGCTGCGCCCTCCGGAGCGTGGCCGGAGGGCGCAGAGAACGTCGCCGTGTTGCGCGGCTTACGCCACACAATGGCTATGAGTTGTCGCTGTCTTCGAAATCGTCGTCAGATTCGTCGTCATCATCGTCGTCATCATCATCCGAGTCATCGTCGTCGTCGTCCGAATCATCGTCATCGTCATCGTCATCGTCCGAATCCTCGTCGTCCGAGTCTTCCTCATCTGAGTTGTCGTCCGAATCATCGTCTTCGTCATCGTCTGAGTCGGTGTCGTCATCGTCATCGTCCGATTCATCCTCATCATCAGACTCATCGTCTGAGTCGTCGTCATCATCATCCGAATCATCCGACTCGATATTCACGCCGTCGAGCTCATCGTCAAAATCGCTGAAGTCGTTGTCGAGGATGTCCTCGTCGTTCTCGTCGTCTTCGGCGAGTTCTGCCGCCGCCGCTTCGAGGGCCGCCCGTTCGTCGGCCTCAAGTTGCGCTTGCGACTCACGGAAATGCGAAAGCCGCACAGACCACGGCACCCAGTCAGGGGCCACAAGAGAGGTTTCGCCCGGCATGAGTTCAACCTCAAGAACGCTCGGCGCGGTCTGGTCGTCCACGCGAGCCATGCTGACGGACCAGTGCCAGTCCGGGTATCCGGGAAGCGTCGTCGCGAAGTGCAGTGAAAGCAGACGGTCTCCATCTACCGTGTGGCCAACAACCTCGCCCACCGTGGATTCAGGAGTGATCTCGATCAAGGCCGACTTTGCGATGTCGTGGGACACCAGCAGGATTTCGTCTGCAACGGGAGGGGCAACAGGTTCAATTGCCTCAGCGGCTCCGGCTGCATCAGCGGGCACCTCGTTACCAGCCGATTCGACGGCTTCAGCGGACACCGTTTCCACAACACTCACGTCCACAGCGTCAGGTACTTCCGATTCAGCGGGTACGGTGTGCTCCACCGGAGCCTCGGTCCCCGCATCCACAGCAGCCGCAGCGTCTTCGTCGAGCGAGGCAGACGCCGCGTCCGTAGCAGCCCCTGCGGAGCCAACTTCGGGTGCCGTGTCAACGGCGGCCGCAACCGCGTCGACGTCGGCACGCAACGCCGCCGCATCCTGGTCAGGAGTATTGGTGGATTCTTCAGGGTTAGGCATCAAGGTCATCCGCAATCCGCCGCAACATCGTCGCGATCTTTCGTGACTGAGCAGCCTCTGGATAGTGGCCGTTCTTCAAGCGTGAGCCCACTCCGTCGAGCAGGTTTACGAGGTCTTCAACAATGATGGCCATGTCATCGGCTGGGATGCGCTTGGCGCGTGTCTGTGGAGCTCGCTGCGGCGAGTCAATGACTCGAACAGAGAGCGCCTGAGCGCCACGTTTTCCTTCAGCAAGGCCAAATTCAAGACGGGTTCCCGGTTTCACTACCGCACCCGTTGGCAAAGCCGTGGCGTGCAAAAAGACTTCCTGGCCATCGTCCGATGCGATGAACCCAAAACCTTTGTCCTCGTCGTAAAACTTCACTTTGCCGGTGGGCATGGCACATTCCTTGTCGTTCTAGTGTGGTGACGCCAGACTCACGCCAGATAAGCGAGAGAGCGCCACAGCACCAGTCTACGAGGAAAGTACTGAGCTGGCCCATCCCACGCCACCCGTGACCGCTTCCTTCACGCGCGGCGTCGCTTGTTACCGTTGGCTACGGCGGCGGCATCAACGATTCGAATCCGGGGAGCCGTATTGAAATGCTGGCGTCGCTGACCCCGTCGCTCCCAAGGACCGTAACCACAATGGCCGAGTTCGGCCTGTCGATTTGCTTCGATGAGAGGTCTGGCTGGGTCACGTATCCCAGTGGCCAGCTTGTCCGGTCATAGGTCAGGTCGATGGAGAGCTGCGTGGCCGCTCCACCATCCGGCGGGTCAGAGATGGTGAAGAGGGTCGAACCATTGGATTGGACGATGAGGGATGCCGGAAGAGAAACCCCATCGATGCGCACAGCGGAAACAGTCCAGTATCCGTTCAACTCATCAGGGATAGCGATCGTGAGCGGGCCCTGAGCCGGCCACACACTTGTATTGCTGAGCGACATCGGGAGCGTCTCAACGAAGTCTTCGGTATTGGTGTCGGGTTCGGGCCAGGTGAAACCACCAAATGCCATCACGTACGTGGGGATCTGCTCGAGCAGATCGTCGCTCATGGGCATGTTTGGGGGCATGGTGTGAGTGGGTTGCGGGGGTCCTTGCACCAGCAGTTGAGGAGCCCCAGCTGCAGGATCACTTCCCAAAGACCCGCCGGGTACCGCTATTCCCTGATCGTGTTGCCCGAGCCTCTGCGAGATGAAGGGCGCCGTGGGTTTAACAATCGCAACGGCATCAAAGCCAAGCACCCCCTGCCCTCGTGGAAGGGGTGAGAACAACGTCTCATCCCCATCTTCGCTCTCGCTCAACAGCCCAACCGACCCAATTTCAGATTCGCCAACGGGAGCGGCTTGCGGAAGAAGGACCAACAAGAAGGTGAGGACAGCTGTGCCGGCGCCTGCGCACACGGACTTCCATCCGGTCGAACCCGATTGCGGCTGGGTCAACGCATCATTGCTCCGCCTAACCGCCGAGGCGCGGGCGGGCGTCGACTGCCAGAGCGATGCCACCAGACCTCCAGCGCCAATGAGCGGCAGCAGGACGACCCGCAAGCGAGAGCCAACTTCTTCAGCAAGCGCAACGAGCGCTAGGCAATCGCTGCAATCGACAACGTGTTTTTCCAACCGGACGCGTTCTCGATGACTCAGCCGGTCTCGTTCGTAGGACCCCATGCGCTCGGTGGCCCACCGACATTCAGAGCCTTCCGTACGCAATGGAATATGGGCTTGCACCCATGCAGCACGTAACCCATCACGTGCACGAAAGGTAAGTTGGTGAGCCGCATTTGAACTCATGCCAAACATCGTTCCCAATTCGGATGGGGCAAGCCCCTCAATTTCTGTATGAAACAGGGCCTTCTGCCAGCGCTCGGGCAGCGAGGCGAATGCCTCTGCGACCAGCTGGTTTTCGGCAAAATCATCAGGAATAAATGCGGTCGATTCCTGTACGGCAAACCACTGGTCATCCCTCGGGGTGAACTCTCTGAGTGCTCGACCCCATTCGGCGACCAGGTTACGCACGGTGACGTAGAGATAGGGCCGGAAGTTATCGTGTGGGCCGCCACCGTCGAGCATTCGCTTGTAAATGCGCGTGAATGACTCAGAGACCAAATCGTCTGCTTCAAACGATGTGGTCTGTGCAGCGGCGAGGCGCCTCGCGAATGCCTCATGACGCGCCCATAACTCGCTAAAGGCCTGAGTGTCTCCGTCCCTCACTTGCTGGAGAAGGTCAGCATCAGTTGTCTTGGGTTCTTGCTCGGCAGAAAGCGGCTCGGCAAATTGTTGAGATTCAGGAATTGTCTTACTCCTTACGATTGCGCGAGGTCTTTCAACGACAGAAGAACGCATCAATCCACAACAGTGCAGAATGCGTCTCAGAACGAGCTGCCCCAACAGCTCACCGTTTATGCCAGCTCAACCCGCGCGAACGGTGGCCAGCATGACCCCATGTGTCAGATGCTAGCAAATGTTTTTGAGAGAGACCAACCAAGTGCAAACAGTCGAGACGGCTGTGAAAAAAAGTATTTTCCCTCGCGTAAGGAACGACGGCGTACTTCATCCTCTCAGCTGCGACCCCGTTCTATCTAGGTGTTGTTGAGTCCCCGCGCTGCCCCGTCTCGCCGGAGTGTTCAGCGCCAGGATCGTGCACAAAGGGAAGCGTCGAAATGTTCTGAACCTCAGAGGCGGACCCACATGAACCAACCCAATATTCTACAACCGCATCACAAACGCGACACCGGATGGAAAGCGACGCGCCTGCTTTCCCGAGTCATGTGTGGGCTGGTGATGATGGGAGCCCTCATCGCGGGTACGCTTCCGGCAAACGCAGAACAACCTCGCCCAGCGACGGTGAAGACAGATGCTACGCGCGCAGATTCAGTTACCAGAGCATATGCTCCGCCATCCATGCCAAAAACGCCTGGCCTCACGGCAACAGGACAAATGCCTGCCGGGTTTGGTGACCTGACCGTCAACGTTGATACTCCCGGCGATTTCATGGAGTTTTCGACGGACGGAACCGGCGTTGGTGCTGGCACGCGGCAGCGCGTTGATTCTCCAAGCGACCCGTACCCGGTAACGCCAGAAACAGAAGCGTGCCTGTTCAATAACGGCCAGCCACTTGCGGTGGGCGTCGCGCAGGACTGCGGCGTCTCCCAATTTGTGACGTTGACCTGGGAACGCCCACAAATCAATCCCGTTATCTACTTTGGCCCCGCCACTCGAAACACCGGTTTTGACATCGCCGACTTCGCGTATCAGGCGTATTGGAACCCAAGTATCGCAAAAATAGACGGAGCGCCTGCCGATGTTGACCGCCTCGTTGAGCTTCGACGCTCCGGACAGAGCGTGTACCCGGCTTTCAGCAACGGCGCCTTTAACTACGACGGACCCGAGTTTCCAATTTCCGCAACCGGCGCTCGTTCTCTCACCCTGGTCAATGGAACGTATATTTACAGCACCGTCCAGATCTCAGGGTTGGTGAGCGAGGTTACCGTCGAACTCCGGAATACGGCCATGGTGACGATGCAGAATGCCACCCAATCCGCCGTCATCCCCAGGGTGAGTACCGCGGCAACAACCGCGGTCTACCCCGTCATCCCCGCCTCAGATCTCTCAATTACCAAGACCGCCCCGGCAACAGTTGCAGCTGGACAGACCGTGGAATGGAGCATCGATGTTGCGGCTGCGGATCTCGGCACGCGGTCGCTGACCTGGGACAACGTCGACAGCAGAATCACACCGGCCTCTCACGGATTCCTCGTGCGCGATGCTGTACCGAGCTCGGTCACAAATCCTCAGCTCGTTTCGGCCCCCGATGGATGTTCACTCTCTGGCTACGACCTCCTCTGCGCTGCCCCTCCAGAGGGGTGGCAACTGCAAGCGGCCACTGAAGCTGACACAAATGTTCAGATTGTTGGAGGAGACAAGACCAAACCGATTCCCGCAGTGCTCACCCAGGGCCAACCATTCCACATCGTGCTGTCTGGGACCGCGCCTCGCACGCCTGGCACAACCATCGTGAACCGAGCGCAGGTGCTTGGCACAGACGTAGACATCAATCTCCAAAACAACAGTGCCGAGTCAGTCACCCGAGTGTTGAGCCCCGACTGGAGCATTGCAAAATCGGTCTCCGTTCCGGAAGGCACCTATGCCAATCCGGGGGACCGTGTGGACTACGCCGTCGAAGCGATTAGTGCGAGCGGTGACGTTGATGGGGTTACGCTCACGGATGACCTGACACATGTGCTCGACAGCGCAGACTTTGTTTCGGGATCTGCGAGGCTCACGATCGCTGACGACGCGGCCATCGTGATTGACGACCCAACGGGCAACATTCTGAGCGCTGGCCCGTTTCTCCTGCCAAGCGGAAAACACGCAACGCTCACGTATAGCGTTCGACTCAACGCGGATGCTTGGAGCAGCACGCTGCGCAACACGGTGACTGGCGACGGTAGCGCAGCCCCTGCAACCTGCGCGGTCGCGCCGCTCGGCCAAGAATGTCAGACAGAGACGCCATCCACAGCTCGGGTCGTTATTGAAAAGGTCTCCGCTGCGGGGCAAGACTCACGCCCCCTCGATGGGGCCGCCTTTCGCATCCTTCACGACGACGCAGGATCGCCAGGAGCTGCGCTAGCGATAGACACGGTGAAGCCTTCTACGGTTGTTGGTCAGTTCGAAGCTAAAAACATAACGCCTGGGTTCTACTGGCTCGAAGAGCTGAAGGCACCGGCGGGCTACGAGCTCCTCCCCGGCGCTATCCAATTCGAGGTCAAAGCAAATGGCGAGCTGTTGCTGACGTCCGGCGCCGATTCGCTCATATCAATCCGGCGAAACGCTCTTGTGATCGCGGATGTCAGGGCGCTCACGCTGCCGGATGCCGGAGGGCAAAGCCTCGGCGCTGCCCCCTTCATCGTTGGCGGACTCCTTGCTGGTGGAAGCTTGCTTGTCGCGATACGGGCTCGGCAACGTAAAACGCGCTCGATGCTGAGTTAGGTAACGGGCAAACCCCGCGAGACCGGTTGCAAAAAAGAATCTCAGATTTGGCAAATAAAAGATGTGATTCGCGTAAGTGATCGCTCACTTCGTCATCCTCATCATGCAACCTCCGCCAACGCTTCGGTTCACGCCCAAAAGCTGGAGTGTCCTGCCAAAAGTACGTCGATCATTCGGCGTTATCAATCCCCCCGACTCACGCTGAATTGGGGAAGCACAACCAATTGAAATGAGGAACATCTGTGAACACGCAGAAAACGCGACGGACGCTGAGCGCCATCGCCGCAGTTGCGGTAGGGGCGGTGCTTGCACTCGGTGCTGGCTCAACCGCGTCAGCCGTCTCGGCATCAACTATCGACCCGAGCCAAACCGGTACCATCTCGATTCACAAGTTCAAGAAGCCGACGACGGCCACCGGCCTGCCCAACGACGGCAGGGAACTCTCCGCATCCGACACTGCAAGCCTCGAACCACTGCCAGGCGTAACGTTTTCGGTACAGCAGATTGACCCTACGGTTTACAACCTGACCACAAATGAAGGCTGGACCGCGCTCAAGGCGCTCACTCCCAATGCCGCTGCGACAGCGGTAAAGGGCCACACGACGTCGATCACCACGATCGCAAACGGTGACGCCATTGCGACCAACCTGCCCCTCGGCGTGTACCTCGTGACCGAGACGGTTGTTCCAGCAGGAACGACCGCAGGTGCACCGTTCCTGATCACCGTGCCGATGACCGACCCGATCGATTCCAACACCTGGATGTATAACGTTCACGTTTACCCCAAGAACGCCGTTATCAACCCGGGAGAGAAAACAGTTGACGACTCGACGTCGCTCAAGGTAGGCGACGATGTCACCTGGACCATCACGGGCGAAATCCCCAACGTTGACGTCCTTGACGGATACCGCATTGTGGATCCGCTTGACGCACGCCTAACCTACAAGAGCACTGCGGTTACCCTGACAAACGGAACCGAACTGCTTCTTGGCACGGACTACACCATCGCAACCGTCCCTCCTGCCTCAGGCGCAGGGACCAAGGTGACGGTTGACTTCACCGAAGCCGGACGTATCAAGCTTGTTGCCAACAAGACGGCAAGCGTGCAGATCGCCATCGTCACCACGATCAACACCGTTGGAGATATCCCCAACCAGGCGCTCATCTACCCAAACGAGGCAAGCTTTGACATCGAGCCTGGCGAGCCGGGTGGCCCAACGCCAACCGAAGAGCCCATCGTAAAGTACGGTAACGTCACCATCTCAAAGGTCAGCGCCGCTGACAACAGTGTCACGCTCGCGGGAGCAACGTTCCAGGTGTTTGCCACCGAGAACGATGCACGCAACGGAACCAACGCGATCACGGTTGAAGGAGTGTCCTCGTGGACCACCGGAACCAACGGTCAGGTGACGATCCCGGGCCTGCGTCAGTCCGCTTGGTATGACAACCAGGTAGTCACGCCGTCTGATACCGGCTTCCAGTACTACTGGATTGCTGAGACCAAAGCGCCCTCTGGTTACGAACTGCTCGCCCAGCCAGTGCGCGTAACCGTCGGAGAGAACGACACGATCGTTGACTTCACGGTAGAGAACTCACCTGCAAACGGCGGCTTCGAGCTTCCGTTCACCGGTTCAGCACTCAGCGCAAGCCTCTTCTATGGTGGCGGTGCAATCGTGCTGCTTGGAGCGGCCGTGCTCGCAATGCGTGCCCGTCGTCGGGTCACCGAACTCGCATAGTCACGTAATAACGCGTTGCGGGGGCCATCCGTTGGCCCCCGCAACGCATCCCTCCACGAACGTTTCTGTCTGAAAGTGATGCGAATGCGATCGCCGAAACACGCCTCGCGCCCTCGCCAACGTGGGTATCGTTGGCAGCGATTCGCTGTTCTCATTGCCGCGTGTATGGGCGTGAGCATCATGCTGTATCCGATGGCTGCAACCTGGCTTACTGAGCGGGCACACGGTAGCGCGCTCAACGCATACGCCAGTCAGGTGGATTCGGCAGAAGACAGCACAAAACAAGACCTCTTAACTGCAGCGGATGACTACAACAAGGCGCTTCCCCAGGGAGTGCTTCGTGATCCGTATCGCTCAGAATCCGGAGCTCAAGCGGCAGACTCGGCTGACGACGACAACTATCTCAGCCAACTACGACTTCCGGGTAGCGAGGTCATGGGACGGCTCAGCATCCCATCAATCAACGTTGAGCTTCCCCTTTATCATGGAACCTCAGAGCAAACCCTTGACCTTGGAGCCGGCCATTTGCTCGGGTCCTCGTTGCCGGTTGGTGGTATCGGGACGCATTCTGTCCTCACGGCTCATTCCGGACTTCCCAACGCCGAGATGCTCTCTGGTCTTGGGAACGTCCGCAAAGGCGATACCTTCTCTCTGAGTGTTCTTGACCGCGACCTCTTTTACCGCGTTGACCAGATCACGGTGGTGACACCAGATAATCTCGAAGATCTGACAATCACGCGGGGCCATGATTATGTCACCCTCATTACCTGCACACCGTTGAATGTGAACAGCCACCGATTGCTCGTTCGCGGCGAACGCATCGACGCCCCATCCGTGGATTCACAAATGGTCTCGGCTGTCGACACGGCACGTTTCCCCTGGTGGATCATCATCTTCGTTGCCGCCCTCGGGACAGTTACGGCGGTTCTCTTTGCCCCAGCAAACCTCAGGAAGCGTCGCCAAAATGCTTCCCCGTCGAATGAGAGATCGGCAACCGAGCGCGAATAACGAAGCGTTGTCCGCGCTCGCAGACATTGCCAAGCGTTCCCCTGTATCCTTAAGGGTGATGTCTGAGAAACAGGGAACACCTAGCCGCGTCGAGCGGGTACTCGTCTATATGGTCGCGGGCATCATCGGTGTCTCAATACTCTCGTTCATCGCGGTGCTGGTCGCCAGCTTTAGCGGTGTTGGCCGCGAGGCATTCGCAGCCGGCATGTGGCCGGTCATTGTCGCAATCACATACGTAGGTCTCCCGGTCGGCTTCATCCTGATCGTTGTCCTCATGATCCTTGGCATCATCCGTCGCAAACGCGAGGCAAACCAGAACGGTTCCGTCGAGGGGTAACCCTCACCTGTCGGGCAGCCATGACCAGCGTTCTCGCCCTCTCACGCCAGCTCAGCGCCTCCTCCGACGAATCGGTGGAGCAGCTCCTTCAACAGCGCTCAGTTTCCGCTGCAGGACTCAAAGACTTTTTTGATCTTGCCGGCCACCTGCTCAAGGCGGAATCGCTGCAGCAAGCGCTGACCCCTCTCGACCGAAATTCGCTCGCTGTTCTTGTCGTTCTCGGAGCAGATGAGGAGCCAGCGTGGCTCACCCCCGATCAGATCCGTGGTCGACTCTCACACTCGACGCCGCACCGCGAGTTCTCGTCAGACTGGATCGACGCCATTCTCGCTCGGCTCAGGGGCATGGCACTCGTACGCACCGAGGGCGACGCCGTCCAGGGCTGGCCTGAGGTTGCGGTCGCGCTCGGCTCTTGGCCAGCAGAGGGGCTGCCTTCCCCGGAAGAACTTGTTGACCTCACCCGCCCAACGCTGCTGGATGTTGTCGAGAACGACCCAGGCGACGAGACCGAGCGAGCATCCGCAGAACGAGCGTTTGCCCTTGTCCAAATGGTCGGCGAGCTCATAGCCGAACTCACACTAGAACCAGCCCCAACGCGCGCACGCGGCGGACTCACACTTCCGGCAAGCAAGCGTCTCTCTGAGGCGCTCAGGGTCACGCTCAATCGGGTTCCTTTTCTCCTCACCCTCACCTCACGGGCCGGCCTCACCGCGGAACTCGCGGTTGGCTGGACGGCGACCGACCAATCCGCGGAGTGGCTCATGCTCCCTCCGGCCGAGCGTTGGCTTGCCCTCGCCCATGCCTGGTTCGAGGCCGCTTCACCAGACATTGTCGAGACGCTGAGTGAGCACTCCCGGCGGGTCTGGGGCGACACCATCCGCGTCCTTGTCCCCTGGCTCTTCCCCGCAGCGCCAGAGCGCGCAACGGCATGGGTCGGCACCCTCGTTGATGAGGCCGAGTTCATCGGTTTCCAGCACGCAGATGCGGGCAGCAGCTTTGCCAAAGCCCTCGTTGTTTCGGGGGATGCAGCAGCGGCCGAAATCCTTGCCCCGCTCATGCCAGCCGAGGTGGATTCCGTTTACGTGCAGCCAGACCTCACGGTTATCTCACCCGGCCCACTGAAAGCGGCAATTGATACCGAGTTGCGGCAAATCGCCACAATCGAGAACAGGGCGCTCGCAGCCACGTACCGAATAACGTCGGCCAGCCTGCTCCGCGCCTTTACCGCTGGCATGACGGAAGACAAGCTCCGCGGATTCCTCGCCAAGATTTCGCTCACGGGCATCCCACAACCACTCGACTACCTCGTCACCGAGACGGTCAGGCGCTACGGCAGCATCCGCGTTGAAGCTATCGAGCCGCAAACGGCTGGCTCACCGGCGCGAACGCGAGTCACCGCAGATGACCGCCACACGCTCGAGACGCTCCTTGTTGACCGCGGCTTGCAGCACCTGTCCCTTCGGCGGCGCTCGGAAGACGTCCTCGTAAGCATCATGTCGGCAAACGTGGTCATCAATTCCCTGCACGAAGCAAAGTACCCGGCTGCCCTGATCTCCGATGGTGGTAGCCATGACGCGAGCCCGGCATCAGCAGCGCCAAAAGCCAACCCAACGAGGCAGCTTCTTGAGCGGCTGCGAAACAACCAAGCCGCGCACGACGATGAGACGCCAGAAACTGGATTCTCTCGCCAGCTCAGCCTCGCCATCAAATCTAAATCAACCATCAAGGTCGCGCTCGTCGCACCAAACGGCGCAGCACACGAGTACACCATCCTGCCAACAAGCGTCTCCGCCGCTCGATTGCGCGGACTCGACAGCGCATCGGATGTTGAGCGGACGCTCCCCCTTGCCTGGGTTACCAGCGTAGAGACCCTCGCGTAGCACCGCACGACCCACGGGTATCACAGGGTCGAGGGCGTAGACTTGGTCTCTATGTCTGACGGCCCACTGATTGTCCAAAGCGACCGCACCGTTCTGCTCGAAGTCGCACACCCCGAAGCCGAAAACGCGCGCCACGATATTGCCGTGTTTGCCGAGCTGGAGCGCGCACCTGAGCACATCCACACGTACCGCATCACGAGGCTTGGTCTCTGGAACGCGCGCGCGGCAGGGCACAGCGCCGACGAGATGCTCGCGACGCTCAATAGGTACTCCAAATTTGACGTTCCGCAGTCCGTTTCCATCGACATCATTGAAACCGTTGGCCGATACGGTCGTCTTGTTATCGAACGTGACGACAACGGGGACCTCATCCTTCGCTCAGACGACGAAGCGGCAATCCGCGAGGTATCGAAGGCCAAGCGGATTGCGCCACTGCTCACCGCACAGATCAGGCCAGACGCCTTCAGCGTCGAGCCGTGGGCACGTGGGCAGCTCAAGCAAGAGCTCGTGAAACAGGGCTGGCCGGCGGAGGATCTCGCCGGGTACACCCCAGGTACGCCGCACGACATCGCACTGACCGACGATTGGCACTTGCGCGACTATCAGCTGAGGGCAATCGAGAACTTTCAAACTGGCGGGTCCGGCGTTGTGGTGCTTCCCTGCGGCGCGGGCAAGACGCTGGTGGGTGCCGGAACGATGGCAGCCGTTGGCGCCACAACCCTCATTCTTGTCACAAACACCGTCTCCGCTCGTCAGTGGCGCGATGAGCTTCTGCGGCGCACCGATCTCACCGCCGACGACATTGGCGAGTACTCGGGTCAGGTGAAAGAGATCAAACCGGTCACGATCGCCACCTATCAAATCCTGACCGCTCGCCGAAAAGGTGAATACGCGCATCTCTCCGTGCTTGACGCGCTCGACTGGGGCCTCATTGTGTACGACGAAGTACACCTGTTGCCCGCTCCGGTATTTAAGCTGACCGCCGATTTGCAGGCACGCCGCCGCCTCGGGCTCACCGCAACGCTCGTGCGTGAGGATGGGCGCGAAAGCGACGTATTCAGCCTCATCGGGCCAAAGCGTTACGACGCTCCGTGGAAAGAGATCGAGGCCCAGGGCTACATCTCGCCAGCTGAGTGTTTTGAGGTCCGTGTGGACCTCCCCCAAGACACCCGCCTCGAATACGCGGCCGCCGCCGATAACGAACGCTACCGCCTCGCCGCGACGGCCCCTGCAAAGATGGATACCGTTCGTCGCCTCGTCGCAGATCACGAGGGCGAGCAGATTCTCATCATTGCTCAGTACCTCGACCAGATTGAGGAGCTCTCGACGGCGCTTGGCGTTCCCCAGCTCACGGGGGCGACCCCCGTCAATGAGCGCGAACAGCTCTTTCAGGCGTTCCGCGAGGGAACCATCAAAGTGCTCGTTGTGAGCAAGGTCGCAAACTTCTCCGTTGACCTCCCCGACGCCTCAGTTGCGATTCAAGTATCTGGCTCGTTCGGCTCACGGCAAGAAGAAGCGCAACGCCTTGGGCGTCTCCTCCGACCAAGCACAACGGGCCACACGGCCTCGTTTTACACGCTTGTGGCGCGCGACACGGTCGACCAGGAATTTGCCCAGAACCGGCAACGCTTCCTCGCCGAGCAGGGATACTCGTACACGATTATCGACGCCGCCTCACTCGTCAACCGGGCCGCGTAGCCCGGCAGCCGTCGGACTCAGCTGTCCAAGCACGGTCGCGGTAATCTGCTCTGCCGCTTGCTCTGCACTCGCGCGACCGGCAAGGACCTCGTCCGATCCGACGTGCAGCACCGCGTAAAAGCACGCCGTCAGCCATCCTGCGCTGAGGTCAGCACGGAAGGCGCCTTCGGCCTGCCCTCGCGCAATCACGTCCTCTACACAGGCCATGAGTTCGCTGTGGTGTTCGCGGATGCGCTCTGGGGGAAGCGCTCGCTGGGCAGCATCAAGGGCCGCAAGATTGCGAACCACTTCTCGCCACGACGAATGGATGAGTCGCACGAGCGCCGCAACCGGGTTGCCGCCGAGGTCAAGGTTGGCAAGGGTTCGCTCCGACCTGGCGACTGCGGTGCGGAACGCGGCATCCACCAGTTCGTCTCTCGATGAAAAATGTCCGTAGAGCGTCACCCTGCCGACGCCAGCGGCCGTCGCTATCTGGGCCATCGTGGCCGCGCTGTTGCGCTCAAGCAGCGTCAACGCGCTCTCAATAATTGCGTCTCGGTTCCGTTCTGCATCTGCTCGGCGAGGTTGAGCGGATGCTCGGCTGTTGTCGTTCACACAGCCAGACTATCTCATACATTCATGTTTGACTTGTGCTATCGTCATTAACTCAAACACCATTGTTCAAGTTAGGAACCAATGAATCGCAGCGACTCACGCGTCCTCGTCCTTGGCGGCTACGGCGCCGTCGGAATCCACATCATGAACGAACTCCGATCACGAGGCATCACCGCACACAGCGCCGGCCGAAACGTGGAACTCGCGGACCGCCCCCTCGACATCCGAAACTATGACGATGTCGGTGCCGAATCCAAAAACTACACGGCAGTTATCAACGCAACCGGAGCAGAAGACCCCCACCTGGCCGCCTCCGCCATCGGCAGCGGCACAACCTGGATCGACATCACCGCAACAAGCACCTATATTGACCAGCTTGCAGCCCTCCCGACTCCCACCGCACCCATCATCGCGAGCGTCGGCATCGCCCCAGGCCTCACCAACCTCCTTGCCGTCGAGGCGCAGCACATCAGCACAGCAACTGGGGAACTCAGCATCGGCGTCCTCCTCGGGGCCGGCGAAGCCCACGGCGCGGCGGCAGCTGCCTGGTCCTTTGGCCTCCTCGGCAGGCAATTTCGCGACCCAACAACCGGCCGCTCAATTCGCAATTACACCAACCCCCGCACGTTCAGCATCAATGGCACCCCTCGGCGCCTGTATCGCACAGACTTTTCCGATCAGCACACCCTCACCCCTCAACTCGGCCGACCGGCGGCGACATACTTTGGCACAGACACACGCCTCGCCACAACGCTCCTCGCGGCCGCAACTTGGATTCCAGGCGCACGCAACATGCCGCCGTCGATACATTTTCCAGGCAGCGACACCTGGATTCTGACCATCGAAGACGCCGACGGCCCCCTACTCTCGGCAACAGGCCAAAGCCAGTCACATGCAACTGGGATCGTAGCGGCAAGGGCGGTCGAGGCATCCATCGGGGCAGCAGCTGGGTTCCACCACCTGACCGAACTCACCACGCTTGCGGAACTCGATCTCCCGTTCCGCGTCACAAAGCATCGCTTAAGCCACGCAGCACCAAAAATCTAAAACCCCGAAAAGTCAAGCAAACTCGCCGAAAAAGTTTTCAGACATTGTCCAGCGAATTGTCAGATAATAGAAACATG
Source organism: Lysinibacter cavernae (assembly GCF_011758565.1). Classification (GTDB taxonomy): domain Bacteria; phylum Actinomycetota; class Actinomycetes; order Actinomycetales; family Microbacteriaceae; genus Lysinibacter; species Lysinibacter cavernae. Next base: position 1,856,163 of record NZ_JAAMOX010000001.1, read on the forward strand.
AATGATGGACCACGCATACTCGTTGTCGACGATGAACCAAACATCCGCGACCTACTCACCACCAGCCTGCGCTTTGCCGGTTTTGGGGTGCGAGCCGTAAGTAACGGTGCCCAGACCATCTCCGCCGTACTCGAAGACGAACCAGACCTCATCATCCTCGATGTGATGTTGCCAGACATGAACGGCTTTAGCGTCACCAAGCGCCTCCGTTCAGCCGGCTACACCGCCCCGATCCTCTTCCTCACCGCAAAGGACGACACCGAAGACAAGATCATGGGGCTCACAGTTGGTGGCGACGACTACGTCACCAAGCCGTTCAGCCTCGACGAAATTGTTGCCCGCATCAAAGCGATCCTTCGCCGCACCATCCAAGACGAAGAAGACGCCCAAATCGAGGTTGGCCCGCTCCGCATGGATCAAGACACCCACGAAGTTTTCGTTGGCGACGTGAGTGTTGAGCTCAGCCCAACCGAGTTCAAGTTGCTCCGCTACCTCATGCTCAACCCCAACCGGGTACTGAGCAAGGCACAGATTCTTGACCACGTCTGGGAGTACGATTTTAACGGCGACGCCGGCATCGTCGAGTCCTACATCTCGTACCTGCGCCGCAAGCTCGAACAACACTCCGAAACCCCGCTCATCCAAACCAAGCGCGGCTTCGGCTACATGCTGAAGGTGGACCAGAAGTCGTAACAAGGCACATGCGGCAGCCGCGGCTGGCGAAGCGATGGGATGCAGTATCCCTTCGTACCAAAATCACCGGGGTGACGGTACTAATTCTCACCTTCGGTATCCTCATCGTGGGCACTGGCACCATGATGATTCTCCAGCCGCAGCTGATCGCCCAGGTTGATTCAAACCTGCGCCAGCTACAAACCGATCCAACACCGGCGCTCGCACTGGGGGCAACAGCCCAACTCATCACGCGCAACGATGTGCTGTACGCACCGCGCGACCCCTATTACATAGCCGTTCTTGATGCCGATGGCGTACTGCTCTACGACAATTTCCAGGGCAGCAAGTCAAATGCCAAGCCTGAGGTCCCGCTGATCTCAAGTGCCGACGCCATCAACGTGTACGGCAATCAAATACTGCATCTCATGCAGCCCGGCAACGAGGTGAGCTGGAGGGCCGTCCTCGTCCCCATCGTGCCAAAAGACAACAGCGGCAGTAGCGGAACCCTCCTCATCGCGCAGTCCATGAGCAATATTGACAACATCATGGTGCGCTACATCACGATCTTCTCTGGCTTTGGCATCGTCGTGGTGCTCCTTGGCGCAATCTTGACGCGACTGCTCGTCACCAGCACGTTTGAACCCCTGCGCGAAGTCGAAGCGACCGCCGCAGCCATCGCAGAGGGTGATTTCAGCCAACGCGTGCCCGTCACCGCATCCAACACCGAAGTTGGCAGGCTCAGCCGCTCCCTGAACACCATGCTTCGGCGAATCGACTCTGCCTTTGCCGACCGCGCCAAAACCATTGAGCAAATGCGACGCTTTGTCGGCGACGCAAGCCACGAACTGCGCACGCCCCTCGTGACCGTTCGCGGCTACGCCGAGCTCTACCGAATGGGCGCGTTGCAGACCCCAGCCGATGTCGCCCAGGCCATGGAACGCATCGAAAAAGAAGCACTCCGAATGGGCACGCTGGTCGAAGACCTCCTTGCTCTTGCCCGCCTTGACGAGGCAAAGCCAATCGAGATGCTACCGGTCGACCTCGTACCGCTGGCCAAAGATGCGGCGCTCGACACCATGGCCTCATCGCCAAGCCGCGAGGTCCGCGTGCTGGTTCACGACGCAACACCGCGACTCGCCGACGGCTCAATAGCAACCACGGGCGAACACGAACCGGTCACCCCGCTGCCGCCGGCGGCCGCGCCGCCAGGAGTCGAGCCGTCAACGGTTACGGGTGGCATCTCCTTTGCAACGGGCACGCTCGCAAGGCTTCGCCAGCGACGCATCCGCCGCAGCTCGATGCTCGACACCCAACCGCTCACCCGCATCGAACGCGACTCGGAATTCCCAAACACGGCAATTACCCCCGAGGAATCGCAGGAGATTGAGGCAAACGTTCCACCGGCTATCGTGCTCGGCGACGAGAACAAGATCCGCCAGGTCATGACCAATCTCATCGGCAATGCGCTCAGGTTCACCGACGATGACAGCCCAATCGAAATCGTTGTGAGCGTCGACGAAGCCGCAGAAACCGCGACCTTTGAGATCGTGGATCACGGGGAGGGCATCCCTGAGCAGATTCGAGAGAAGATTTTTCAACGCTTCTGGCGAGCCGACACCTCTCGCACCCGCGAAACGGGTGGCAGCGGACTTGGCCTCGCAATCGTCTCGTCGATCGTACAGGCCCATAAGGGCACGGTCAGCGCCCACGAAACGCCTGGCGGCGGTGCAACCTTCCGGGTCACGCTCCCCCTCCTCCCCGTCTGACACCTGCATCCATTTGCGACTTTCTGCGCAGAATGCTCTGTAACTCCGCAGAAACTCACAAATAGATGCAGGTACACAAAAGCGGGGCGGCCCCGAAGGACCGCCCCGCTCTGTGCGCTGTGGACTAGAAGTCCATGCCACCCGTTGGGTCGCCAGCAGGAGCAGCGTTCTGCTCTGGCTTCTCAGCAACAACTGCCTCGGTGGTGAGGAAGAGTGCTGCGATCGATGCGGCGTTCTGCAGGGCAGAGCGCGTTACCTTCGCTGGGTCGATGATGCCCTGAGCGAGCAGGTCGCCGTACTCACCGGTTGCGGCATTGAGGCCGTGACCAACTGGGAGGTTGCGAACCTTCTCGGCAACAACGCCAGGCTCGAGGCCAGCGTTGAGAGCGATCTGACGCAGCGGAGCCTCGATGGCTACGCGAACAATGTTTGCACCGGTTGCCTCGTCGCCCGTCAGTTCGAGCTTTGCGAAGACGGTTGCGCCGGCCTGGATGAGTGCAACTCCACCGCCGGGGACGATGCCCTCTTCAACGGCAGCCTTCGCGTTGCGGACTGCGTCCTCAATGCGGTGCTTGCGCTCCTTGAGCTCAACCTCGGTTGCGGCTCCGGCCTTGATGACTGCAACGCCACCGGCAAGCTTTGCCAGGCGCTCCTGCAGCTTCTCGCGGTCGTAGTCGCTGTCGGTGTTCTCGATCTCCTTGCGGATCTGCGAAACGCGACCGGCAATTGCCTCTGCGTCTCCAGCACCCTCAACGATGGTGGTCTCGTCCTTGGTGATAACAACCTTGCGTGCACGACCAAGGAGGTCGAGGGTTGCGTTCTCAAGCTTGAGGCCAACCTCTTCGCTGATGACCTGTCCACCGGTAAGGATGGCGATGTCCTGCAGCTGAGCCTTGCGACGGTCTCCGAAGCCAGGTGCCTTCACAGCAACCGACTTGAAGATGCCACGGATCTTGTTCACAACGAGCGTTGCGAGCGCTTCGCCGTCAACGTCCTCAGCAATGATGAGGAGCTGCTTGCCCGACTGGATCACAGCGTCAACAACGGGGAGCAGGTCCTTGATGTTGCTGATCTTCGAGTTGGCGATGAGGATGTAGGGGTCTTCGAAGACTGCCTCTTGGCGGTCTGGGTCGGTTACGAAGTATGCCGACAGGTAACCCTTGTCGAAGCGCATTCCTTCGGTGAGTTCGAGTGACGTTCCGAGAGAGTTCGACTCTTCAACGGTAACAACGCCTTCCTTGCCAACCTTGTCGATTGCCTCGGCAATGATCTGGCCGATCTGAGGGTCAGCAGCCGAGATGGATGCGGTTGCCGCGATCTCTTCGGTGGTCTCGATCTCTTTTGCGTTCTCGAGCAGCTGGTTTGAGATGGCGTCTACTGCCTTCTCGATGCCGCGCTTGAGGCTGATTGGGTCTGAGCCAGCAGCGACGTTGCGGAGTCCTTCGCGAACGAGGGCCTGTGCGAGAACGGTTGCCGTCGTGGTTCCGTCTCCGGCAACGTCGTCAGTCTTCTTCGCTACCTCTTTAACGAGCTCGGCGCCGATGCGCTCGTAGGGCTCGTCGAGTTCGATCTCTTTGGCGATTGAAACGCCGTCGTTGGTGATCGTGGGTGCGCCCCACTTCTTTTCGAGGACAACGTTGCGACCACGCGGGCCGAGCGTTACCTTTACCGCGTCTGCAAGCGTGTTCAGTCCACGCTCAAGACCACGGCGTGCTTCTTCGTCAAAAGCAATAATCTTTGCCATGTGAGTATCGTCCCTCCTGGACGTCAAAGAATCTGTGAAAACTAGCACTCGCTCGGGGCGAGTGCTAGACACAATTCTGGCACTCGTAGCCTGAGAGTGCAAGTGACGACGCCGAAGGTCACGCGGTGTTACTCCGCGTATCGCTCACAGCGAAGAAGACGGGGCTATTCCGTGACGATTGTGCCTTCATCAGCCGGGATCATTTCGATCCAGGTATTACCGGGTGCAAGCTGGACGGTGAAGCCTGAGGCATCCACAAACCGAAGCGGCTCGTCTCTTGTGCCCTTCGCCCACGATCCCTGCACGGTCTTGCCCGCACTTGAGAACCATGCCTCGCCCGTGCCCGTGAGCTGGGTGAATGGTACGTCTCCCCGCTCGACAGGCACCTTCAGCACAACAACGTTGGTCGATTGGTGTTGGGCGCCATCCATGCCAACGTCTGCGGAGCCCTCTTGGCTACGCAGATACACACCGGCCTCAGCATTCCATGACCAAGAGGGGAACCGCTCGGGAGAAAACGTGAGGCTCAGCGAGTTGACCGGAGCACCAAGTCTCGCCGCAGACGAGGTCCCCTGGTCAATCGAATAGGCGAACTGCTGCTGAGGAGCGGGGATGTCGGCGTGAGCCGCGACCGCCTCTTGCGCCCTCAACAACAGGTTATGTGGGGCGATTCGGTCGACGCCCCTGTCAAAATATGGGTCCCCTGCGTCATCCAGAATATTCACAACGGGTGCATCCCGCATTTTGGCAACAAACTGATCTGCTCCCCCCGAGTATGCGACGAGCCCGCCCATGGGGGAAATAATGTCTGGATCCATTGGACGAATGGACCGCACGGGCCCTACCGTCTCAGGAACGCTCGACTGGAACACTGCTACGTAGCGGGTGAGACCACCCTCGACTAACTCTTCGAATACCAGGTCTGTCGAGTTGAGGCCGTAGTGAGGCCTGGCTTCCTCGTGATTATCGATCTTCACCGCAAGTGAGGGATTTTCGGGCGCCACTTCTACCGCTGTCCCACGCAACGGCGCAAGCACCCGCTCTGCCGGAACCGTGTAGCTTGACGCATACTCGCCGGTGGCCTCCGGCGCATCCTTTGGCGTCGCCGGAGCGCACCCTGCAGCGAACACCGCTGCAGCAGCACCAACGACGGCCAGACGAAGCAACCTGTTCGAAGTACGCAAAGCGGTCACGGTGTTGGGTCCATCCTGTTGGCGATGTCAGTTGTGTGGATGCCCCACGCTGGATGGAGGCATCAACCGTTCAAGGTTACTGAGCCGCGTCTGGCAACGCCAGATCTGTACCGATAAGAACTACGAGTTGAGTACCGAGACCCGCATAGCTGTCGGTGAGATGCGCTTGCATTCCACCCAGCTTTGCGGCCAACCCAAGCGCGGCTGCTTCGTCTGCCGGATCGGCATAGAACACGGCACTAATCGTGACGTCTGGGGTTTCGGTTGTACTCTCGTTCCCAATCACGCCGAGCTGCTGGGTGGTCACGTATGAAGACGCCGCGGCTGCGAGTTCTGGATCGGCAGTTCCGTTCAGAATCGTCACAGTTGCGGCCGGATTCACAACAGGTTCAACCTCGGCAGCGGGTGTTTGTCCGCTTGTCGCAGAGGACTGAAGCGGATTCGGGAGCTTTACGTTGCCAACCCCGATGACGATATACACAATTCCAGCCACAACGAGCAACAGAGTGACCAACGCCGCCCACATCACAAAAATCCAGTTAGGACCGCGGCGGCGTGGAGCGCGATGCACCCCTACTCGTTTGCCCATCTGGGGAGTATCAAAGGGATCAAGCGACGGTTTCTTGGATGCTGACGGCTGTGCGTCATTCCTCGACGCGCGCCGACGCCCTACCGCAGAGTCCGTTGAGCCGGCGGCACGCCGGGCATCGAGAGCTTCGTCCGGGTGGAACGGTGCTTCATCGTCAGATGCTTCGCCTGCATCAATAAGAGTTGGCTCGGTAGGTTCTGCATTGAGGGGCTGCACAGACACGCGTGCCCGAGCGGCAAGCTCGGCATAGTCATCAGCAGGCACCGGCTGTTCCGCTGCGGGGGCCGCAGACGGAAGCTCTGCGTCCGGAATATAGACAACGGCTTCTGGAGCTGCGGTGTGCGCCACCGGGGCCTGAGTTGATGGTCTTGGGCTCAGTGGGGCCGTTGATGGAGGCGGTGTGACCGGCGTTGGTTGGCCGGATGCGCTTGGCAAAGCATGGGAGCCAGGTGTCGAGTTTGCGCTCGGCAGATCGCCAATATTTGGCACCTGTTCCTCTTCATGAAGGGCGCCAAAGAGCTCGTCAAGTCCAGGTGAAATTGGTTCGTCGGATTCAGAACCGGGACCCACTCCCTCGCCCCCGCGAGTTAGGTCGTTGTCGCTTCTGTCCATCCGTCGAAGTTCCATCTCTTTCTTGATCAGTCTCGATAGTAGCGTCAAATGCTTCAGATACCGAGATCCCGGCCCCACCAATCAACTCACCTAGAGTAGTCGGCTTGCCGTTGAACTGCCTGGCAGCCCCCTGAGAACACCCAGTTTTGTATATTAGGCTAGCCTCACCACTCATTCTAAGGCGTCCATTTTCTATGCACACTTTTGTTGCCGCTTCGCCGCGCGCTCGCACGTCTCCCTTCCGACGCAAGAACATCATCCTTGTCGCGACTCTTGCGGTCGCATCGCTGATCCTCTCAGGATGTTCCACTGGCGATTCCACGACGCCGGCGACCTCTGAGACGGCAGGCGCACGCCCGGTATGCACCAGCCCGACGTCATTTGAGACTCCGATCGCTGACCTCACGCCCGTTGCCGACCCCCACGTCGGCACCGGCCCGTGCACGGCACAGCTCCCAGAGCGAAGCATGGCAAATCTGGTCGAGCCAGGAAAACAATCACTTCCGACAACCGTGACCTCTCACGATCCCAACGGTGACCTCGACGTCACCGTCACTGACACGTCGCGCATTGTCACGTTTGACATCGCCGGGGCCATCGGCGAGACGGTATTCGCTCTTGGCTACGGCGACAGCGTTGTTGGCCGCGATGCGACGATGACGTTTGACGAGGCGAAGGACCTTCCGATTGTTACCGGCTCAAGCCACTCGATTAATGCGGAGAGTGTTCTCGCGCTCGAGCCAACCCTTGTCATTACGGATGGCACGGTTGGGCCGCTCGCCGTTGTTCGCCAGATCGCCGACACGGGCATCCCCGTCGTGTTTGTTGACCGCAACCCCTCGATCTCCGGTGCCATCGAAAAGGCGTCGCAAATCGGCGCAGCGCTCGGAGACGCCGAGGCTGGCAAGGCGCTCAGCACGATGCTTTCTGACGAAATCGATGACACCGTTGAGCAGATCAAAGCGATCGCACCAAAAGATCCCGCAGACCGCGTTCGTATCGCGTTCCTTTACCTTCGCGGATCATCCAACATCTATTACCTGTTTGGCGAGGGCTCGGGTGCCGACGACCTGATCACGGCGCTTGATGGCCGCGATGTTGCCTCCGAGATTGGTTGGGTCGGCGAACGCCCAATGACAGACGAAGCACTTATCGAAGCCAACCCAGACCTCTTATTGGTCATGACGAAGGGTCTCGACAGCGTCGGCGGCCCCGAGGGTCTCATTGACTCGCTCGAGGCCGTTGCCCTGACCAACGCTGGTAAGAACCTCAACATCATTGACATGGCTGACAGCCAGATTATGACGTTTGGTCCCCGGACTCCGGAAGCTCTGAGTGCTCTTGCTCGGGCGATTTACGCGCCCGACGCTGCCGCACAACAATAACCGTCGCCACTCCGGCAACAACAACGACTCCGAGCACAACCCAGAGCCGCATGAGGTTCGAGCCCTCATTCTCGTCCTCGGGGGCGATCAACGTGGTCATTTCTGGTTCCGGGGTCGTTGCTGCATCGTCGGTTGGCTCCGCGGATGCCGTCGCGGCCCCTGCACACTCGCCAAGCGTCAGGCTCAACGTCATGGGATCGAACGGTTCGCCAGCCTGGTAGAAGTCCGCAAATGCGGGAACAGCGGCCTCTGACAAACCACCGGTTCCGATCATCGTGACGGTGCTGCCGGCTTCGCCACTCAGGCCAGGAGTGAGTGCAAACGTGCCGATGGTGATGGCTTTTTCGCTAATCGTTGGCGCACCAGTCGTGTCGTTACTGTCGATGTCAAACTTGAGGTTTGCTTCTGTTGACGAGACAAACTCAACAACCGGGTTGGCAAAATTCATCTTCAGCACGTCTCCGTGTCCGGTAGCAAGCACCGAACCGGGGAACGCAACCTGCCCTGTTCCCGTTGCGGGGTCTACCGAGCCGGTTGGCGTAGACCAGGTCCACTCCGTGCCACTGAAGGAGACGTCGGCGGAGGGGGTGAACGCGCCTTTCGCGAATCCATCAATGTATCCGCGGAAGCGCTCCATGAGGCCCCAGCTCAATGTTCCGGCTGTCACCTCACAGCCGACCTCCGGCGCCTCCGTTTTGAGTACGGGTGCGGCCTGGTCAACGGCGGATGCCGCTGGCACAGCGGCAAGGGTAGCGCCAAGCACCGCCGTCGTTGCGAGCGTTGCGAACCATCGTCGTGCGAGCTGAGCCTTCGTTGTCGAAACCGACACTTCGAGAACCTTTCGTTGTCTTGCGAGAAAAGGGCCGTCTCCGTGTCGGCCAAACGCGTGCGGGGGTAACCCCCGAAAGGATTACCCCCGCACGATGGTTACGTCCAGACTAGCGCTGGCTGACCATGGTTGATACGGCCGGAACATCGTTCAGACGGCGGCGACGAATGACCACAAGGCCAAGTCCGAGCAGCATGGTTACGGCAAGAAGACCCATGAGTCCGTTCGAGTCGCTACCCGTGTGAGCGAGCTTGCCACCTGCGGCATAGGATGCCGGGTTGCTGTAGTCGTCACAGGCAACTTCTGCGCCGAGTGGGAAGGAGAACGAAGCGGAGTTCATCGCTTCGCCGGCCTTGTAGTAGCCGTCGAATACCTGAGCTCCCGCGGTAGTAAGGGTTACTCCCACGCCAGACCAGCTCACCGTTCCACCCGATTTGACGGCTGCTGGGAGGCTCAGCGTTGCAAGCGTCAGGCCAGAAGCAGAAACGTTGGGCTTACCCGTCGAATCGTTTGACGTCACATCCATAAGCAGCACACCGGTGTTCGGTCCCGTGATCTGCACCTGCGGGTTCGACATGACAATGTTCAGGATCGTGCCGTGACCGGTGAAGGTTGCTCCTCCGCCGAAGGCAACCTTGCCGATGCTGTCAGTCTGGTTGAAGGTTCCAGAGCCGGAACCCCATCCGATCGATGCGGCTCCCTTTGCGGCAGGCCCGTTGATGTAGGAAACGAAGGAGTCACGGACTCCCCACGCGAAGCTGGCGCCTGCAACCGAGTTGGCAACACACGGCTTGTTCGGGTCAACGATTGGCGAGGTAGTGATCGGTTCAACAACGGTAAAGGTTGCCGTTGCTGTTCCGCTCGCTCCAACGATTTCAACCCTGTGTTCGCCGAGCTCGAAGTCAGCGGGAACAGTCCAGGACTGCGAAATTTCGCCATCCGCGTTGGCCGTCGGGTTCGTTCCAACCTTGACAGGGGTCGAGTACACGGTGATGTCGACTTTTTCGTTGGCCGCGTAGTTCTTCGCGGTGAAAATCATCTCTGCACCCTGGGATACGGTCTGCACGTTGCTGGTAACAACGGGCTTCTTCGGCGTTGGAGGTGTCACCACCTCATCCTTCGAGCCACCGTACGTAAAGCTCACCGGGGCACCGGCGGTGTTCGAGTAGAAGCCCTTCAGCGTACTCGGCTCAAGCGTTGGCAGGAGCGTCGTCGAGAGGTTCGCCCAGTTCACGACCCCCGTGTCCGCGGCAAGGATGCCGGCACTCGAAGCGAGCTTTGCGATGTCAACGCGGGCAACGGTGAAGCCGCTCGTGTCGCTCGTTGACATCTCGGCGCTAATCACCGCGGAACCATCGGCTGCAAACGTCACCCACGGGTTCTGCAGCACGATGTCAAAACCGTGCAGCTCACTCACAAACTGGATCGCACCGGAGTACTTGATAACGCCGGTCTTCTTGGCGGTGTCGTACGTGCTTCCTGTCGCCTGTGCGAAACCGAAGACGTTACCGGCAGACTTGGTGGCACCGTTGACGGCGTTGATCTGGCCAGAGGCCATTCCAAGAACGTAGTTGCTCCACTCTGACTTGAATGCCCAGTTGAGCGCACCCGTCGGAGTTTCAGTTCCTGGATCGGGGTCTACCGTCTTTGCGGTGTAGTTCACGGGAACGGAGAGCTCCTGCGACGCATTGGGGTTACCCAGCCCACCTGCGTAGGTGTATACGCCCCAGTTACCACCGGCAATCGGTGTTGCTGGCGAGGCGATCTTCAGCTCAGCCGTAAACGAACCGTCGGCGGCGAGGTTGACCCACTGCCCGCGAATCGTTTCACGGTGCTCTTCTGGAACCTGGTTCAGAACGGACTCGGCGAGGGCCCATTTGCGCGATTCATTGTTGATCGCACGCTGCGAGCTTGGCACGTTGGCGGATGGCTTCCAGTTGGATGCGAAGCTACCGAATACAACAAAGGTTCCTTGCGGGAGGGTTGCTGGGATCGGAACGCCGGCTCCGCCAACGTTCGACGCGGGGTCGAAGCCTGTTCCCTTCACAACGATCGTGTCGCCGTCAACCACCGAGGCATTCGACAGCGGCGTGACGCCGTCTGCTTTGAACACCTCAATCTTCGGCTCAAACACCGGAGCAACAGGAGCCGCAGCATTCGTGAAGTTCACCGGAACAAACTTCTCCTGAGCAGCATTATTCACACTGCCAGCACCATACGTGTACACACCAAAACGACCAGCATCCAACGGCGCCTTCGCACCCGTGAACTCCGTCATCTCCAACGTCGCCGTAAACGAACCAGACGCATCCAACTCAGTCCACTGATTCTCAACAGCAGACTTGTACCGCTCAGGAATTCCATCCAACGTCGCCTGAGTCGTAGCCCACTTCTGCGGACCACCAACACGAGCAGTCGCAGGAGCCTCCGCAGACGGCCGCCAATTCTCAAGGAAGCTACCAAACACAATGTAGTTCCCCTGCGGCAACGTCGCAGGAATCGGAATACCACGACCGCCAACATTGGCAGCAGGATCAAAACCCGAACCCTTCACAACAATCGAGTCACCAACGTGAACCTCAGACTGCGCAATCGGCGTCACACCATCAGCCTTGAACACCTCGACCTTTGGCTCAAACACCGGAGTCACGGGTGCGTCTTCTGTTGCGGCCGCAGAGAAGGCAAGGTTGTCAGAGGCCTGACCCGCATAGCGGCTGAGGTCGGAAGGCGCAATCGTCGGGGAGATCACACCGGGCATGCTTGCCCACGAGACCTGTGTGTCGGATGCGGTCGGCTGTCCGGGAACGCCGGCAAACGTTGCAACGGTTACACGAGCAACCGTCTCGGGGTTCGCCGTAGACGAAACGCTGGTCTCCGCGCTGACCGTCACGGTGCCATCAGCGGCAACCGTAACCCACGGGTTCTGCATCCGAAGGTCAAAGCCGTGACCGGTTCCGAGGAAGTCAACGCCACCAAAGTATTTTGCGGTTCCCTCACCGGTCAGGGAGTTGTAGTCGCTGTCGCTGGATTCGGGGAACGAGTATGTTCCGTCGCCCTGCACGGTTGCACCGGCATACGTGCTGATCGTGCCACCGGCAAATGTGGTGACGTAGTTTCGCCAGCTGGCCTTGAAGCCCCAGCTCAGCGCGCCACCGTTTTCTTTGAGGGTCGCCGTCTGCGTCGGGAGCGCAGCCGCGACAAGCGGGGCAACAGCGGGAGCAGGCGCCGCTGCCGCTTCTGGCGCAGGCGCCTCGGCGGCGGGCGCGGGTGCATCGGCAGTGGGCACCTCGGCAGGTGCCGCAGGCTGCTCGGCTACTGGAGCCTCATCAGCGGGAGCGGGCTGCTCGTCGGGTGCAGGAACCGGAGCGGGGGTCTCTGCTTCTACAACCTGTTCAATCGCTGCCGGGTCGTCGTTTGCAAACACGACGCTCGGAGAAAAGAACACTCCGCCGAGCGCGACCAGTGTGGCCGTTGCTGCAGCGGTCCAACGAGAAAATCCTTGACGTTTCCGCCTGGCAACTCCCACGATATGAACACCTCAAACTATGTATCAATCAGAAAAATTTCGGGCCGTGCTTAGGTAAGGCGCGTCTTACTTAGGCGCGGCTAACCAATGTAACCCTAACCTGACTAACCGCTGAGTGTCAAAGAGAAAACCCCCTATACCGATTCAACTTCGGAAATGAACGGTAACGCGCCGACGTTGTCTTATTAGACTGAGAGTTGAATGCCATTTTGGCGGCCGAGCCACCCAGAGATACCCAGGAGCTTCCATGACGTACGACGTGAACCGCAGCGACAGCGAATGGCGCGAAACCCTGAGCCCTGAGCAGTACGAGGTGCTTCGCCAGTCAGGAACAGAACGGCCCTTCAGCGGCGAGCTGAACGACGAAGAACGCGCTGGGCTCTACACGTGCGCTGCCTGCGGCAACGAACTCTTCCAGGCAGGAACAAAGTTTGATGCGGGATGCGGCTGGCCAAGCTTCTACGAATCCATCCGCCCAGAGGCTGTCGAGCTGCTCTCCGACACCAGCCTCGGCCGCGAGCGCACCGAGGTTCGCTGCGCGCGGTGCGGTTCGCACCTCGGCCACGTCTTCGACGATGGCTTTGGCACCCCAACGGGCGACCGCTACTGCATGAACTCGCTCGCCCTCAACTTTGCGCCTGAAGACGACGAGTCTTCAGCAGCCAGCTAGTGAGCGAACTCTACAACGCGATCCGTAATCGTCGCTCGTTTTCGAAGGTAACCGAGGCAACGCCTGACAGCGCCGAGCTCGAGCATTTGTTGGAAGCAGCCGGCCGCGTCGCCGACCACAGCTCACTGCATCCTTGGCGCGTCATCGCTATTCGTGGCGAGTCCCGCACCAAGGTTGGAAAGTCGCTTGCAAAAGCCGACGGCAAGAAAAAGGGCGAGGCCGACGGCTTCATCCGAAAAGCCCACCGCGCTGAACTGCTTCTTGCGGTCGTTTTTTCTCCAAAGCCGAGTCACAAGGTTCCAAGCTGGGAACAAGAAGCTGTGGCATCCGGCGTCGCTCACTCTCTGTCACTCCTACTGGATGACGCGGGCTGGGGCGTGCTCTGGCGCACTGGGCCGCACACTCGTGCCAAGCCAGTGGCAAAGGCACACAAATTGCGCAAGGGCGAAAAACTCATGGGTTGGCTCTACGTTGGTGGCAAACCGGATGGAGATCGCTCCGCCCGCAAAACAATTGCCGCGGCCGACTACCTCAGCGAGCTCTAGCCGCCAAACACAGCCAACACCTTCGTCGCGTTACAGACAAAATCAACCGGATTCGCAGAGACAACTAGCGTGTGCGTCGAGGCCGGATGCTTGACACCCCAACCGCCACGAGCGCAACGATAACGCCTATGACGGTTCCGGCAGTTACTGGAGACGACCCGACAGGTAGCAGCAGGTCAAGGACGAGCGAGCAGCACAGCTGGCCGCTGATGCTCGCGAGGCCAAGCAGCAGCACGCCCGTCTGCTTCACAAACACGGCCATGCCGCCGATGAAGATGCAACCGACAAGACCGCCGACGTAGTACCAGGGCTCCGGTGGAAACTCGGTTGGAAAGCCAACAAACGCGCCCCGAACGAGCGTGATCGTTGCGAGCACAAGCGTACCAACGACGAAGTTCACAAACGTTGCGCTGACGGCGCTGTTGGTCAGTGAACGAACGCGGCCGTTCACAGCCGGCTGCCACGCCGTTCCGAGGCCTGCGAGGAGCGGCATGATGAACCAGACAAGCGACCCGGCGTGCGTAAGCTGACCGCTCACGGTGATCGCGACCGCAAGCAAGCACAGCCCCACTGCGGCAAGGCGACGACGGTTTGGCGGGATCTTCCCTGACGGGCCGACGCCCCAGGCATCCAGAAACACGCCAAACGTAGTCTGACCCGCAACAACACCAACCGTAAACAGGGCAACGCCGAGGATTCCAGCACTGAGCCCCTGCGAGAGCACAAGGAAAGCGCCGGCGGCTCCACCCATTGCGGCCCACCACGGGAAGGTTCCGCCGCGAATGCCAGCCCAGAGGTCAGCCAGCCCGCTGCGGGCCTGTTTACTGCACAGCACCAGGATCGTCATGATGACAAGTCCCGAGCCAAACGAGTAGGTCGCTGCGACAAAGCCGTCGCCGAGCACGGCGCCAAACTGGCCGTTCAACCGGGTCTGCACCGCGACAAGGGCGCCACAGAGCATGACGATGATGATGGCCACCCATGTGGGAACCCTGAGTGATTTTGTGGCCATCCTCTCACTATAGAACTCGCGGCGACGCACGTCATATCAGCACCCCTACAACCGAGTCAGCTGGATGCCGTGACCACCATAGGCTGGCCCCATCAGCATCTCGTGGACCAAAGGAGACTCCCTCAATGTCTGAATACGAACTCGGCACTGCCCTCGACACCGATTACTACGGTGTGTTCGAGAACGTTCCCGCAGAAGACCGCGCCGTGTGGCAGCGGGCCCGCGACTTCATTATTGAAATCCTCCCTGAGGTGAACGACGCCTGGGACAAGGCAGAGTATCCACTTCGTTGGGCCACTCGACTTGGCGAGCTTGACCTGCTGAATGACGGCGTCGAGGGCCCTGGGCTGAACACCATCAGCCCGCTTGCGGCTGGTCTCGCCACGATGGAACTCTCGCGCGGCGACGGCTCGATCGGCACGATCGTTGGGGTACAGGCAGGCCTCGCACTACGCAGCGTTGCGATGTACGGCAGCGACGAGCAGAAAGCCGAATGGCTCGTACCGCTCTCGCGCGGCGAGAAGCTCGGCGCCTTTGCGCTGACGGAGCCTGACCACGGCTCCGACTCGGTATCACTTGAAACCACGGCTGTCCGTGACGGTGACGAATGGGTCATCAACGGCTCCAAGAAGTGGATCGGCAACGGTTCCGTCGGGCACATGTCCGTTGTGTGGGCGCGCGATGAGGCCGGTAACGTACGCGGGTTTATCGTTCCACAGGACACCCCCGGTTACTCGGCGACGACGATCACGGGCAAGGTTTCGCTACGCGCCATCCACCAGGCCGAAATCACGTTCACCAACATGCGGGTCCCCGCAGATGCGGTACTCCCCGGGGCAAACAGCTTCAAGGACACCGCAAAGATCCTGTTCGCGACGCGACTCGGGGTTGCCTGGGGCGCGCTTGGGCACGCAACCGCGATGTATGAGGCCGCGCTCACCTACGCGCAGCAGCGGATTCAGTTTGGCAAGCCGCTCGCATCGTTCCAAATGGTTCAGGAACGACTCACTGAGATGCTCGCAGAGCTCACGTCAATGCAGATGCACTGTCTTGTGCTCACCCAGCGGGAAGCCGCTGGAACGATGACGCCAACTCAGGCTTCGCTCGCAAAATACAACAACACCCGAAAGGCTCGGCAGATCGCACAGATTGCTCGCGACATGCTCGGCGGCAACGGCATCCTGCTCGAGCATCACGTCATCCGGCACTTTGCTGATGTTGAGGCGCTCCATACCTACGAGGGCACAGAGAGCGTTCAGGCGCTTCTGGTCGGCCGAGACGTGACAGGCAAGGGTGCCTTCGCGTAGCCAGCTCAATCGAGATGACCCAAATGTTCCTATTTTGATACGAATAGGAACATTTGGGTCATCTCGTTTCCCCTGAGGTCGGGGGCGCTCGTGGTTAGTGGAAGTTCAGATCGCGGTCGATCTCGTCATCGAACCAATTTGTAGTATCTGCGCCGATACCGCTACTGAATGCGGTCTCGCTCCAGACGTCAACCGTGCCAACCTCCGACTGTGCTCGGATAGTGTTTGGCGCCTTTGGATCGTTGACGAGGCCGGTGCTGGTCGCATCCCCGATCGAACTGTTGCTTTCGATGTTGTAGGTTCCGTCCGGCACCACAACCGTGACGGTGCCAACCTGGGAGGTTGCAACAATACTTGACGGCTTCTGGCTGCCAGGAACGAAGACGGAGATCGACCCGACCTCAGATGTCGCCGAGATCTTCGAGGCAAACGTTGTCACCGAAACCTCACCAACCTGCGAGCGCACATCTATCGCGTCGAGCGCAGGAAAGGATGTTGGGAGCTCGATGCTGACCGATCCACTGCCTCCTGAACCAAACCAACGAGTGATGCCGGCTTTTTCCAGCGTAATCACGAGTTCGGAGTCAACAACCTCGGTCTTCATCGTTGTGGCTGGCGTTCCCCACCATACGGAATCGTAGGAAACCACAGGCTTGTCAACTGCCCCAGAGGACGTCAGGCTTACGTCCCCGACGGTTCCGGCGACTCGAATACTCGTGAACGTTTCCGTGATGGTTTGAGTGGAGTTTTCACGAGAGGTAATGGTTCCGGCAACGCCTGTGAAGAACGCCCCTGCCATGATGAGCACGGCAAGGAATCCACCGACCACCATCGTGATAACCCGAACGGAGGACGAGCCGTTTGGGGCAGCAGTTCCTCCGCCAGGAGGAGTCGGTGTGGATACCTCTGAAAACGGTGGAGTCGTCTGTGCCTGTTGGCCTGACATGCTGGTTCCTTCGTAGCTGGTGTGGGGGTGTGTCGTGGTGTCGGCGTCGTGCGGGCCGCGGATGCTTGGCGTGGTCATGACGCGTCGCCTCCCAAATAACGAAGCACGGCCAGGACCCTGCGGTTTTCGTTCTCAGCCGGCGCGAGGCCCAGCTTG
This sequence comes from Lysinibacter cavernae, assembly GCF_011758565.1. GTDB lineage: Bacteria > Actinomycetota > Actinomycetes > Actinomycetales > Microbacteriaceae > Lysinibacter > Lysinibacter cavernae. The sequence continues at coordinate 1,873,118 of NZ_JAAMOX010000001.1, forward strand.
CTGAAGATGGAGCTGACGTGCTTTTCTATCGCGCCCTCTCCCACATTCAGTTCTGAGGCAACTGCGGCGTTTGAACGCCCCTCTGCCATCAGTTTGAGCACTTCTTGTTCACGGGCTGTGAGCAGTTCAAGCCCGCTTGTCTTGCGTGATCTCACCACGATCTGTGCCACCACCTCTGGGTCAAGTACGGTTCCGCCCGCGCCAACTTTGGCAACGGCGGACAGGAATTCGTCAACATCGGCGACCCGGTCCTTGAGCAGATAGCCAAGTCCCCCAGAGTTGTCACCGATGAGCTCGGCCGCATAGCGCTCCTCGACATACTGCGAGAGCACAAGCACTCTGACGCCGGGATTCTGTCCACGGATGACCGCGGCGGCACGGATGCCCTCGTCGGTAAAGGTTGGGGGCATCCGGACATCAACGATGGCGAGATCCGGAGCAT